>CAZFLK010000117.1:0-17999 GCA_964519245.1 uncultured Verrucomicrobiota bacterium
ATGAAATCCCAAGCTCCAAGCTCCAAATCTCAAAGAAGCTCCAAATCCCAAGTTACAAAAGGCGTTCCTGGGGCGCGGGCTGTCGCAGTCCCGGAGCGATCAACTGAATTCGGAATGGAGATTGCGGAATGCGGAATCAAGACCGTTCCGATTTCCGCGTTCCGATTTCCGCATTCGAATGTCCCGGATGGACGGCGAGAAGGTAGCCGGTGTGTGCGGGCGCTGCGCGCCTTCCATCTACCGGTTGCCGTTGGATCGCCCCTCCGGGGCGGTTGGTTTGAATTGTCCGGGACGCGGTTGCCTGACCGGCTGCGCATCATTCCTGCGAGTGGACGGCCTGATCGTGCCCCGGGGCTCCATTTGGGATTTGGAGCTTGGAACTTTTTTGAAGTTTGGAGCTTGGGATTTGGGATTTCTCAGCCATGACTTCCGTCAACATCGCCTCCCATTTGCCCGCCATGGCAGTGAAGCAGCCGGACACGGCCGCGGTGATTCTTCCGACCGGGAGCGACGGCAGGGGGGGGCTTTCGTTTGAGCAGTTCACCTTCGCGGAACTGAACGATCGCAGCGACGCCATTGCGGCCGGCCTGGAATCCAGCGGCATCCGACGCGGTGTGCGGACCGTCCTGATGGTCGCGCCCAGCCTGGACTTCTTTGCGCTGACCTTCGCCCTGTTCAAGACGGGCGCGGTCCCGGTGTTCGTCGATCCCGGCATGGGCGTGAAGAACCTGGGCAAGTGTCTGGAGGAGGCGGAACCGGAGGCGTTCATCGGCATTCCCAAGGCGCACGCGGCCCGAATCCTGATGGGGTGGGCGAAGTCGACGCTGAAGACCCTGGTCACGGTCGGACCTCGGTTGTTTTGGGGAGGGACGACGCTGACCAAGGTCATCGCCGAAGGCGAGGGCGTTGCGGACTATTCGATGGCGGAGACCAAGGCCGAGGAGGTCGCGGCAATCTTGTTCACCAGCGGCAGCACGGGCATTCCCAAGGGGGTGGTCTACACGCACGGGACCTTTGCCGACCAGGTAGAGAAGATCCGGCGGATCTACAATATTCAACCCGGCGAGGTCGATTTGCCGACCTTTCCCTTGTTCGCCCTGTTCGCGCCGGCCTTGGGCATGACGGCCGTCATTCCGCAGATGGATTTCACGAAACCGGGCAGCGTGGATCCGGCGAACATCATCGAGCCCATCCGTTTTTTTAAAGCGACGACGATGTTCGGCTCCCCGGCCCTGGTGAATCGGGTGGGACGATACGGCGAGGCCAACGACGTCGAGTTGCCGACTTTGAAACGGGTGATCTCTGCCGGGGCGCCAGTGCCGCCGGCGGTGTTGGAACGATTCTCAAAGATGCTGTCCGGCGAGGCCGAAATTGTGACGCCCTACGGCGCGACGGAATGTTTGCCTGTGGCCTCGATCGGCAGCAGGGAGATCATCGCCGACACGCAATTCGCGACGAAGGAAGGCAAGGGGGTCTGTGTCGGGAAGCCGCTGGACGATTTGGCTGTGCGGATCATCCGCATCACCGATGAACCCATCGAACAGTGGAGCGATGGGTTGACCGTTCCGGCCGGCGAAATGGGCGAGATCACAGTCAAGGGCGCGAATGCCACGCGCGAGTATTTCAATCGGGAGTCCTCGACCAGACTGGCGAAGATTCAGGATGCGGGCGACGGCTCGTTCTGGCACCGCATGGGTGACGTGGGCTACCTGGATGATTTGGGCCGACTTTGGATGTGCGGTCGGAAGTCGCATCGGGTGATCACGGGGAAGGGGACGTTGTTCACCATTCCGTGCGAGGCGATCTTCAACAATCATGGCGATGTTTTCCGCTCCGCCCTGGTCGGGGTGAAGCGGGGCGGAGACGTTGAGCCGGTGATGTTTGTGGAAATGGAGGCGGGAACGCCGGCGGCCGAACAAGGGCGAATCCGCAAGGAGCTTCTGGAGCTGGGCGCGGCGAGCGAATTGACCGAGGACATCAAGACCATTCTTTTTCATCCGAAATTCCCGGTGGATATCCGGCACAACGCCAAGATCTTCCGCGAGAAACTCGCCGTTTGGGCGGAGGGGCGGATATGAAGGCGCTCGTCACAGGCGGGGGAGGTTTTCTCGGCGGCGCGATTTGTCGAATGTTGCGTGATCGCGGCGATGACGTCCGCAGCCTTTCGCGCGGTGATTACCCGGCGTTGCAGGCGCTTGGCGTGGAGCAATTTCGCGGCGATATCGCGGACGCCGAAGCGGTGTCCAAGGCAGTGGCCGGTTGTGATGTCGTTTTCCATGTCGCCGCCAAGGCCGGCGTGTGGGGCGAATACTTGGATTACTACCGCGCCAATGTCGAGGGCACGAAGAACGTCATTGAAGCGTGCCGCAAGCACGGCGTGAGCAGACTCGTTTACACGAGTTCGCCGAGCGTGGTGTTTGACGGCTCCGACATGGAGGGCGTCGATGAATCGGTCCCGTATCCGGCGCATTTTCATGCGCCCTATCCGCAGACCAAGGCGGAGGCGGAGAAGTTGGCGTTGGCCGCGAACAGCGAGCAGTTGGCGGTGGTGTCGCTGAGACCGCATTTGATTTGGGGGCCGGGCGACAATCACCTGGTTCCGCGCATCATTGAACGCGGGCGGAGCGGGAAGCTCCGCAGGATCGGCCGCCGCGCGAACAAGGTGGACGCTGTCTACATCGACAACGCGGCCGAAGCGCACCTGCTTGCCGCCGACAATCTGGCGCCGGGTTCGGAGGTTGCGGGCAAGGCCTACTTCATCACCAACGACGAACCGGTCGTGGTCTGGGAGTTCATCGATCAGATTCTCGATTGCGCCGGCATCCCGCCGGTGAAGAAGACGATTTCACCGGGCCTGGCGTATTTCGCAGGCTGTGTCCTGGAGACGGTCTACAACGGGATTGGCATCAAGAGCGAGCCGCGCATGACGCGATTCGTGGCGCGGGAATTGGCGACTGCGCACTGGTTCGACATCAGCGCCGCTAAGCGGGATTTCGGCTACCGACCGAAAGTTTCGATGGAGGAGGGGCTGCGGCGGCTTCGGCAGGATCTGGCGTAGGGGCAGTTGAAAAAGGCGTGGCCACACCAGATGGCATGTTCTATGAATGGTAGGAAATGATAAGGCTCGAGAAACAGAGTGTAGTCGCTGGCATGGCTCTGGCCTGGTTTGCTGCGATGCCGGGCAGCGCGGCGACGATCGATTTCGAGCGGGATATCGAGCCGATATTCCAGCGGCATTGTCTTGAATGCCACGGCGCGCAGAAAAAGGGAGGGCTGCGGCTGGACAATCGGCGGGAGGCCTTCATGCCCGGCGATTCCGGCGTTGCGGTCATCGAACCGCGCAAGCCGGGTGAGAGCCTGTTGTTGCAGCGTCTTCTGTCCGACGATCCTGAGCAGCGCATGCCGAAGGAGGCGCCGGCCCTGAGCGAGGCGGAAATCCGTCTGCTTCGTTCGTGGATCGAGCAGGGCGCCGACTGGCCGGCCGGCAAGGGAGACTCGCTTCATTGGGCATACGTGAAGCCGGAGCGCCCCGAACTTCCGAAAGTCGATTCCGCCTGGCCGATCAATGGCGTCGATTACTTTGTCTATGACCGTTTGGGGACCGAAGGATTGAAGCCCTCGAAGCCGGCGGACAAGGCGCGGTTGTTGCGGCGGGTTTCCTTGGATCTCATTGGACTGCCGCCGACGGTGGCGGAGTTGGACGCCTTTCTGGCGGACGATTCCGACAGCGCCTATGAGAAGGTTGTCGATCGTTTGTTGAAGTCCCCGCGTTATGGGGAACGCTGGGCGAGGCCTTGGTTGGACGCGGCGCGCTATGCGGATTCGAACGGCTTTCAGGCGGATCAGTTGCGCGACAGTTGGGCGTATCGGGACTGGGTGATCGAGGCGATGAACGCGGACATGCCCTTCGACCAGTTCACCATCGAGCAGGTTGCCGGGGATCTGCTGCCCGACGCAACAATCGATCAGAAGATCGCCACGGGGTTTCATCGGACGCCGACCTGCAATGTTGAGGCCGGGGTGCATCCGGAGGAGAACCGGGTCAACCAGGTGATGGATCGGGTCAACACCACCGGAACGGTCTGGTTGGGCACGACGCTGGATTGCGCAAGGTGCCACAATCACAAGTATGATCCCTTCTCGATGAAGGACTACTACCAGATCTTCGCCTACTTCAACAACACGCCCGTAGAGGTGCGCAACCCGAGCGGCAAGGGCGTGTCCTTCGACTTCTATGGTCCGAAAATGGATCTTCCCCTGCCTTACGCGGAGCGGAAGCGGTTGGACGGGTTGCGCGCGCAGTTGGCGAAGAAGGAGGCGGAGACGAAGGCGGTCGCCAAGGAAGTCGCTGTCGAACTGAAGTCCTGGGAGGCGCGGATGCGAAAGGCGATGGGAACGACTCCGCAATGGGAGACGATGGAAATCGTGGCCTTCGAAAGCAGTGCGCCGGAGAAGCATGAAGTCCTGGAGGACGGAAGTCTGCTGCTGCCCGGGAAGAGTCCGCAGAATGCGGTCTACACCGTGCGCGCCAAGACCGATCTGGCCAAGGTTGCCGCGATCAAGTTGGAGACGCTGACGCACGACAAGCTGCCGTCCAAGGGGCCTGGCCGCAACGAGCTGGCCGGTCGTCCGAATTTCGTGCTGCAGGAACTGGAGGTGGCGCGCGCCATCGACGCCGGCAATGGCGAAACCTTGAAGAAACTCTCGCCGGTCAATCCGACCGCCGATTTTTTTCAGGCCAACTTCAAGCCGGAGAAGCTGTTCGACGGGAAGACGAAGGATCGCCAGAACGGCTGGGCGATCGCCGGCGAATTCAGCAAGGACCACTGGGTGAGCTTCGGCCTGGCCGAGCCGATCGAGGGCGACGCGGGGGTGGAGCTGGTCTTCACGTTGACGCAAAACTACGGCGGGGGGCGGACCATCGGGCGCATGCGTTTTTCCGCGATTGCCGGCGAGCCGGGGCAGTTCGATCTCACCCCCGAGATTGCGGCGATCCTGAAGAAGGGGAAACCGTCACGGAAGGAGAAGAAGCAATTGCGCGAGCATTTCGAGAAGAGCCATCCAAAGCTGACGAAGCTGCGCGCGGAGGAGGCGGACCTGAAGAAGCGCATCGACGCCATCAAGCCCGCGACGACCCTGGTCATGGTGGAGATGGATGAGCAGCGCAAGACCCACATCATGAAACGCGGCGAGTATCTCAGCCCAGGTCGGGAGGTCGGGATGGGCACGCCGGATGTGTTGCATCCGCTGAGCGGCAATGCGCCGAAGAATCGACTCGGGTTCGCGAAGTGGTTGGTCGACCGGGAGAATCCCCTAGTGGCGCGCGTCACGGTGAACCGTTGGTGGGCTGAGATCATGGGGCGGGGCATTGTCGCGACCCTGGAGGACTTTGGAACGCAGTCCGAGCCGCCGACCCATCCGAAGTTGCTGGACTGGCTGGCTGTGGAATTCATGGACAAGGGCTGGTCCATGAAGCGGCTGCACAAGACGATTGTGATGTCGGCGACCTACAGGCAGGCCTCGTGCGTGACCGAAGAATTGCGGCAGCGCGACCCGGACAACCGCCTTTATGCGCGCGGTCCGCGCTTCCGTCTGAGCGCCGAGCAGATTCGTGACAACGGGCTCGCGGTTGCGGGATTGTTGTCCACGAAGATGGGCGGCGAGCCGATCATGCCGTATCAACCGCCCGGGCTTTGGCGTCAGACCGGCCGCAACGAGCCCAAGTGGGTCGAGTCGCCGAATGAAGATCGCTTCCGTCGAGGGATCTACATCGTCTATCGTCGCGCGGCGCCCTATCCGAGCATGGTGAATTTCGACGCGCCGGACCGCTCCTCCTGCGTGGTGAAGCGGCCGCGGACGAACACGCCCCTGCAGGCGCTGACCCTGCTGAACGACCCGGCCTACGTGGAGATGGCCCTGGCGCTGGCGAATCGCATCATGAACGATCATGACGCGATGAGCGTGGAGGATCGGGTGCGCTATGGCATTCGGATGTGTCTTGCACGCGAGGCGAAGAAGGCGGAGGTGGACGAGTTGGCAAAGGTGTTCGCATCCGAATTGGAACTGTTTTCGAAGGATGCCGCGACTGTGAAGGAACTGATGAACAGCTCCAACCGCTGGAAGCCTGCGAAGGGCGTGAATCAGGCCGAGTTGGCGGCCTGGTTCACAGTCGCCAACATCCTGTTGAACCTGGATGAGACGGTGACGAAGGGGTGAACCGCATCATGAAACCGAGCGATCAATATCACCAATGGGTTGAGTGGAGCGACGAAGACCAGGCGTATCTGGGGAAATGCCCGGATCTGATCACCGGGATTCATGGCGATGCCCCGGTGGCGGTCTATTCCGAACTGGAACAGGTTGTGGATGAGGTCTTGGAAACGTTGACGAAGGAGGAGTGTGAAGCTCCGCCGGTCCGGGTGAGGGCCATGGTTGAAGTAGATTAAATGGAATTTGCGCTATGAATACGACAACGGAAGAACTTCTTGAGCATGCGCTTCAATGCAGCTCACAAGATCGCGAGGAATTGGCGGAAGCATTGGTGGCCAGCCTTGGTTCTGAAGTTGAGCCTGAAATCGAGAGGGCTCATTTGGACGAGGTCATGCGGCGCAGAGAGGAAGCGGCTCGAGGGGAAGTCGATATGATTCCGTCCGAAGAAGCGCTTCGCCGGGCGCGGGCGACGCTTGCGAAATGAGCGTTAGGTTTCATCCTGATGCGCTTGCTGAATACATTGAATCCTTGGCTTATTATGAATCCGCGCGGGAAGGACTCGGGGACCGGTTCGCAGGTGAAGTGGAATCGGCTGTCCTGGCTATTGGCCGTAATCCGCTCACGTGGCGACAGGTTGAAGGCGAGGTGCGCCGGTTCTAGGTTCCTCGATTTCCGTTTGGCATCTACTACACGTGCGAAACCGGTGAGATCAGGGTTTGGGCGGTGATGCATCTGCGACGAAAGCCGGGGTATTGGAAAGATCGACTGAAATAGATCTCAACCAAGAGCGGAAACCATGAACGAAATCGAACAATCACTGATTCAGACGGCGGCCCGGCGGCAGTTCTTTCAGACGGCCGGCATGGGCATGGGCGCGGCGGCGTTGACCTCGTTGTTGCGGCGCGACGCGGGCGCGGACGAGGCTCCGGTCAATCCGATGCTGCCGAAGCGTTCCCATTTTCCCGCGAAGGCGAAGAACGTGATCTACATCCACCTGGTGGGCGCGCCTTCGCACCTGGATCTTTACGACTTCAAGCCGGTCCTGCAGAAGCGGAATGGGGAACTGTGTCCGGACGAATTTTTCCAGGGCAAGCGCCTGGCGTTCATCCGCAAGCAGCCGACGCTGATGGGCACGCCGAAGACCGAGCAGTTTGGCTTCAAGCGGTGCGGGCAGTCCGGTTCGACGGTTTCCAATCTGATGCCGAACCTGCAGGGCGTGGCGGACGAGATGTGCTTCATCCGCACGCTGCACACGGACCACTTCAATCACGCCCCGGCGCAGATGTTCGCGTTGACGGGGTTCGGTCAGTTCGGGCGGCCGAGCATCGGGTCCTGGGTCGGCTACGGCTTGGGCAGCGAGAATGAGAACCTGCCCGGTTTTGTGGTGATGAACACGGGCAGCGTGCTGGGCGCCGGCAACAGCGCCTGGGGCAGCGGTTTTCTGCCGACGGTCTACCAGGGCATTGAATTCCGGAGCCAGGGCGACCCGGTGTTGTTCCTATCGAATCCGAAGGGCGTGGATGTCTCGCGTCGGCGCCGGATCGTGGATTCGATCAATCGGCTGAACACCACGCAGCTGGCGGATGTCGGCGACCCGGAGATCGCGACGCGCATTGCGCAGTATGAGATGGCCTTTCGCATGCAGGCCTCGGTGCCGGAGCTGATGGATATTCAATCCGAGTCGAAGGACGTGCATGAAATGTATGGCACGCAGCCGGGCAAGACGAGTTTCGCCAACAACTGCCTGCTGGCGCGGCGCATGGTGGAGCGCGGCGTGCGCTTTGTGCAGTTGTTCGACCAGGGCTGGGACCATCATGGCGGCGTCTTCAACAGCCTTCCCAAGAAGGCGAAGCAGGTGGATCAGCCCATTGCGGCCTTGATCCGCGATTTGAAGATGCGCGGTTTGCTGGACGAGACCCTGGTGGTCTGGAGCGCGGAATTTGGTCGCACGCCGATGGCGCAGGGTTCAAACGGCACGGGCGAGATGACCAAGGCCGGCCGGGACCACCACAAGGAAGCCTACACCGTCTGGATGGCCGGCGGAGGGACCCGGGGCGGCTCCGTCTACGGCCAGACCGACGAATTCGGTTACGCTCCCGTGGAGAACCCGGTTCACATGCACGATTTCAACGCCACGATCCTCCACCTGCTGGGGATGGATCACGAGCGCCTGACCTTCAAGTTCCAAGGGCGCCAGTTCCGCCTGACCGACATCCACGGCGTCGTTCAGGACGGGGTCCTGGCCTGAGGGAGGCGCCTTACTTTTTCTTTTTCTTGCCGCCGGTTTTCTTGGCTGGAGCCTTGGCCTTTGCGGCCTCTTTCTTGGGAGCGGCTTTCTTCTTGGCGGGCGCTTTGGCTTCGGCCTTCTTGGGGGCCGGGGCCTTGGCCTTGGCCTTCTTGGGGGCCGGGGCCTTGGCCTTGGCCTTTGCTTCCTTCTTGGCGGGGGCCTTCGTCTTGGCGGCCGCTTTCTTTTTCGGCGAAGCGGGCACGTTCAGGGTCAGCTCCTCCTGGGCGGTCGCTTTCTTCTTCGACTTCTTGGCGGCGGTCTTGGGTTTCTTCGGCGCGGATTCCGCGCGGATCTCGGCTTCGGCCTGGAGCCAATGCTCCTGGTGCTTGCCGTCCGGTCTGCCGGAATTGTTCCAGATGTGGTAGGCCCGGAGGGCGACCTGTTCGTAGTCGATTTCGATGTTCGTTGTGCTCATGTCTAGATTGGTTCGAATTGGCTCGCGTGTTTCTTGCCTTCGTCCGTTACAGTTAGACGCCGATCAAGTTCCCTTTTCGTCGCGAATGTCATGTCGTCCGGGGCGCGTTTCTTGCCGCTCACCCATTTCAAGGGCGCGCGAATGTGGAGACGCCGCGCGCCAAGTCAACGCATTTGGAGAAAGTTTGTTTCCGGAGGCCGAACCGCCGAGTGGCGGGCTTGGGGTGGGCAGGACAAGAATGGTGGAGAGCGGGAAGAGCGGCAGCTTACGCAACCCGTTTCAGGCCAGAAACTTGGTCATCGGAGGCGTCGTGAAACGGGAGCCGCTTTGGGCAAGTTTGAGGCGCTCGGAATGAGCGGAATGCATTGCCGCGGTGAAATCTTTTCAGCGGGGTGCGCGGTCAAATATTCACGCGATCGCCCGGGGCGCGCCCGTCGCCGGCGTCGCCCATCAGTTCCCTCACTTGTTGCAACTCGAGGGTGAGGTGTTTGCGGACGAGGAGGAGGTCGGCGGAGTGGATCAGGAAGTTGGCGCCCATGCGGAGCAACTCGGCCTGTTTTTCCGGTTCGCCCCAGAAATGGATCCCGGCGCCGATGCCGCGCTCGCGGGCCTTGGTGAAGATGGTCCCCACGGCGGCGAGGAATTCGGGGTGGTCGTACTGCTCGGGGACGCCGAGGTTGCAGGACAGGTCGTGCGGACCAACCAAGACTCCGTCCAGTTCAGGGACCGCCAGCAACTCGTCGAGGCGGTCGATCGCGGGCTGGCTTTCGATATTGATGATAAAGACATGGCTTGCGTTGAGCGCCGCCATGTAGTCGTCCAATTCTTCGGAAATGCGTTCCCCGCGCAGTCGTGCGCTGAGTCGTTCGCCTTTTAGGGGGCGATGTTTGATGGCTCCGCGCAGGGCTTCAACCTGATCGACGGTTTCCACGTAGGGCGCGACGACGCCGGCGGCCCCGTCGTCCAAGGCCATGGTGGCCTGGTAAGGGTCGGGCGCCGGGATGCGCACGAGGGGCGCCCTGTTCATTGCGGCGTAGGTGCGGCACATCCAGCCAAGTTGATTGCGGTCGAGCGCGTTGTGCTCGGTGTCGATGAACAGGAAGTCCAGCCCTGCGTTCTGGAAGGCGACGGGCCAGCGAGGGGAGGGGGAGACCGTGCAGGTTCCGTAGGCCCGGCGGTCGCTGTGGAGCGACTGAATGAGTTCCGATCCGTTCATGTAAGGACAACGAGACTTTTCACTTGGCGAGTTTGGACGCGACCGCCAGGAGGATGACGGCGCCGACGGTGGCGACGACCAGGGAGCCGATGAAGCCCGTGCTTTGAAGACCGATCAGGCCGAACAGGAGGCCGCCGATCATGGCGCCGAGAATGCCGATGGCAAGATTGCCGAGCAGGCCGAAGCCTTTCCCTTTGCGAATGACGCCGGCGAACCAGCCAGCCAAGGCTCCGATGATGAGGAATCCGATGAATTTCATGGCAGTTGACCGAATTAGAGTGCGCCCTATGATTCACATCATGCCTACAAAAGCAATCTTACGCGCAGCCAAGGTTTCTCGTCGTCAGTTCCTCCGGACACTCGGTCTCACGGGAACGGCGATCACCGGTTTCCCGGCCATCGTCAGCGCCCGTTCGCCCAATGCCCAACTGAACCTGGGGATCATCGGGGCGGGCGGCCGCGGCGGTCGCAATCTACGCGAGATGCAGTCGGAGAACATCGTGGCCTTGTGCGATGTGAATGCGAACAACCTGGGCGCGGCTGCGAAGCAGTATTCGGAGGCCAGGACCTACAAGGATTTCCGCAAGTTTTATGATGAGGCCAAGGATCTGGACGCGGTGGTCGTGAGCACGACGGAGCACACCCACGCCTTTGCGACCTTGCCGGCCTTGAAGATGGGCAAGCACGTCTATTGTGAGAAGCCGTTGACCCGCGATGTGCATGAGGCGCGCTTGATCACGGAGGCGGCGCGAGAGGCGGGCGTTGCCACGCAGATGGGCACGCAGATTCACGCGTCCGACAATTACCGTCGGGTCGTGGAGTTGGTTCAGTCGGGCGCGGTGGGGCCGATTCGCGAGGCGCATGTCTGGGTGGATCGGGCCTGGGGTTGGCAGTCCAAGGAGGATGCCGAGGCGAACAAGGATCGTGTCTGGTCCTTTGAAACGCCGACGGAGTCGATGCCGGTCCCGGATTATCTCGATTGGGACCTGTGGATCGGGCCGGCTCCCTTTCGCCCGTATCACGAGATCTATTTTCCGGGGCCGAAGTGGTATCGGTGGTGGGATTTTGGCAATGGCACGATGTCGGATCTGGGGAGTCACTACAACGACCTGCCGTTCTGGGCTCTTAATTTGGATGCGCCGAAGACGGTCGAAGCCACCGGCCCCGAGCCTCATCCGGACATTGCGCCTGCGTCGATGTCCGCCAAGTATGAATATGGCGCGCGCGGCGACATGCCGCCCGTCACGCTCACCTGGCATCAGGGTGACAACAAGCCCGCGATCTGGCATGAGAACGAGGCCGTGAGAAAGTTCCGGAGCGGGCATCTGTTCATTGGCGACAAAGGCATGATTATCGCCAATTATGGGAAATACGCCTTGTTGCCCGAGAACGAATTCAAGGATTTTGAGGCGCCCCAGCCTTGGATTGCGCCCTCGATCGGGCATCATGCGGAATGGCTTCACGCCTGCAAGACCGGCGCGCCGACAACCTGCGATTTTGCCTATTCCGGCCCGCTGACCGAGGCGAACCACCTGGGCAACGTCGCCTTCCGGGCGGGCAAGAAGATCGAGTGGGACGCCGGGAACATGAAGATTCCCAACGCGCCGGACGCGGAGCGTTTTCTGGGCAGGGAATACCGGAAGGGGTGGACGTTGGGTTAGTCGCGAGATGCGATCCCGGCCTTATTCACCCCACTTCTGGTGATCGTGGGTGAAGGAGCGGTCGAAATGCGTGTAGCCCCCGTCGACGAAGACGATCTGTCCGGTTGTATGGGACGAAACAGGGGAGGCGAGAAAAACGATCATGGCGGCGACTTCCTCCGGGGTCGTCATGCGGCGTCCAAGGGGAACGAGATTGTCAATCGAGGCTTTGGCGGCGTCGGGATCGGGTTGGCTGTCGAACCAGGTCGTGTATTGCGGGGTGAGGCACTCGGCGGGCATCACGCAGTTGACGCGGACGTTTTGTGGCGCGAACGCCACCGCCCACTCCCGGGTCAAGGCGTTGATGCCGCCCTTGGCCGCGGCATAGCCGGAGGTGCTGCCCTGGCCCGTGACGGAAACCTTGGAGCTGACATTCACGATGGCCCCTCTCGCCTTTTGGAGTAGCTCGCGCGAATAGTGGGTGAGAGCGTAGGCCGAAACGAGATTGGCGTTGAGTGAGGCGGCGAATTCCGACGGAGGGCGTTCTAGGCTGATCGCATCGTTGAACCCGGCGTTGTTTACCAGGATATCGAGGGCGCCCAAGACTTCGGCTGTTTGCTCGACCGCCCGACAGCAGGCGGCATCGTCGCCGAGGTCGGCTGAAATGAAGACGACTCGGGCCGTCTCAGAACTCAATTCCTGAGCGAGCGCGTCGCCGGCAGTTTTGTCGCGGTCGACGATGGCGACATTGCAGCTTTCCGAGGCGAGCAGTCGGACGACAGCCGCGCCGATGCCTTTGGCGCCGCCGCTGACGAGGGCGGTCTTCTGGTCGAGTTGCAGGTTCATGATTTGAGGGGGCGGGTCGCGGTTGTTGTCGCATATTCCGGCGTCGCGGGCAACGGCGTCAGTCGCCCGCTGGCTCGAGTGGCTGGGTTGGAACTGGGATGCTGTGATGGGCATAGGGCGGGGCGGAGACCGGTCGCAGCAGCTCAGCGCGCTCGCGTGTCGGATTAATTTTGCTTCATCGGGGGAACGACGTCGGCCATGCTGCGCGGGATGCCTCTCACGAAAGAAGTCATACAAGATGCAGTCGAGCGCGCCCTCCGGGAAGACCTGGGCCCCGGCGACGCGACGACCTTGTCGGTCGTGCCGGTTGACGCCGTGTGCGTCGCCACCATGAACGCGCGGGTCCCCCTGACGGTTTGCGGCCTGGATCTCGCGGAGGCGACCTTCCGGTCACACGCGTCGGAGTTGCGCTTGGACGGGATAAGGGACGCCCGTTTGGTCATCGATCGGAAGGTGAAGGATGGCGATCGGGTCGAGGCGGGGACGACCCTGATGCGGATCGAGGGGTTGAGCCAGGCGGCGCTCGCCGCGGAGCGCACGGCCCTGAATTTTGTGCAGCGGCTTTCGGGCGTCGCGACCTTGACCTCGCGTTACGTTGACGCGGTGGGGGGAACGGGAGCCGCGATCCTGGACACGCGCAAGACGACCCCGGGATGGCGGGCGTTGGAAAAATATGCGGTCGCGTGCGGCGGGGGGCGCAACCATCGCTTCGGCCTCTACGACATGGTCATGATCAAGGACAACCACCTGGCGGCGGTGCGGGAAGCGAAACCGAATGCGATTGCCGCCGCCGTCGAACGCGCGCGAGCAGGAGCTCCGGACCTGAAGGTGGAGGTGGAGGCGGACGATTTGGACCAAGTCGCGCAGGCGGCGGATGCGGGAGCGGACATCATCCTGCTCGACAACATGCCGCCTGACACGCTGCGCCAGGCGTTGCAGATCATTGACGGCCGTTGCCAGACAGAGGCCAGCGGCGGCATCACCTTGGAAACGATTCGCGCGGTTGCAGAGACGGGCGTGGATTTCATCTCTGTCGGAGCCCTGACGCACTCGGCGACAGCGGTCGACATCGGGTTGGACTTTGAAGGCTGAAATGGATGGGCGACATGAGTGTGGACTCCCAGATACTTTCTGCCATGCGCGCGGCCGGGGAAGGCTCGGTCGCGGGCACGGAGTTGTCCGACCGGTTGGGGATCAGCCGGGCGGCGATTTGGGCGCGGATCGAGGAATTGCGCGGGCTGGGCTATGAGATCGCGGCCAGTCCGCACCGCGGTTATCGCTTGTTGGGCACGCCGGATGTCCTGCATGGCGACGATCTGTTGTCGAGGGTCGGCGACGGGGTGGTGATCGGGCGGGATATCCGGGTGTTCCGCGAAACGGAGTCGACCAATGACATCGTCGAAAAGTTGGCCCGCGACGGCGTGGCGGAGGGGGTGGTTGTTTTTGCGGAATCGCAGACGAAGGGGAGGGGACGCTTGGGGCGGAAGTGGGTGTCGCCGCCGGACAAGGGGCTTTGGTTTTCGGTTTTGCTGAGGCCGGATTGCGCGCCGCAGGGGGTGACTCAATTGACGATCGCCGCCGCCGTTTCCCTGGCGCGGGCGATCGAGTCGGAAACCGGCCTTTGTCCGGAGATCAAGTGGCCGAATGACATTCTGATTGGGGGCAGGAAGGTTGCCGGCATTCTTACGGAGCTCAGCGCGGAAGTGGATCACGTCAAGCACGCGACGCTTGGAATCGGTATGGATGTCAATCTGGGCGCCGATGAGTTGCCCGGGGAGTTGGTCGGCGTGGCGACATCGTTGGCGATGGAGTCGGGTGGAACGGTGGACCGTCCCGCGCTTGCGGCGAGCATTCTCAGGGAATTGGACCGGGACTACGCGCGGATTTGCGGCGGTCAATTCAGGCAGGTTCGGGACGAGTGGGAGCGACGGTGCGGCACATTGGGGCGGAACGTCGCTGTCGTGATCGGCAATGGGCGGATCGAGGGGCGCGCGGAGTCGTTGGACGAGGACGGCGCCTTGTTGCTGCGCACGCAGCACGGTCGCCTGGAACGGATCACCGGCGGTGACGTGACGTTGGAGAAGAAGCAATGATCGCCCTTTTTGACATTGGCAACACGCACACCCATGTCGGGTTGGCGGGGAAGAGGCGGGCTCTTCGGCATGTCAACATTCCGACCGCGAGCTGGGGGCGGGCGGAGGCGGATGAGGCGTTGACGGCGTTCCTGGGAAGATCCCGGATCGAGGGAGCGGCGCTTTGCAGTGTGGTTCCCGGGCGGACATCGGATGTCATGGCGGCCTTTGCGCGGTTCGCGTCGAAGCCGTGCATTCAGCTGACGCACGAGTGTGAGGCGGGAATCGGCATTGATTATCCGCGACCGGAGACGATCGGGCCGGATCGGCTCGCGAACGCGATTGCGGCGAAGGAACGCTACGGCGCGCCTTGCGTGGTTGTGGATTTCGGGACGGCGGTGACCTTTGATGTCGTGGATCGGGCGGGATGCTATGTTGGCGGGGTGATTGCGCCGGGCATTTCGGCCATGACGGACTACCTCCATGAGAAGACGGCCTTGTTGCCGCGGATCGAGTTGAGAGACCCCGACACCGCGATCGGGAAAAACACCGAGCAGGCCATGCGCATTGGGGCGGTGCGCGGGTATCGAGGGTTGATCCGCGAGATTCTGGGCGGCATTCGTGGCCAGATGGGGGTCCGGAAGCTCCCGGTTGTGGCGACTGGCGGTTATGCGGGGTTGATCGCCACGGAGATGCCCGAGATCGCCGCGGTTGATCCCATGCTGACCTTGGAGGGGCTGCGGCTGGTCTGGGAGCGATGCCCGCGCTGAGGGACGCTGTTGAAACAGGGCGGGGCGCGTCTGTGTCCGGTCTTCGGGATCAGCCGCAGCGCCTGACCAGGATGCCCTGGGCTGACATGGGAGCGCCCCTTCGTTGATATGGGCTCGACGGAGTCTCTCCCCACCGGCTGCAAGAGCCATCCGGCAATAAAGAAGCGCTGTTGGCAGCGGAGTCGTGGGTGCGGTGGCATGGAATGAAAGGCGCTGAAGCGCGCGACAGCGAATCGACAGGGCGGTGGGGCGAGCCCACCTCGACACCCTGCAGGGGTGAAAGCGGCGAAGGAAAAGCGCTGCAGGTGAGCCATAGCCGACGCAGTGATCAGGAAGACCTCTTCTCGTCCCTGTGGGACTTGGCATGGCGCCACCCGTTCACAATTGCCCCGGTTGAGTCCGGCCCGTTATTTTGCTGGCCAGATGCGGAATTCCGTGACTAGGGTGAAATTTATGCTGAGAGAAACGATCAGAAGGATTCTACGAGTTTTCCGGAATCCGTTTCGCAGTCGGGGCGACAACGGCCCGGTTGAGAAGGGGAAACTGGTCGGGATGTATCTGCAGCAGACCAATCACAAGGATCACTACGCGCCCGAGCACATGGAGACGCGGACGCGTCGCAACAGCAAGTACAGTTTCAAGCGCGAGCGGCGCTGACCGTGTTTGAATCCGGGGACCTTATGGCTCCGGGCGCCCATCCGCGCATTGCGCGGGATGCCATGAGCGATGTTTCGCCCAACACGACCCGGATGGCCTACCGCGTTCCCTACGCGGATACGGATCAGATGGGGGTGGTGTATTACGCCAACTACCTTGTCTATTTTGAGCGCATGCGCAACGAGTTGCTGCGCGATCGAGGAGTGACCTACAAGGAGTTGGAAGGGCGGGGCATCATGCTGCCGGTCATGGAAGCCCACTGCGATTATGCCAAGCCCGCCCGCTATGACGATCTTCTGGAGATCCGCGGGTGGTGCGAGACCGTGGGGCGCACGCGGATCAAGTGTCATGCGGAGGTGAGTCGCGACGGGGAGTTGCTGGCGTCGGGCTACACCGTTCACGCCTGTCTGTCGAGCGAGACGGGGCGTCCGGTCCGATTGCCGGCAGATGTGTTTCCTCCGGCGGCGGTGAGATCGCCGGGGCGATGAATCCGGGGGCTTCGAGAAATCCATTTGTTCGCTGGCCGCTGCCGGCCCTTCTGGTCTGTCTTCTGCTGAGTCTGCCCGGACTCCAGGTTCTCCGGCGGGTGACGGTCGTTTCGGACGCCCGCACCTTGCTGGAAGGGGATCAACGCAATCTGGCCGCCTACGAGAAAGTTCGTGCGATCCTGAATGACGACGTTGTGCTGGTGATCTCGATGGCCGGGACGAACCTGTTTTCGCAGAAGGGATTCGCCGACCTCCGCGAGTTTTGCGGGGAGTTGAAGGAGATGCGGGGACTGAGGGAACTCAAGAGCCTCACCCATTCGGTGAAGCCGGTTCGGCGGGGATTTCAGTTTGCGTTTGAGCCCTTCGTGCCGCGCGGGGAGTTGAGCGCCGATCAGATTGAAGAGATCCGGCGTTATTCAATCACGCATCCTCTGGTGAGGAACATCATGGTTGCGCCGGATGCGCGGCACACGATCATTACCTGCAATTTTCGTCGTGACCTTGGGACGGCCGAGTTGCAGCGCGCATTTCGTGATGAGATGGAAGCGGTCCTGGAGCCCTATCGCGCGCGCGGTTATCGGCTCACGACGATTGCGCTGCCGTTGGTGGCATTGGAGATGGGCGAGACGGTGACGCGAGACGTGAAGGAATTTGCCGCCTGGTTGGGGGTCGTTGTTTTCGTCTTGCTGTGGTTGGCCCTTCGATCCGTGTCGTTGACCCTGATCTGCCTGCTGAACCTGGCCGCGACCATGGCGCTGTTGCCGGGGCTCATGCATTTCCTGGGCGTGTCGCTGACCTTCTATTCGATGATGTTGTTTCCCTTGGTGGCCGGGGTGCAGTTGACGTTGTCGGCCCATCTTTACATGGGCGCCGCGGCCGCTTGGAGGCGCGGCGTGCGCGGGCGTGAAGCCGTCAACCAAGCATTGGCCCGCGTGTTGAAGTCCTGCGCCTTCGGAGCCTTGACGACGATCGTGGGGTTGTTGTCGCTGGCGTTCTGCGAGGTGCGGCAGGTGAGCGTCTTTGGATTGGCCGGCGCGGCGGGCGTCGCGTTGGCCTTCGCGTGGACGTTCGCTCCGGGCTCGGCATTGCTTTGTCTGGGCGCGGCGACGATTCGAGATCCATCAGGGCTGCCGCCGGCGCCGGATTTCTCGCGGTGGTGTGGTTGGGTTGATCGGCATCGGAACAGGATTGTTTGGTTGGGGGTGGCCGGATTGGCCGTTGCGGCGCTCGGACTGACCAGGGTGCGAACCGATATCCGGGTGGCGGAATTCCTGGACCAGGACAGCGCCACGAGGCAGGCGCTGCGGGAGTTCGATGAGGTCTACGGGGGGATCAACGTCGTTCAGTTCAAGATTGATTCGGGAAACGCCAACGGGGTGAACCTCCTGCCTTTTCTGT
>CAZFLK010000118.1:0-17949 GCA_964519245.1 uncultured Verrucomicrobiota bacterium
CCTGAATAGATCACATACAGAACCCCGACCAGGAGGACCGGCGCCAACCAGGCCCACCGCATCACGCGACGCTCTCGGGAACGCCGCTTGCCTCCGCGTCGGCGACCTCCTGTCCCCGATTTGCGCTTGCGAGCCATTGACCGAATCAGACGGAGGGAGGCGCCGCCATGCCCCGCCCAGACCTCAATTCAATGCGCCGCCGCCTCCACCGGGACCGCCGCCGCCTTGCGCAGCTCGTCCACCAACTCTTCCGCCTTCCACTCATACCCCACAAAGATCCTTTGCACTCGGCCATTGGTGTCCAGCACCGCGGTTCTCAGGTTGTGACTGAAGATGAAACCGCCCTCCGTCTCCCGCGCAAACATCATCCCGAACTGCTCCGTCAACGCGTCCATTTCAATCAGCTCGGAGGTCAAAAAACTCCACTTCGCCGGATCGCAGCCATGCACTTTCGAGTAGCCTTTCAACACCTCGGGCGTGTCGTGGTCCACATCAAAGGATACCGACAGCAATTGCCAGTTCTTTGGCGCGGACGCGTCTCCGATCAGCGCGTCATAGGCCTCGTCGAACTGCCGCGTCATGCGCGGACAGAAATCCGGCATCGGACAACGCGTGAAGATGAAGGTCAATGCCACCGCCTTGCCCTTGAAGTCATGCAGCCTCACGGCCTGCCCCAATTCGTTGGTCATCGGATAATTCGGAATCCGGTCCCCGACCTCAAGCGGTTGAACCTCCCGAACCAGGCGGAATTCACGCCGCGGCTTCTTCAAATCCACCGGTCCCTCGCCGATCTTTGTCACGCGATCCACCCAGCTCTCCAGCTCGGTCACCACCAGTCGAAAGCTGACGCGATCATTGGGCTTCCTGCCTGCGAACACCGCCGGATCCTTCGCGCGGAACGGCATGATCATCCGCTTCATGTAGCCGGGGATCTCCTCATGATCGATGATCGCAATCTCCCCCTCCCGCTTGATTTCCTGGATCACCCCGCGCACCAGGAACTCGCGCGCGCCCATGGCGTCCAACTCCTTCTGGCGTTGCCGCTTCGCCGCCGCCGCGGCGCTGGCATCCTGTTCGGCCCGCGAAACCGGGATCTGCCGCAGGGGCTTGCCCGACGAACGCCCCTTCCCAAAGTCGCATCCCGCGCCCAGACCAATCAAAACGACGCCCAAGGCGCCGACCATCATCTTTCGAACGATATTCATAAGAGCTCTCACAACGATGAATGGAACCAGGCCGCAATGTAGGGTCTCAGCGCCGATGAGACAACCACGCGGCTGAATCATTCGATCAATTCGCATTCATCGCCTTCTCCACCCCAAACCGACGCCAGCCCCTCAGTAATAACCGATGATCTCGAATCCTCCGAATACTTCAAAGTCCCTTCCGTTGTTGGTGATGATCCTGGAGATCCCGGACTCCCGAAACGTGGCTGCCAGCAGCGTGTCGAGCAACCGCTTTCTCCCCGGCCTGTGCCAACGCGAGGTCCAGGGGAAGAAGGCGCGGGCGCCCAAACCTTTGACTCTTCTCGGCCACCCTTTATCCTACGCGCCATGCGCACCGTGAATGTCCCCCTTGGCGACCGCAGCTATCAGATTCTCATCGGCCCCGGCCTGCTCGACCGGCTCGGCCCGGACTGCCACAAGCTTGCCCTTGGAAAACGCTGCGCCGTCGTCACCGACGAACGCATCCCCAAACGTTTCGACAGGGCGGCGGAAACGTCTCTCCGCGACGCCGGCTTCGAGCCGATCGTCATCACCTTCCCTTCCGGCGAGAAGACCAAGACCCTGCGCAACATCGAGCGCTGCCACGACCAATTCGCCGCGCATCGGCTCGAGCGAAAGTCCTTCGCGGTCGCGCTCGGCGGCGGCGTCATCGGCGACCTGACCGGCTTTGCGGCGGCGTCCTACCTGCGCGGCATCGACTTCGTCCAGGTCCCCACCACCCTGCTCGCACAGGTCGACAGCTCGGTCGGCGGCAAGACCGGCGTCAATCTCAAGGCCGGCAAGAACCTCGTGGGGGCCTTTCATCAACCCCGCCTCGTCCTCTGCGACCTCGACACCCTGCAGACCCTGCCCAAGCGGGAACTCCGGGCCGGGATGGCCGAGGTTATCAAGTATGGGATCATCAGCGACGCCAGGCTCTTCCGCCGTCTTGAGAAGGAAATGCCGGAGCTCCTCAAACTGGAGCCGAAGAAACTCGCGGCCGTCGTGGCCCGCTGCTGCCAGATCAAGGCGGATGTGGTCGCCAATGACGAGAAGGAGGGAGGCCTTCGCGCGATCCTGAATTTCGGCCACACGATTGGCCACGCCATAGAGAACATCTCAGGCTACGGCGAATACCTGCACGGCGAGGCCATCTCCATCGGCCAGGTCGCCGCCGCCCGGATCTCCGCCGAACTGTGCGGGCTTCCTGTCGATGCCGTCCAGCGCATCCGGAAACTCTTTAACGCCGCCAAACTGCCGGTCAGCATCAAGTTGTCCGCCCGCCAGTTGGCCCGGCTTCAAGCGGCCATGAAGTTGGACAAGAAAGTCAGCGACGGAGAAATCAGGTTCGTCCTGGCCTCCCGGATCGGCAACGTTGCCTTCGGTCAACCCGTTCCCGCCCACCTCGTCCCCCATTCGCTCGGCCTGCCTGAAAGCTGAAGGGGCTCGCCGGCTTTTGGCAGCGGGATACGAATATCAGCCGGGATCGCAGCAGGAACATGGAGTCGTTCCCTCAAATCGCAAAAGAGGCCGGCAATCAAAATCAAAACGCCACGTGCCAAAGTTCAGCGATTCCGCGCTACGGTCGCCCCCCCGGCTCCCTGATCAATCGCTGTGCCTCAGCCTCTCCGCGCGGGATCGAACTTCCCTGAGAAGCTCCTCATCCTTGGCCTTGCCCGCGATCGAAATCGCCTTCTTGATCGCCGAGCGCATGGCTTCCGACTCCCCGAGCGAGGCTGCGTGAGCCGCGTGAGCCAGCCACAGCATGGGGGCGTCGCCCGCAAGCTCGGCCGCGCGCTTCCCATAGAACAACGCCTCGCTCCGCGCTCGCTCGTCGTCCGGGGCCGCGCCTTCCACAATCAAGTCCGCCAGACGCGCCAATACCGTCAACCGGTCCGGCTCGATGTGCAACGCTTCGCGCAGGCTTTCGACCTGATCCGCCTCGATCAGGCGCTCCACGTATTCCGAAGTTGTCATCACCGCCGAGGGAGAGATCGTTCGTTTGCCACGATCGCTCAGGAACCAACGTCCCCACCTCGCGTAGGCCCCCTCCCCCGCGACTTGATCCGCCCCCTCGGGCCGTCCCCGTCCCACGCGCGGCACATTCTCAAACAATCCGCGCGCATCAACCCGGAGACCAACAATGGTCTCCGCCAGTCTGGGGAGCCATTCGGGCGCGTCTTCCCCGGCATACAACGTCTCCCAGACCTGCAACCGCAATTCCCCGGTCGGCGCCGCCAGCCAACGACCGTCCGGGCTGACCGCGCTCGCGTGATGGAGCTCGTCGAAACTCTCCCGATACAGATGCCGATGCGCATGGGCGTACGGTTCGCTCAAGGGAATGCCGGTTTCCGCATCCCAGACCCGCGTTTCATGCTTCGCCGAAAAAGTGAACACTCTCCGCGCGCCCGGAAAGAACCCGGCAAACAACGCTTCGCTGCCATGCTCCATGGCGGTTCCGAGAGGCGCGCCATCCTCGACCGACCACACCCGCACCGTGCGATCATCCGAAGCCGTGACAACCCGACTTGAATCCGGGGAAAAACGCGCGGATCGCACGAAGGAATTGTGGTCGAGAGCCTCCGACAGCCAGTCTCCAGCAGCGAAATCCCAGACCCTCACGTTGCTGGAGAAACGACCATTGACCAAGGTGAGCGCCTTGGTCCCATCGGCGCTGAAACGCGCCATGATCGACTCCGCCGTCTCGGACGGACTGCCGCCCACGGGACGGCGAAAGGGACCCGTGCGGCGTCGCCCATACTCGATCTGGAATCCCCCGCTTTTCTCCGCGCCCGTCGTCACATCCCACAAACGCACCCGACGATCCGTGGACGCCGTCATCAGGGTCGCGCCATCCGGACTGAACACCGCGCTCAGGGTGGGCGACTCATTGACGCAGACGATCGCAGTCTCGCCGGTTCCAACCCGCCAGACCCGCGCCGTGCCGTCCTCCGAAGCAGTGACCAGCAACCGGCTGTCCGGGCTGAACTCCGCCATGTGCACCGGGCCGTCATGCTCCAGGGCGGAGGTCAAAGGACTGCCGTCACCAGCGTTCCAAATGCGCGCGGTCCGATCCTCCGAGGCGGTTGCCACCAACTTGCCATCCGGACTCAACCGCGCCTGATTGATCCGCAACTCATGTTCCATCAGATCCGTGACGCGCTCCCCGGTGGCGACGTCCCAAATGACGGCCGACCCATCGTGGGACGCACTCAGGACGCGCGTCCCTTCCGAATCAAACTCCGCCGCCCCAATCGCGCCGCGGTGCCGCAACATGACGCCAAACATGCCTCCGGGACGCACATCCCAGGAAATGGTCGGACGCGGACTCCCCCCTCGTCCGCCTCGTTCCCCGCCGCCGCGGTCCGGCCGCGGTTCCGGCGGCTCCATCACCAGTCGCTTGCCATCCTGCGAAAAGCGCACGCCGCCGAATCCACGGGGCATCCGAATCGGCTCGCACAACGCCCGCCCCGTGAAGGCATCCCAGACCCGGGCGACGCGATTCAACGTCACGGTCAGCAATCGAAGTCCGTCCGGGCTGAAGCGGACCACGCTCACCTGGCCCGCATGCTGCATGGATGGCGTCAACGCGCGTCCCGTAAAGGCGTCCCAGACCCGGGCGGTATTGTCCGCCGATCCAAGCGCTGCGCGGCCGCCGTCAGGACTGAACTCCCGGGCGTCATTCGGAATCGTCCCGCCATACAGCATCGGCCCGGCGATGATCTCACTGGCAGCGAGACTGAAGATGTGCGCCTCGTTCCCGCGCGAAGCGATCACGCGCCCTTCATCTGGACTGTAGAAGGGCGACTCCCTGACTTCGGCCAGCGTGTCATTCCGGCGAAACACGGGCCTGGCAAAACTCCTTTGACTCAAGGCGGACATCAACCAGGCGCCCGCCGCATGGTTGCCCGGATCACTGCGCAACACATGGGCTAGGTGGGCGATCCCATCCGCTGACCGCCCGGAACGCAACGCCGTTTCCGCCTGCTGCATCTCCATCCGCGCCAAGGTTTCGCTCAACTCTGCGGCGGCCTTCTCCGCCTCCGTCCGGGCCGCGTCCGCCTCGCCCCTCTGAAACACCGCCTCGGAATAGTTCTCCTCCGCGCGCATGCGCTGCCGAATGGCCAGAGCCGCAAAAAAGGAAATGGCCAGGACAACCACCAGCGCCACGAGCGTCGTGCGCAAAATACCGCTGACATAAGCCTCGCGCTGCCGTCGCAGTTCCGCGTCCGGCATGTTGGCGCGCGCCCACTTGTCGTCAAAAACGCGCTCATAGATCCGATTGCGAACGGCCAACCCCCCATCCACCGCTCGCGTGATGCCCGACAGCCGCAGGACGCAGACCAGGGGATTGCTCGGGTCGTCCGGCTCCCGCTTGCCCCGCCAGACCTTGCCATACAAGTCCAACAACGCCGCCCGATCCGACTCGCTCCGAAGGATCCGCTCCCTCACGAAAATCAGATTATCGTTCTTTTCCCGAGCCTTTTCCGAGAGAAACAACGCATCACAGATGCCGTCGACATCCGCCGGCGTCACGATCGCCGCATTCTCCGCCACGGCTTGGCAAAACCGCTGCGTCAGATACGGCTGCCCGTCCGTCCAATAAAGGACGCGGTCCAGCAGGCCGTCCGCCAAAGCGATATCCCGGCCGACCTTCAACCCGTCGGCCAGCGGTCCGGCCTCCGACCGGGTGAAGTCGCGCAACTCGATGCGGCGCCCGATGTTGAACGGCGTCGTCCGCGTGTCCCGGATCAGGTCCGACGGCGTCGCCACGCCCAACAAGCAAAACGTCAGAACCTCCAGCCGGGGTTCGTTCGCGCGCCGGTTATAGCATTCACGGATGGCCGCAAAAAACTCGTCGGTCGAAAAGGGAAGGCTTCGGACCGCGTCAATCTCGTCAATGAAGATCACCAGCCCCTGCCGCGATTCCGTCGCCTTGAGCCCGACGTCGCGCAAGGCCGAGAACCATCTCTGCACCGGGCTCAGCTTCGCGTTCGCTTCCCAATGGTCCTCGAGTTCATCTTCGATGTCCAACTGGGACCCCAACCGCTCCAACAATCCGTTATACCACTGTTCGACACTGAGGTTCTGACCGATGGCGGTCAGGTCCAACACGGCGACCGCCCGTCCTTCCTGCCGCAAGCGTCCCACAGTGCGCACCATCAAGGACGACTTGCCCATCTGCCTCGAGGTCAACACATAGCAAAAATCGCCCGCGAGAAGCCCTTCGTGCAGATCCGTATCCGCCTTCCTCTCCACATAACACGGCGCATCCGGCCGCAGCGTGCCGCCGATAACATAGAAGCTCTTGGCGACGGAACTCATGGCGTGCGAGGCAGGCCTTCGCTCGAGGCATCAAGCCGCCGATCATCCGGCAAAGACATCGCGCGCTCGATCATGGACGCTTGAGTTTTCATGCCCGGGTCGCTTCGCTCGCATCCCCGAATCCGCGCCCCGCATCACTGAAGGTGACGCCGCAGATAGTTCGCGTAGAGCCGACATCGGGGCCGGGCGTCGTTCTGCGTCGAACCGTTGATGACGCCCGCGGCGCGGAGCCGGTAAAAACTTTCCGGAGTGGGACAGGCCTCGCCGCGCAGCACGCTGCGGACCACCTCCTCCAATTCCGGATCCCGGGCCAACAGGATCAGGATGCGACGCAGATGATCGCCATAGATCCACTCATCCTGGTCCGCATAGGATTCGAAGTTCTCGATGTCCAGCTTGTTGTCCATCGCCAGTTCATGCAGCGCGCGACGCACCAGATAGGGATGCCCTCCCACGAGGCGAACCAGCCGATTCACCTCGTCAGTGTTCTTCAACGGGCCGCGATAACGGCGGTTCAACTCGGCAACCTGCAATTGGTTGAGATCCTCCACCTCCAAACGAGTGCCCACATTGAACGGCGATTGGTTCATGTCGGTGATGAACAGATGCGCCTCTGTCGCGTAGGCGATGATCAGCGAGAGATTGGCCCAAGGCCCGGAAGGATCCAGGGCGCGTTCGTTGTGCCAGGACCGGAACAGCCCGAAAACCTCCCCGCCAAACTCGCAGCCAAACAAGCGATCCACCTCGTCCAACCCCCAGACCAGAGGCGCGTCAATCTTCGCCAGGACCTCGCGCCGGAGATACCGCTCGAAATTGACGTTCGGACCGCGCCGCTCGTCCCAGACATCGGACGGCAGCGTGTCGAGATCCAGTTGATCCGCCAGGGTCTCGCACAGGGTGAGATAAAAACTGCTCGCCGACTCGAGGTTGGTCGCATTCAACTTCTGGAGATCGACAAAAGCCGCGCGCGCGCCGTTCTGCCGGGCGTGGGCCAATCCCCGCGCCAACAGGGAGGTCTTGCCCATCTGGCGCGCGCCCTTGATCAACATGATGCTGTCGCGTTGCGTGATCGCGGTCTCCAACTCGTCATCCACCGAGCGGCGAAGGTAAAACGCCGAATCCAACGGCACCGCCCCACCCACCCCTTCCAACGCCGACGGGACCGTCGATACGAGGGCCGCGTCGTCGGGCTCGGACGGAGCCGTCGCCTCACGCGGCGCCTCTTCGACGCGAAGCCGATTGAGACGCGCGGTCAGCTTGGGCGTCAGCCGCTCGCCCTTGGCGGGAAGCGGGGATTCCGAGGCCGCGCCAGCCGGCAAATTCTGCAACGCATAGGTCAATTCGGAAACCAGCCCCTCGTCGCTGAATTCCCCTTCCCAAAGCACATACTGAATCGGATCCAGAATGCCGGCCAACGGCTCGGGCAAGGGACCGGTATAATCCACGCGCACCGGCAGCAACTGCGGCCGCCCAGCGCCAGCCGACGCGGTTTCATGCGCATGCTCGACCTCAAAGGCCATCATCTCGCTGTGAATCGACTGCGCGGACAGCAAGGGAATCACCGCGTCCGCTTCGCGAATCTCGCGCTCGATCTCCCGCGCCCACTCCACGCCAATTTCCAGGTGACGATCGATGAATACGGAGAATCCCTCGCTCCGCAGGGCGACCTCCAGTGTCTGAAGCACGCGCTCGTCCGGCTGAGCATCGCGCTTGTAAAGGATCGCGACCCGCGTCGCGTTGCTAGTGTCAGATTCCGATTCGTTGGCGCTCATTTGCATCTGGTTTCCATCAACAGGCCAAGGTCGCTGTCGGCCATCACAGCGTAACGCCGCACCTTTCGCCATTCCAAGCGGTAAATCCGACGGAACGTTGAGACAAGACGCCGGGCACTTTTCACGCTAGCATCTGTGCGCACAACCCATGAAACGCGCCAATCGCATCGTCGGTTTCATCGCCGCGGCCATTCTGCTCGCTGCCGGGGGCGTCTATGTGATGACCCCGGATGAGCTGACGCACGAGGACCGGACACTCGAAGAATGGCTCGAAGCGCTGGTGGGCCGACAGGCATCACCCAAACCGGAAGAGGCGCGCCGCGCAATCCAGGCCATGGGCGAATCCGCCGTCCCCAGCCTGATCGACATGCTCAACGCGCGCGACTCCAAACTGAAGGAACAGATCGAATTGGTGGCCCGACTGCAACCCTGGTTCAACGTGAGTTTCGGCCGCGCCTCCACCAAACGATCCCGCGCGATATTGGCTTTCAAGACACTGGGCCCAGCGGCCGCCGGGGCGATACCCGACCTCCAACGGGCCCTGGAACAAAGTGAAAATCCCAAGGACGTCGCCGAAGCGCTGGTCGAGATCGGCCCCGCAAGCGTGCGCGCTCTCCGGGAGTCACTGACCTCAGAGGACCCCAATGTTCGCAGCGCTGCGATCCACGGACTGATACGCAGCCCACACACGCCGGAAGGCATCACCAACGATTTCCTGCTTCTATTGAACGATCGGAACGCCATCGTCCGCTTCCACGCCGCCCGGGCTCTCCTGCACCATCCGAACATTCCGAACAAGGCCGTCCCGGCATTATTGGCCCGCCTTGACGACGAGTCCAATCTCGTGCGCCGCTACGCGCTCCATGCCCTCGGAGCCTACCGCCTGGAAGCGCGCGAAGCCCTGCCTCGCGTCCGCGAAATCGCCGCCAACCGGGACGAGGATCGACGCATCGTCGGCGCAGCGTTGAACGCCCTGACCTTGATCGAGAGCAAGTCGCCCAGCCAACCCATCCCCTGATGGACCGTCTGTCGCGAAACAGGCCGATGGGCCTGCCATTCGCCGCCGACGGGGGATTGCGCAGCGAGTCTGCGTCAACTTGGCCAAACGCCCAGCGCCTTTGTTACAATTCAGGGTTCTTCCTTAACGGCTATTGACCGGAAGATCGAGTATGAGAGACATTGACTCCACTCGATTGGAATCACGCTGTATTTTTCGTAGTTCATCCAGAATGAAACGCAACGTCGCAACCGCCGTTTTCTTCTACGCACTCCTGTCTCTCATCGCGCTACCGGGCTTCTCGACCGCGGACGAGTCGGCGCCGATGATCCGCAGCATCAAGATTGCCGACGAGCAGGTCGTCATTACGGTCTCAGTCCCCGCCGAACTCAAGGTGATCACCCTCGAGGGCCGCAAACGCTTCGGCCGCGGCGTCTGGGTCCCCCGAAGCGTGAAGCATTCCGACGGCTCTGCGGGCGAGGTTGTTTTCCGGCTGCCGAACGACCAGACGTTCGAGGTCTTTCGGGTCAAGGGCGAGGCCCAGTCCCGGCTGCCCGCCGGGTTCTTTGCTGGCGAGCACAGCTTCGCGGGCCAGATGTCTGACGCCCCGCCTCCCGACGCCGCCGCGGGCCTTTACGACGAATCATTCTCCGCCATTGCCGCCGACAGCGGCCTCCGAACAGCCTCCGGTGACCGGGAGGTCGTCGAATCCGACATCTACCAATTGAGCGGGGACCGCCTCTACTTCTTCAACCAATACCGCGGTCTTCAGGTCATTGACGTTCAGGATCCAGACAACCCCGCCATCGTGGGCTCGTTGACCATGCCGCTGGCTGGCGAACAGATGTATCTCCTCCCCGAAAACCGACTCTTGCTGCTGGCTCATGACAACTGCAACTGGTGGAGCGCCGAGGGCGGCGCCGAGGTTGTGGTCGTCAATGCCTCCACCTCCACCCCGACCGTGGCGACCAACCTACCGGTCCATGGCCGCATCAAGGAAAGCCGACTGGTCGGCTCAGCGTTGTACATCGCGTCGGAGTATTACCGCCAGGTTCCCGATGCCGCCTCAGCCGATGGCTCCGGACAGCGCTGGGAATGGGGCACAAGGGTCGCCTCCTTCGACTTCAGCGATCCGGATCATCCGGTCGCGCGCGACGAACATTGGTTTCCCGGCTACGGCAATGTTCTGCACGCAACCGCCGAAAGCCTGTTCGTCTCCGTCCGCGGCGCGGACCACGGGAATTGGTGGCAGTCCAAGATCCAGGTCTTTGACATCGCCGCCCCGGATGGGTCCATGCCGGCGCTCGGAGTCATTCACCCCGCCGGGCGGGTGGCCGACAAATTCAAGATGAACCTCGATGGCGATGTCTTCACCGTCATTTCCGAAACCTCGAGAACAGTCGAGCGGGCCACTCACATCGAGACCTTCGACGTGTCCGACGCGTCGCGCCCAACCCGGCTTGGCAGCGTCCAGGTCGGGTTTGGCGAATCCTTGTTCGCCACCCGTTTCGACGGCAAGAAGGCCTACATCGTGACCTTTCGACGCATCGACCCTCTCTGGATCGTCGATCTTTCGGACCCCGCGAACCCGACCATCCTCGGCGAACTGGAAGTCCCGGGCTGGTCGACTTACATGCAACCTCTGGGAGATCGACTGCTGACGATCGGAATTGACGACCAGGACGGCTGGAAAGTCGCGGTATCGCTGTTCGACGTAACCGATCCAGCGACCCCCTCGTTGCTGAGCCGCGTTCCGCTTGGCGACCATTACTCCTGGAGCGAAGCCAACCATGACGAAAAGGCGTTGGGCTACCTGCCGGAGGAGAATCTGGTCCTGGTCCCGTTCGAGAGTTCAGACGCCAACGGGCGCCAGAGCCTCGTGCAATTGATCGACCTCGGAGAAACGGCATTGACCAAGCGCGGAGCCATCGAGCACGGCTACCGTCCCCGCAGAAGCCTGAAGCTCCGCGACCGAATCCTGTCCCTCTCTGGACGAGAGCTTATCGCCACCGACGCGTCCGACCGCGATCATCCCGTCGTGACCGCCCGACTCGAGTTGTTCTGGAGCGTTGATCAAGTCATCGTGTCCGACGGATTCCTCATTGAGATCGAGAAGGGCAGGACATGGAACGAGACCTCCGGAACATTGAGGATCGCCCCCGTCACGGCTCCGGAAAAGCCGTTGCGCCTGCTGGCATTTGAGGACGCTGAGATCCTCGGCGCCACGACACGCAACGGCTCCCTGTTTCTTGCGACGGCGCCGTTGACACCGGATCTTTCCGGGGCCAGGAGCGAAACGGGAGCTCCGACCCCGGAGACCTCCATCTCCGTCCGGACCTATGACCTAAGCCAACTGCCCGAGCTCGCTGAGATGGGCGCGGCCACGACGAATCTGCCCACCCTGGGTTGGAACCGGACCCTGGAACCGCTCTGGGTGGAGGAGGATCTCCTGGTCTGGCGACAGGGCGGCCTCGCCTATCACCCCTTCGCCCGCGTGGCCTTCAACGATTTCTTCTGGTTCCCCGGTTTCTCCGGCAACCGTTTGATCGCCTTTGCCGCCCCGGCCGACCAGCCGACCCGTTTCCTGTCGGACCATTCCGTCTCCCTGACAAATGCCTGGTGGATTGGCGGCAGCGCCATCCCCGCGGACGGCAAAATCTACCTGAGCCACCAGACCTCTGTGCCGGTCATCCTGGACGCCGGCAACGCCAAGACCTGGGAACAAAAGACATTTCTCCAAGTTGTGGACTACGGCGATCCTGAGGCTCCCACCGAACGCATGCGCGTGAATATCCCCGGAGAATTGGTCGGCGTATCACACAACGGCTCCGTGCTCTACACCCGGGGTCACCACTGGACGCCCGGCTCCAACGAGCAGGACTACACCGAGTGGTTGGATGCCAGCGCCTACGACGGCGTTCAGGCCAGCCTCCTGGACAGCGTGGCATTGGGCAAGATCTGGCCCAACCCCGCCTTGGTCGACTCCGCCGGCAGGGTTCACGCCGCCAGCGCCGAGGCCGCGGAATCTGACAACGACCCGGTCTATACCTATCGCCTGAACTCCTGGAGCCTCGACGCCAACGGCCGGTTCATCCGCTCCGGCCAACCGCTGACCTTCGAGGACGGCATTCATGAACTGGCGTCAGTGGACGACCTGCTGATCGCCCGGGTTGGACAAAGCCATAGGGTGTTCGAATTCCGTAACAACCAGATCTCAGAGCTCGCCAACGAACCCCTTCGCGGCTGTTTCTGGCCCCAGTTGAAGGCGGCCGACGGCAACCGGAACGACGGCATCTGGCTCCCCTTGGGCGACTATGGATTGATCTCCGTGCCGCTTCCCCAGCACGGCGTCCTCAAGTAAACCCCGAGGCTCCCGCCGCTCAGTTGAAGTCCGCCCACTCGGCCGCCCCGCAGTTTACCAGGGCCCCTTCCAGCGCCCACCCCGTGAAGGACGCGTAGTTGAAATCGCGATAACGTCGTCGCCCACCGTCGCCTTCGAGGCTCTTGCGGACCTGTTCGATGCGCGCCGCCGAGGGACGGGCTGCCGGCCCGATGTTGAACATCGACCGCGCGGCTTCCAACGCCAGTTTCAGGTCTTTGGAGGCGATGTTCTTCTCCAAAACGGGCAACCCCAAGTCCGTCCGTCCGGCCAAACACGCCGCCTCCGCAGCCGCGACAGCCACGGACGGATTCGGATGTCGAACATGGCTGACCAACGCCTTCATGCTGGTCGCTTCGGGATCACGATGAACGATGCGCCAGTAGAGCGCGGCGCTGTCCTGGGTTGCGGCTTCACCACCGGTCGCAACCTCCAGGATGGCCGGCAAATCGTAGTATTCCGGTCTTTGCGCCATCTCATGGATCGTCAGGCCCGCAGCCTTCGCCCGGCGTCCATACTCGGACTCCGTCAGAAAACCGGTGTCGCGATGCTTCAGAATCCATTGCTCCAATTCGCCGCGCATCCGTTCAATCCGCTGCTCATGCCTCGGATCGGCGATCCGGTTGTCGATCTCATAGGGATCCGCCTCCAAATCGTAGAATGCCTCCGTCGGCTTGCGCGCCGCAAAGATCTGCGAGGAGATCGCGTCCAACTCCCCGGCGTCGCGCGCGCGCCGAAGCTCCGCCAGGGATTCCTTCTGATTGCCAAAAATACGACCGCCCTGCAGGTAGGGAAGCCGGGGTAAAAAGTGCCTGATGTAAATGAAGCGGCCGTCATGCACCGCGCGTGAAACCTCGAACATGTCATCCGCCCGGTCCCGCGCCGCAAAGACAAACTCTCGCGGCTGGCCGATCACGTTGCCCAGGAACGGTCGTCCCTGCATCATATCGGGAATCGGCGCTCCCGCCTGGCTCAGGACCGTCGGCGCGAAATCCACGAAACTGACCGGAGGCTGGTATTCGGAGCCCGGCTTCAACCCGCCCGCCAGATGATGATACTTCGGCGGAATCCGAACCAGGAACGGGACGCGCAAACCTGAATCCAGCAGCCAGCGCTTGTGCCTCGGAAGCCCATGACCATGATCGCTGAAGAACCAGACGATCGTATTGTCCCACAGACCATCCCGCTTCAACCCATCGATCACCCGCCCCACCTACTCGTCCATCGCCGAAACCAGGTCGTAGTAGCGCGCCCAAAGTTCGCGCATCTTCGGCGTATCCGGAAAATAGGGCGGAACCTTGGCCCCGGCGGGATCGTGCAGCTTGTCCGAGGACAATCCCGCAACCGCGCTCTCATAACGATCCCGAAAATTACCCGGCCCTTCGTGCGTCGTTCCCAGGACAAAGAAACTGAAGAAGGGCTGATCTTCCGCCTTCCGCGCCCGCCACGGAGCCAGGTCCTTCTTCCAATAGTGATAAATCCCGTCCGGCTTGAAGTTGTAGTCCGTCTTCGCGTAGTTGGTCACAAAGTAGCCCGCGCGCCTCAGGTGATTGGGAAACGGCTCCACCCCAGGCGGCAAGTCGATTTCACACCGCAGATGCTGCCCCCCCAGCGAGGTTGGATACATGCCGGTGATCAGGCAATTCCGCGCCGGCGCGCAAATCGGCGCATTGGCAAAGGCGTTGCGATAAAGAATGGACTCCTTCGCCAACGCATCGAGATGAGGCGTGATGGCGTAGTCGTCGCCGTAGCAACCCAGCGTCTCGTCCAGATCCTCGCAGTTGATCCAAACGATGTTGGGGCGATCGACCGACGTGGCCGACGCGCCGAAGACCCCAAGCAACAGGCAGATTATCAGGCTTCGCATGTCGGACTTGATACGTCCATCCGCACAAGGACTCAAGCCGGACCCTGCCGGCCCGTCCCCCTGTTCCGCTTGCCGGGAGATCAGCGGTACGCCACAACTCGCGGCGTATGGATGCGCCGTTTGATCTCATCTCGACCGACTTTGACGGAACCATTTTCGAGGAATTCGCCTCGCCTCCGATCGCGCCCGAATTCGAGCGCTTGATCGCCCAGCTGCAGCGCCAGGGCGTCCGGTGGATCATCAACACCGGCCGCAGCTTCGACAGCCTCATGTTCTCCCTTGAGGAAGCGCGACTCTCCATCACCCCGGATTACCTGGTCCTGGTCGAACGCGAGATCCACATCTGGAAGAACGGCCGCTTCGAAGGCCACGATGTCTGGAACGAATTGTGCGAAGAGAAGCACACCCATCTCTTCAATCTCATCCGCACCGACGTTCGCGAACTGTCCAATTGGATCCAGTCGACCTACCCCGGCACGCATGTCTACGCCGACGCCCATTCGCCCATGTGCGTGACCGCGCGCAGCAATGAGGAGGCCGACGGCATCCAGACGCGCATGGAGGAATACTGCGGCACACACCCCGAACTCACCTGGGTGCGCAACGACGTCTACAGCCGCTTCAGTCACATCGAATTCTCCAAAGGCACAGCCCTGCGCGAGATCGCGGACACACTGGATGTCCCGGCCGACCGGATCTTCGCCGCCGGCGATCACCTGAACGATCTGCCCATGCTGACCGCGGAAGTCGCGGGCTTTCTCGCCGCGCCCAGCAACGCCATGCCCGAGGTGAAGGAACGCGTCGAGGCGGAGGGTGGGCACGTCGCCGAGCAGGCCTTCGCGGCAGGAATCGCGGAGGCATTGGAGCAACTGCTTGAGTGAACCAACCGCATCCCGCCCCCAATTCCCCAGGCTCTGAATGGGAAAGCTCATGCGACCGCGCGGCAGCGTCTTGGACTGCAACGCCGTGCGCCGCTTTGCAGCGCGTCGCCCTACCCGTCCCACATCAAATTGACCGGATCCATGCGAACGCCCGCTGAGCCAGAATCAAGGCGAGTCCGCCAACGCAACCACGCGACGGGCCCCGACCGCCAATCCAAACACCTCCGCTACATCGAACGTTTCCTGGCGGAGATCGCGCGCGGATCCGCCGACGTCGAACAGGCGCTGGGCCAACACCTCCACTGGGGCTTTCACGACCCCAAGAAAACGCGGATAGAAGAGCCGTCGGAGTTCGCAGACGCGGCCCGGGCGATGAACGCCCGCATCATCGAACTCGCCGAGGTCGGCGAAAACGATGCCGTCCTCGACGCCGGTTCCGGCTTCGGCGGCATGGTCCACCAACTTGCGGAACAACTCTCCTCCGCGACGGTCACCGGACTCAATCACGATGTGCGCCAGATCGAACAGGCTGAACGCCGACGGGACAGATCGCCGAGCGCCGACGCCCGCTTCGTCTGCGCCGACGCGCTGCGTCTCCCCTTCGCGGATCGATCGTTCGACGTCGTCATCGCTTCTGAGCTTCTATGCCATTTGGACGACGCCGCGGGATTCTTCTCCGAGGCCAAACGAACACTAAGGCCCGGCGGAAGATTGGTCATCGCCGATCATGTCGTGGCCGGCGCCGCAAAACCCTGCGCCAAGGTTGTCGACCTCTTGTTCGGCCCGCTCCTCACCCGGCTCTATGCGCGACTCAATTGCGCGCGAACGATGGCCGATTTCACCCGCTTGGCGAAACAGACCGGATTCGAGATTGAAACCGTTCAGGACGTGACCAAGAACACCCTGCCCAATTACCAGTTCCTTCGAAGACTGATGCGCGGCTTCGATATTTCGTTTGCAGAGAAGCGGTTGAACGACGCGATCAGCCTGACCATGGAGAATGCGGTACGATTCGGGGCGTTCCGGTATGGTTTGATGAAGTTCCGGCGCGACTCCCCTGCCTCTTAAAATCGAACGCCTGCCGCGCCGGCTTGTCGCGCCGAAGCGCAAGAAGGCGGGAGGCTCATTCTGAAGGGTTTCATGAATTCGAGCCTCGTCACCTCGGCTCCGACCAGGTTTTGAGGCATACTCGCCCTCAATCCCCCGCCGACGCCACGCCCTTCCTTCTCACATGCAGAATCGCCGGCAGCGAGCACTGGCCGCCATCGGCGGTCGCCTTCAGGAAGAACTCACGGCTTTGCTCAGGAACCCAGGGCGCGGCGGTGATGAAGAACTGCCGCTCGCTTTCGTTCTCCACGATCAACAACCCGTTCAATCCGATATTGTCGACGAACACGCCATGCGGCAGGTTGCGGCCGGCCGTCTCCTTGCCGAGGTCGATGCGCGCCTTGAAATTCACCCGCTCCGCGATCACCCGCGCCGTGATGGTTTGCCCCGGTTCAATGGTGAACTCAATCGGCTTGCCCGGCTCCTGCTTCACCTGGCCCGAATCCTCGTCCGGCGCGATCGCCACCTTGAGTTGCGCCGCTTTGCCCGCCTTGATCTCGCCCAGCGTTCCCACCTCCCTCACCACCTTCTTTCCGCGAATCATCGCGGTCGCCGTCAACCTGCTCGTTTTGGCGGCGTCGCCTTTCGGGGCCACGGCGTCAGGCGCGGCATAGATGGCGCCTCGTGCGCTGATCTGGTTTGCTTCGATCACGATCGGACCGCTCACCGAATAGCCCTTGGGCAACCCGGAAACCTGCACCCGGATCTCGCCCTGAAAGTCGTCCAGGCGATCCACATTCAACGTAAACTCCCGCCCGCTGCCGGGACTGACAGCAGGATTGGCTCCCGCCACGCTGATCTTGAAGTCGGGCTGCCGCGGCCGGATGTTCAGCGTGTAGTTGAATGCCTCGCCGCCAAACCCGCGCACATCGGTCAATCGCGCCAGAAACTCCCCATCATTAGGCGCGGTGAAGATCAGCTTGGAATCCGCTCCCAGCTTCTGCCTCGTCTCATCGTCGTTCTCGTAGTAAACGCGAAAGACCGGAAGGCCATTGGGCGCCGGATTGCTCCCGGCCGGCAAGGGACGCACGATATAACAAGGAGCCCCCAAGGGATGAGACAAGGCGGTCGTGCCGAAGTAGGTGTGTCGATTGCCTGATCCGGGATAGACAATGAATCCGGAATCCGGACCGCGCGGATACAACCAAAGCCGCGTCACCTCGCCATTGGCGTAGAGATACTCGTTCAATTCCATTTCCCGCCAATTGTGCAATCGGAAATCTCCGGAGGTGGTCGAGTTCTTGCCCCTAAAGGTGAACCAGGAATCGCGCAAAGCCTGCAACGCGACGCGCTCGATCGGCTCACCCTCCGCCGTCAAGACCTCAATCCTGGAATCCAACGGGGATTTGCTCCGGGCCGCATTCACCTCCAAGACCCATTCTTCACCGGCATTGGCCGAAAACCTGAACAGATCAG
>CAZFLK010000119.1:0-17911 GCA_964519245.1 uncultured Verrucomicrobiota bacterium
TCAACGTTGAACGTTCGACATTCGTTCTTGCCCACGAACCTGCCCCACTCATCGGAAGGATTGCCTAAGTCCCATCGGTCCTGTACGACCTAAGGCCCCCATATGAAGCGCATTGCCATCCCCGTCTCCCTCCTCCTGTCCACGTCCACGCTTCTCGCCGCCCCCAAAGTCGCGCCGAACTACGGCCCGCAACCCACGCCGCTTTACGCGAACGGCGCCCCCGACGCCAAGGGCGACGGCGAAGCGCACCAACCCACGCTTCGTGTCTACCTGCCGGATCAGGACGAAGCCAATGGAGCCGCCGTAGTCATCTGCCCGGGCGGCGGTTACCGCGGTCTGGCCATCGATCACGAGGGCCAACAGGTCGCGCAATTCTTCAACCGATTCGGCGTCGCCGCCTTCGTGCTGCGGTATCGCCTTTCACCGGATTACCGGCATCCCACCCAATTGCACGACGCCCAACGCGCCGTCCAATTCGTCCGCGCCCATGCCGAGGATTACGGCGTCGACAAGGCCCGCGTCGGCATCATGGGATTTTCCGCCGGCGGACACCTGGCATCTTCGGTCGCCACGCACTGGCACAAGGGAAAGAACGACGCCGCCGATCCCGTCCAGCAGGAAAGCTGCCGCCCGGATTTCGCCGTGCTTGGCTACCCGGTCGTCACCTTCACCGAGAAGCAATACATGCACGGCGGATCGAAGAAGAACCTACTCGGCTCAAATCCTGACCCCAAGCTGGTGGAACTCATGTCCAATGAAAAACAGGTCAACGCCGAGAGCCCGCCCTCATTCCTGTTCCACACCGGCGGGGACACAGGCGTGCCGCCGGAAAACAACGTCCTATTCTACCTTGCCCTTCGCAAACACAATGTCCCTGCCGAACTTCACATCTATCAGAAAGGCCAACACGGCCTGGGCCTTGGCGTCGGTTCGCCGGTCCTGAAATCCTGGGGCGACCGGCTCGAGGACTGGCTCCGAACAAACGGATTCCTGACCGCCGCCAAGCGGATTCCACTGAAGGGGGAGATCTCCATCGACGGCTCCCCCATCGCCCGAGGCTGGATCACGTTCACTCCGAAGGACAATCCACATGCCCCCGTCATTCCCGGCTACCTCCGCAACAGTCAATTCTCGCTGAAGGAAGCTGACGGCCCCGTGCCGGGAGACTACCTGGTGGACATCCATGTCATGTCCCAGGCCCGCGCCTTGGTTCCCACCATCGAATCCGTGCGCACGATCAGCCACGACGCCAACGGCCGACGGCTCACGGCCGCCATCGCCGCGGAGAAGGCCCCGCTTTCGTTCCACGTCAAGACCTCCAACGACTTCCCCCTGAAACAAGACTGGGGGGCCATCGAGCTCAAGCTGGGCCGACTCGAGCTGCGCGCCGCCAAGATCCCTGAAGATCGCAAGCTTTCCATCCCCCGCCTGAACAACCGGACCGGCGCGGTCTATCAGGCAGGCGACCCAGACCGCAAGCCGCTGCGCTTCTGGCCGGAAACCGATCATTGGGTCGTGACGCTGCCCAAGGACGCCAAGGCTCCCCTGACCGCCGTCGTGGAAATCAAGGACGGCGCGCCCTACCTCCCGGAAGAACCGCGCGTCGTTCAGGCCGAAACAGACGGCGCCGTCCACCTGTACGCCTACGACGCCGTCACCCACGGTCGCCTGCTGCGCTTCGAGCCTCAACCGCACAAGAACACGGTTGGATACTGGGCTGACGAGAAGGACTGGTGCGAATGGCATTTCAAGGCGCAGCCCGGCAAGTATGACGTCCACATCTGGCAGGGCTGCGGGACCGGCCAGGGCGGCAGCGAGGTCGAGGTCCGCATTGGCGATGCCGCCTTCAGCTTCACTGTCGAAGACACCGGGCATTTCCAGAACTTCAAGCAACGCCGGATCGGCGCTATCGAGATCGGCTCCTCAGGCAAACACACCCTCCGCCTCAAGCCGCTCAAAAAGGCCAGGAACGCCGTGATGGATGTGCGCCGGATCAAGCTCGTTCCAAGCGGGAATTGACGTTTCAATCCGAAAGCCACATCGGAGCGCGGACATCCCTGTCCGCGCGTTGAAATGCCGGATTGAATCCAGCGGACGCGGATGTCCGCGCTCCTGCCGCTCTCCGAGACTGCCCTAGACCTTCCGATAAAGCGTCAGGGATTGCCCATCCGGCTGCGCGTCGAACTGTCTTGTCAGCGCCGCCGCGTGAACGCTCCCCGCCGCCGGTTCGCCGTTGATCGTCTCGATCTTGATCCGCTTCCGTGGTAGAAAATCGCGCTGCAGCAACTCACGAAACAGAAGTCCGTATCGATCCAACAGGATCCGCACGCGCTCCTTGTTCATCTCCGCCGTCTCCAGGGCTCCGACTGCATTGAATCCGGACTCGTCGTCACTCTCGCCCCCTTGATCTGGAGCGCCGAGCATGGCTCGGCATTGGCCGCGGTTCAACGACTTCTGCCGAGCAATGCTCGGCGCTCCGACCGCGGGATTTGAAGCTTTCCCAACCGTCGCTCCCCGCCTTAAATCCCCATCATGTTCCGAGACCTTCCAAACATCATGGCAACCGCCGTCCTTGCAGCGCTGGCGTCCGGCTGCGCGACCTCCGATCTCACCGCACCGGACAAGCATGTGACCAAGCTGGCCGGCGGTTTCCGGTTCACCGAGGGCCCCGCCGCCGACGCCGAGGGCAATGTTTTCTTCTCCGACATCCCCAACGAGAGGATCCTTGTCTGGACCGTGGACGGCGAACTGCGCACCTTCCGTCAGAACACCGGCCGCGCCAATGGGAATTTCTTCGATCGCAACGGCAATCTCCTCTCCTGCGAAGGCGGAGCCCGGCGCGTCTCCATCACCGACCCGACCGGCAACACCTCCACGTTGGTCGATGTCTATCAGGGCAAGAAGTTCAACAGCCCGAATGATCTCTGGATCGATCCGAAAGGCGGCGTCTACTTCACGGACCCGCGCTACGGCAACATGGAAGGCCTCGAACAGGGCGGTTTCCATGTCTACTACCTCTCCCCCAATCGCAAATATTGCCAACGCGTCGCCGACGACCTGGTCAAACCCAATGGCCTGATCGGAACCCCGGACGGCTCAAAACTCTATATCGCCGACCCCGGAGCCAACAAGACCTACGCCTACAAGATCCAGCCCGATGGAACGCTGACCAACAAGCGGCTGTTCTGCACGGAGGGCTCGGACGGGATGACCATCGACAATCAGGGAAACATCTACCTCACCCGGGACACGGTCATGGTCTTCAATCCCGGCGGCCACCTGATCGACTCGATCGAAACGCCGGAACGACCTGCGAACGTCGCCCTCGGCGGCCCCGAGCGCGACACCCTCTTCATCCCCGCAAGGACTTCTATCTACTCGGTGAAGATGAGCGTGCGGGGTTATTGAACTCCCTCATCCACCCTCCCGCCCCCGGGATCCCGCAACCGGCGCACCCGCTGTAACCCGCCGGCAGGGCGCTGATCCCGCTCTGGAGGCTCTCCCAGTAGAACGGCTTCCGCTTCACCCGACCTTTTCGGGGCAACGCGTCCATGGTCCGCGCGTCGAACAAGCGCCCGTTCGCCACGACGTAGTGAACGCGCTCTGAATGACGGATGTCCTTGGTCGGGTCGCTGCCCTTCTCGATCACGATCAGGTCGGCAAGCTTACCCGCCTCTAGTGATCCCAGATCGCCATCGAGCCCGACATACTTCGGCCCGAACAAGGTTCCACAACGCAGCGCCTCCATGGGCGTCATGCCACCCTGTACCATGGCCCACATCTCCCAGTGCGTGTCCAGGCCCTGCAACTGGCCGTGCCCGCCGGCCTGCACCATGCCGCCATTGTCCACGACCTGCTTGGTGATCCGCGCCTGGCGAATGTGGTTGTAATCCTCCAGCGGCGCCTTGATGCGCCGGCGCGCGCGGGGATTGATCACATGTGGCGGCAGGAAACTCATCACGCGCTTGTGCTTCCAGATTTCGTCGATATCGTACCAGTAGTTCTCCCCCCAGATGCCGCCGTAGGCCACGCTCAAGGTTGGCGTATAGCCCACGCCCGTGTCGCGCCACAGATCGAGGACGTCGTCGTAGACCAGTTCCACCGGCAGGGCGTGTTCGATCCCGGTGTGCCCGTCCACGATCATGGTCATGTTGTGCATGAACAGGGAGCCCCCCTCCGGCACGACCATCATCTTCAATTGCCTCGCAGCTTCGATGATCTGCTGCCGCTGATCCCGCCGCGGCTGGTTGTAGCTCTTCACGCTGAATGCCCCGACCGCTTTCATCCGCTTCAGATGAAACAGGGCGTCGTCGAGACTCGCGACCTCCGCCTTGAAGGACCCTTCCGCTCCATAGAGGATGGTCCCGGTGGAAAACGTCCTGGGCGCGACAATCACCCCGGCCTTGGTCATTTCACTCGCCGCGAAGATCTCCTCGGTGTTGGCCGAAGGGTCATGAATCGTGGTCACCCCGAAGGCGAGCCGCGCATAATCCACCCAGTTCTGCTGCGGAGTGATGCCGTCCCTCGCTTGAGCTCCGTGCGCGTGTGTGTCCACGAAGCCCGGCAGAATCACCTGGCCCGAAACATCAATCTGCCGCGCTTTCTCGGGGATTGCCACCTCGCCCCGCTTGCCCACCGCTTGAATGCGGTTGCCCCGGATCAATACCACGCCATCCTCGATGACCTCGTCGCCCGACATCGTGACGATCTTCCCTCCAACCAGGGCCAACATCCCCCGCGGCTGGGCGTGCTTCGCTTTGAATCCAACCCGAACCCCGGCGATCTCCGGCTCCGGAAGTTTGTCCGGAGCCCCCGCCAGGAAAGCAAAAGTATTCTTCAATTCACGGGTGTAGAGGGTCGCGCCCAACGACCAATGCAGTTTTTGGCTGTCGCCCGAGAAATGAATTCCCACGCCCGCCTCGGAACTGACCTTCTTCAATGGCAATGTCTTGCTTCCTGGGCCGACCGCTATCGTCTGCCCGGTTCTCAGAAAAGGCGCAACATGGACATTGAACCGCTCCACAAACGCAACCCACTTCCCGTCCGGCGACAGGGCAAAATCCACCCCCCACTTGCTGGTGAAATGAACGCGCTCGTCATTGCCCGACAAATCAATCGAGTAAAGCTGTCGGTTGTCCCCGCCCCCATCCGATTTGGTCCGGGTCAGATACAACCGGTCGTTCTCGCGACCGAACTGCGGTCGCGCCGTCGATTTCGTGATGCGCTCAGGCTTGCCGCCCTCGGTCGAGACCCGATAGATCCCCTTCTCGCGTGACCAAAGGGGGCTGCGCAACCAGCCGCCGCCCAACTTGACGAAGACAATCGTCTTTCCATCGGGCGAAAACACCGGGTGCGCATAGTGCCCCGGCTGCTTGACGACGATCGTTTCCTTCCCCGAGCTCTCACCCGCAATGTTCCGGACCCGGACCGTTCCCAACCCCTGATCATTCCACGTCGTGTAGACAACCCGCTTCCCATCCGGCGAAAACCCCGGAAAGAACTCGAAGTGATTCTGCTGCTCCGTCAGCGGCTGCGCGTCACCTTCCGGCAGGTCGCGCAGGTAGACCCGCCCCAGCGCCTGGAAGGCAACCCGATCCCCCGCTGGCGAGGTCCGCAACCAGCGCAGCATCTTCACATCAAACCGCTTCGGCGCGACCTTCTGCGGAAAACGCAACGCCTTCACCAACGTCCGACTGTCCTTCACATGAAACGGGATCACCTCGGCCTCGCCGCTCGCCACATCCACCCGTCGAATCTTCCCGCGCGCCCAGAGCACGATGCTCTTGCCCTCCGGCGTCCACGCAATCGAGGGATAAACGCCATGAATCGCCCAGGTTTCCTGCATGTCGCGTTCCAAATCGCGATAGACCACCCTCACCGCGCCGGACGCAATATCGAACAAATGCAGGGCGGACTTGCCATCCACCCGCCGCACAAACGCCACGGACTTGCCATCCGGCGAAGGCGTCGGCCGGCAGGCTCCGCCCGGGCCGCTGATCAATCGCTCAGTCTCACCCGACCCGATATCCAGGCGGTAAATCACATAGATCTGGCCGGTCGAATCCTTGTTGTATTCAAAGGCGTTTCCCGGCGAGGCGTCCTCGGAGTAATAGAGATACTTTCCATCAGGCGAAAAGACCGGCTCGTTGGAATCCTTCTGGTCGCTCTGCTTCCGGGTCAACTGCAACCCGCTGGTTCCGCCGTCCTTGTGATAAAGCCACATTTCGCCGGCGCCCAGCGAACGCCGGCTTACGAAGTGTTTTCTCGCGACGAGGTATTCGCCATCCGGTCGCCACGCCGGACCGTTCACCAGGCGAAACGTCTCCGCGGAGACCTGCGTCGTGGTTTTCCCATCGCGCGATATCGTCCAAATGTTGTCGCCTCCAAATCCATTCTTTCCGCTGCGATCACTGGTGAAAGCGATGGTCTTCCCATCGGGACTGAAACGCGGCTGCATGTCCCACGCGATGCCGGAGGTCAGCTTGCGCGGCGCGTCCGACCCGCCAATCGGCATGACATACAAATCCCCCAACAGGTCGAAGACGATCTCCTTGCCGTCCGGGCTGACATCGAGGTTCATCCAAGTCCCCTCACGCGTGTCGATGGCCTGCGCAAAGGTCTCGTCAGACGGTTTGTCGACATTCCATTTGATCTCCTGTTGCTTGGTCGAAGCCTTCCGCTTTTTCTTGGCGGGCTTCTTCTCCGGACCGGGATCATTCGCCGCGAGCACGGCAACCCCGAGGATCAGGAACGCAACGACAAGCTTCAATCGAATGGCAATGGCTTTCATACGGTTGACGGTTTCAGTATGGAACGGATTCCTTCCTTTTCGGACATAGTTCGATAGGGACGCATCTTGGGAACGACATCGAGGTCGCCACATCACGAAGATCGTCCCAGTTCAAAGGTATCCGGTCAATCTGCGCGGTATGGCTCACGGGCATTCCTTCACAGCTCGTCAACATTGAAGCCGATCAGCATGGCGCCTCGATTCGCAGCGGGATGCCGGTTCCGCACCACCATCCTGTTCGCGCGGGTGATTCATGCCGGCGAGTCTTCCAAGGGATTGAAGGCGATGCCATCAGCCCAATCAGCCTTCAGGAGAGCCCGGTCCAAGGTTGCGAACCGAAGGTTGTGGGCGGCGGCCAATTTCAGCAGGTAGGCATCGGTCGTGTCCTTGTGCCGCCGCACGGCAGGAATCTCCGCAGCATTGAAATCGTCGTGGATCCTGTCCGCACTCGTCAGTTTCTGGACCGAGGAAAGATACCCGGCCGCATCCCGGAAACCCGCAGCATAGGCAGGGCTCATACTCACACGGATGAAACCAAGCTCCGTGATCGGGCAGGTCAGAAACCGATCAAGCCCGATGAGCCACTTGCGCGCCTTCTGATGCTCGGAGTGGGTCTCCCATGCCGATGCCAGCAGGAGGTTCACATCAGGAAGGACTCCACTCATTCAGACAAGATCTCCTTCACGACTTCGGGCGTCATCTCAGGGGCGCCGGCTGGGGCGGTCAATATCGGAAGCCCGTCCGCGCCGATCCTGCACCTTGCCCGCTCATGCCTCTCGGGCATCAATGTGATTTTCTCTCCCTCCACCGCGCACTGAAACCTGTCCCCTGCGCGAAGCCCAAGCATGCGTCGCAACTCCAAAGGGATCACCAACTGTCCCTTGCTCGACATGGTCGTCGTTGACATACCCTAATCTTACTGAGCTTACCAACGCACGCAACCCCGGTTTTCAACCAAACTCTCGACTTAACCAGACCTGACCGGAGCGACTGCGGAACCGGAGTTGGCAGCGCCGTGTTTTCAGTGTTCTAGATTCTGCTGCATGTCGATGTGAGGCAAGTGCGATCCGAAATCGCCCTCACGATGGATTCGGGAACCTCAGGTCGGATGGCGATCAAATGATCCGGAATCTCCCACCCGCTCTTGGACGCCGTAGCTCTCGCGGCAGCCGCAAACCCGGACGCGCCGCGCCAAAGTGCCGCGTTGACGCAACGACGCGGGCCCGACAGACTCCCTGCCACGACCGATGCGCGACGAGAATACGAACGAGAACGCCGTTCCCCCTCGCTGGACGCGGCGGCAGTTCCTGGGAACGCTGGGCGGCGCCGCCGTCGCAGCCCCGGGTTTCTCCATCGCCCAACCGGCCGCCAGACCGAACTCCCCGAAAACGGTCGCGATCATCGCCACCAAGGTCGCCAAATACTCGCACGCGCAGCATTTCATTGATCGCTTTCTGGAGGGCTACGGCTGGCAGGGAAAACATCACCGCCCGTCGCTCAGGCTGGCTTCCCTCTACGTCGATCAGTTTCCCGAGAACGATCTCGCCCGCGAACGCTCAAAACGCCACAACGTTCCGATCTACCCCTCCATCGCCGAGGCCCTGACACGCGGCGGATCGAAACTCGCCGTTGACGGCGTCATCATCATCGCCGAACACGGCGACTACCCGAAGAACGAGAAAGGACAAAAACTCTATCCCCGCTACAGATTCTTCAAGGAGACCGTGAAGGTCTTCGAGGACAGTGGGCGCGCCGTCCCCGTATTCAACGACAAACATCTGTCCACCGATTGGCGGGAATGCGTTGAGATGGTCGAGGATTCGCGCCGATTGAACTTCGCCTTTCTGGCCGGCTCCTCCCTGCCCGTTACCTGGCGCATCCCCTCTATCGAATTGCCGCTGGAGACCGAACTTGAGCACAGCGTCGGCGTCTGTTACGGGGGCGTAGATTCCTACGACTTCCACGGCTACGAAACCGCCCAATGCATGTCCGAGCGACGGGCCGGAGGCGAAGCCGGCGTCAAGGCGCTGCAGGCCCTGAAAGGCGACGAACTCTGGACCCGGGTCGAACGGGACAAACCACTCGCCGAGCTTTTTTTCGGCGCGCTTGCCCGCAGCCACAGTCTCAAATCGCCCCCGGGCTACAGCGTCTGGAAACCCTCCATTCCCTGGATCCGCAAGTGCAGTCCCGACGCGACAGGATTCTTCATCGAGCACCTCGATGGATTCCGCACGACGCAGTTTCTCCTCAACGGCTATGTCCGCGATTTCACCTATGCCGGCCGCAAGCAGAACGGGGAGATTCTCTCCTGCCAGATGCAGCTCCCGATGCCGCCCAGCAACACGACCCTGGCCGATTTCTTCAACCCCCTGGTCAACAACATCGAGCAGACCATCCTCACCGGACGGGCCACCTATCCGGTGGAGCGGACCTTGCTCACCTCGGGGATAACGATCGCCGGCGTCGATTCCCTGCACGCCGGCCAGAAAGAGCTTGAAACGCCTCATCTCAGCGTGGCCTACCGGCCGGCCGAAACCTCGACTTATTGGCGGGCCTAGCCCCAGCGAATCATGGCTCCGCCCCCCCAACGAAAACTGACTGTGCTGCTGGACGCCCTCGAGCCCGGGCAGCCCTCCCAGCAGCTGCTCGACCGCTTCCTGATAGGTTATCCCGCAGACGGCAAATGGAACGCGCCGGCGTTCAAGTCGATCACCGTGCATGCGCCAAGGGAGGCCTGGAAAGCCGATGGCGGCCTTGGGCGCCGCGCAAAGGATTTCGGCCTCAACCGCGAAGACGCCCCCGCCAAGGCCCTGCAGGACGCGAGCGCCGTGCTGGTCATTCCGCGCGGCAATGGCGTGACGGCGAATGAAGCCGCCACCGAAGCCGCCATCGAGGCCAGTCCCGAAAACACGCCGATCTTCGTCCATGGCTCGCTGGCCAACAGCCTCCAGGATGCCCGCCGGTTGACCGGTCTGGCCGTGAATCGAAAGTCGCCACTGGCCGCCGGCATGCAACTGAACACCGCCGGTCGCCTGCCTGCTTTCGAGATCCCGCTGGATTCCCAACTGAAAGAAGCCCTGGTTGTCGTCCAGGGCAGCTTCGGCTCCGGCGAGTATGCGGGCATCCACTGCCTGCTTCCCTTGATCGAGCGACGCGCGGGCGGCGAGTCAGGCATCAAGCGCGTCTATCGCTACCAAGGCCCCATTCTTTGGGGCGTCGCCCGCTCCGGCCGCTGGCCCCGTCGCCTCCTCGCACCGGCGTTGTCCCGTTCGCATTCGCCCCAAGGCGACCCTGTCGCAGACGGTCGCACCCAAGACTTGGTCGGGCTTGGCCTCGTCGAAAAACTTGCCTCCGCCCCCCGCGGCTGGGTCGTCGAACACCGGGACGGGTTTCGCTCAACCATCCTGATACTCGACGGCGTGGTGGCCGATTTCAATTTCGCGATCGAGAGGAAGGACGGCTCCGTCTTGTCGGCCCAGATCCATCAACCGCCGAAGCCGAACGAGGAGAACTACAGCCGCCTGGCCGCCGCAATCGATTGCTTCTTCGCCAGCGGCAAGGCTCCCTGGCCGCTCGAACGCTCCCTGCTGGCCGCCCACCTGCAAAGCGCATTTCTCAATCTTTCGCTGCTGGGCGGAAATGTCAGCGACCTCAGCGCCATGAAGCCCCCGATCGCCTACCGAACGAATTGAACCCGAGGCCGCCCGATCTGCGGCAACGACACCCGAATGAACCAAACAACCGACGTTCCCGAGAACGAGTCCTACGATCCCGTCTACCTCCATACCCGACGGGAATCCCTGTTCATCATCGCCGCCTGGGTCTTCTTCGGATTCTGGGTCGTGGGCGTTTCCCTGCTGACCGGCTACGACGTCGACCCTGACACGATGAAGCTCGTGGCCGGCATGCCCGCCTGGATCTTCTGGGGCGTCGCCCTGCCCTGGTTGGCCTCCAATATCTTCATCGTCTGGTTCTGCCTGAAGTTCATGGTCGACGACCCCCTCGGCGAGGACGACGATTCCCCCATCGAAATGGCGGCCGCTGACCAGGAGGCGGGCCATGAGTGACTCCGGCGCGCTGCAGGCCGCGGCGCTGGAATCCACCTCCTCCAACGCGGCGCTGATCAGCTTCGCGCTCTATCTCGTCGTCGTGTTCGTCCTCGCCTGGCTTTCCGGCCAGGTCATGAAGAAACGGCAGTTCGTGAATGAGTATTTCCTCGGCAGCCGCAACCTCGGCGTCTGGGCCTTCGCCCTGACCTTCGCCGCGACCAACGCCTCGGGCGGCAGCTTCATGGGTTTCCCCTCGCTTATCTACACCCACGGCTGGGTGTTGGCGCTGTGGATCGCGAGCTACATGATCGTGCCGCTGGTCACAACCGGTCTGCTGGCCAAACGCCTGAACCAGATCGCCCGCAAGGCCAACGCCGTCACCGTGCCCGAGGTTCTCCGCGAACGCTTCGCCAGCAACACCGTCGGCGCGGTCGCGACCGGCGTGCTGCTCTTCTTCCTGTTCTTCTACCTCGTCGCCCAATTCAAGGCTGGCAGCAGCATCCTCGCGATTCTGCTTCGCGACGTGGAGATCTACCAAACCGCCGTCAACGCGACAGCCAGCATCTCATCTGGTCTCCCTTTCCTCGGGGCCGCGGAGCCAGACTACCTGCTCTGCCTGTTGGTCTTCGCCGTCTCGGTGGTCGTCTACACGACCTACGGCGGCTTTCGAGCCGTGGTCTGGACCGATGTCATGCAGGGCCTCGTCATGGTCGTCGGCGTCATCATCATGCTGGTTCTTGTGCTGGGGCACGTCGGCGGCCTCGGCGCCGCCACCCGCAAACTGGCCGAGATGACGCCGCCCGAGAAGGGGCAGGCCATCGTCCGCCTCGCTCAGCCTCTGAACCAGGACCTCCAACTCCAACGCGATGTCTGGCTCGAGCTGACCGACGCGAATGGCGCCAGGACCGGAATCATCCGAACCGGCGCCATCGCCATCATCAAGCAAGGCGAACTCGCCAGCGCGCCTTTCGATATCCTCAAGATCACCACCCCCTCGGAAGTTGAATCGATCGAACCGGACGAACTCAACGTGCCCTTGACCGTCGAACTGACGGAAACAACACCCTACGCCTTCGGCGCCGGCAAGCGCGGCGTCTACACCAGCGCCCCCGGACCGGACGCCGGCCAGGAAACCGGCTTCCTGGCCATGGGCATGGCCTTCAGTTTCTTTGTCTTCTGGGCCTTCGGGGGCGCCGGCCAGCCCAGCAACATGGTGCGACAAATGGCCTTCAAGAATTCGCAGACCCTCCGCAAGTCCATCGTCACCGTCGCGGTCTACTACTCCATCATCTACTTCGCCCTGGTGGTGATCTTCGTCTGCGCCCGCATCTTCCTGCCTGGACGCGAACTCGCCTCTGATCGCATCATGCCGGAAGTCGCCACCTTCCTCACCGCCGCCGCCGGCGTCCCCTGGTTGGCGGGACTGCTGGTCGCCGCGCCCTTCGCCGCGGTCATGTCCAGCGTCGACAGCTTCCTCCTCATGCTCAGTTCCGGCGTTGTGCGGGACATCTACCAGCGCTACATCAACCCGGACGCTCCCGAGAAGAACATCCGCAGACTGACCTACATATCGACCGCCGTCATCGGCGTCGTCGCCACGCTGGCCGCGGTCAATCCGCCGGAGTTCCTCCAGACCCTGATCGTCTTCGCGACCGGCGGGCTCGCCGTCAGCTTCCTGATCCCGGTCGCGCTGACCATCTACTGGCCGCGCATGAACGCAGGCGGAGTGATCGGCGGCATGATCGGCGGCTGCGGCATCCTCCTGGCGCTCTATGTCTACGGCTACGTCGCCACCGGAAAATTCGGCCCCTACAACCTCGCCGGATTCCACCCCTTCATCTGGAGTTTCCTCGGCTCCGCCATCGGCGCCTTCACCGGCGCAAGAAACTCGGCTCCGTGCGATCAGGCCCTGGTGAAGAAGTTTTTCGGGAAGGGGTGAACAAGTTCGCCTCGCGCCGCCACGCCTGCAGATTCAGTTTCCCCTCGGATGAGAGTTCTTTTATCCGTGGGTCGGCTCTGCCATCCGTGGGATATCCATCATTCCCATGGGAGCTCCGCGCATCCAGTGACGAGATGGGAAGGAAGTCCGGGCGGGGGAAACGCTGGGGAAGGATGGCATTGCGTTGCGGGTGCGTCTCCGCCCGCCCGGTTCTGATGGGCTGACTATTGGAACCCCCGAACCTGTATTCCGTTGCAAATTTGTTGAATTTTTTTCAACCCTCCGAGTCTTGGCTGCCACCCCCTCGCAGACGAACGCCAGGCGGCCGGATCCCTGACCCCGGATTTCCAATTCTCAACCCGCAACGCAGAACCTGATTCCTGGCGCTTCACAATGGACTTCATTCCCCAACGCCTCTCCGACGAACAGGTCAACCTGTTTCAAGAACAGGGCTTCCTGATCCTCGGCCCCATCCTCACCGAGGAAGGCCTCGCCAGGATGCGCCGCCAATGCATGGCGGCATGGAAGCAGGAAAAGGGGCCGTTCGATCCGGAAGGCACGTGGCTCAACAATGCCCTGCTCAGCAACATCCACCACCAGGCTCCCATCGTTCGCGATTACTACTTCCGCGGACCGCTCGTCGATGTCGCCAAGCGCCTCATCTGCCCCAACGTGAAGGCGGCCACCAGCCAGCTCACGTTCAAACTCCGCGGCAACACCCAGTCCTTTGGCTGGCACCACGACAACGCCTACGGCGAACTCGCGCCCCACACCGCGCTCACCTGCCTCACCGCGCTCGATGACGCCGACGTCGACAACGGTTGCCTGCGCCTCATCCCCGGCAGCCACAGACTCGGGCAAGCCGATTACCAGCACACAGCCGAGGACAAGGCCAACCATGTTGCCATTCACATGGACGCCGATGAATCAAAGGCCATTCCCGCCCCGCTGAAAGCCGGCCATGCGCTGATCATGCATTGCCACCTGTTGCACAAGTCGGAAGGCAATCGCTCCAAATTGCGCGACCGGCGCATCCTGTTCCTGCGTTATGGCGACGCCGATGCAGTGGAAGTCTACAACGACAGGAGGCCCCGGTTGGGAAAGCTGTTGCGAGGCCGGACGATTTTTGAGGAAGTGGGAGAATACGAAAGCGGCCTTTGAATCGCCCTGCCCAGTCGGGTTGCATAGCGCCGCAGCAACTCCGCCCCCACCCTACCCCTCCAACCGCCACCGAGCCTGGCGCAAGACCGCCCGCGGCGAACCGGCCATTTTCTCATACCAGACGCTCACCAGCGTTCCGTCGTCCAACTGCGCCGTGCTGGGATACCCCAGGTCGCCGCCAGCTCCGTCGCCGGATATGATCACCGGCTCCGACCAGGTCCTGCCGCCGTCCTCGCTGACGCGAGCCTGATTCCCGTAGGGTTTGCGACGATATCCGTAACTCATCAACAAGCGGCCATCCTTCAGCGGTGTCAGGTAAGACGGCAATCCCCAGACGCCGATGGAATGCAGTTCGGTCCAGGTCTTGCCGCCATCGCTCGATTCACACTGCAGCGTCTCCCGGTGATGCTTCTTGTTGTGGTTGCGCACCTGGACTATCAGACGTCCATCCGACGCCTCGGCCGCGTGCAGTTCGTGATAGTCCTTCCGGTTGTCGCCTTCGCGCGTGGGAATGTCTGACAACCACTGCCAGGACTTGCCGTCGTCCTTCGACTCGCAGACGCCGACGCGCTTGTCACCCGTCCAAAGTTCCTTGCCCGCATAAATCAGGCGTCCATCCGAGAGTTGGATCGGTCCGTGCGGGCTGTTCACGATGCTGGAATAGCGGGCGGACCAGGTCACCCCGCCATCGGTCGAGCGGATCATCCACTGGCCGAGTTCCTTCCGCCGCTCCTCCTCGCTGATGCGATTGTGCACGGAAAGCCACTTGGCGAGACGCTCCTTCGGCCACGCTCCCGCTTCACCCGGCTTTTTGTCCGCCACCTTCTTCAAGGTGTAGTCCCAGTAAGCCAACGAGGTGAAGGTCGTAACGAGGATGCTTCCCTTCGCGGTCTCCACCACCCCGGCGTCACGGTCGTCGATCGGCCCGTCCAGCAAGGTCCGCGGCCAGGACCAGGTCTCGCCCCCGTCCTTGGAACGCATCAGATCAACCGTGCCGAACGGACAAACGTGGGATTCGCGACTGCCCGACCACACGACCAGCAGTTCGCCATTCCCCCGGCGCGCCAGGGTCGGCCAACCGCAATAGAGTTCCGGTTGTTGGCTGATGACGCGCGTGTCCGTCACCTTCGCGCCCGGGGCCGCATGCGCCCGACGAAGGTGAAAACCAAAGGTCGCCATAGCCGACGCGGCGGCGGTTTGACGGAGAAAACGACGACGGGAAGCAACGGAGGGCTGGCCTGAATTCATGAATGGAAGGCTGCAGGATCCCGGCGCGCGGGTCAATTCATCAACTTGTCGATCTTCTCGCGCAGGACATCCTTCAGGGGCCGTTTGAGAATCAACCGGCTTTCGCGTCGGTCAAACCTGACGCTGTTGTAGTTCGTCACCGAGTTCACGAACAATTCCGCAAGCTCCCTGGGTGTCGTGTTCGTCAGGGTGATTGGCTGAAAACCGGGAACCACTGCCAGCGGCGGCGACGGATCCTCAAGACGGGCGTCCATCCGGGAAGCCATCAGCATCAACATTTCCCGGGGATGCCGGAATTGGGCGTAAGGAATCACCCGGTCCGCCAGATTGCGCACCGAATCGTCCACGTGCGGCTGCCCGGGGAGCGAATTCAATTCGAACACGAACCGCTTCGCGTGGGAATACGGCTTCACCAAGACATGTTGGATGTCTTTCAAGGGAGCCTCGACCTGCAGGATATGAACATTTCCCCAACGGAATGGCGTATCGACTGCGAGTTCCTCTCCGTCGTTCAATTCAATTCCGAAATCCGCATCTTGGTCCGCAAAGACCACGAAAGTCGTTGTGCCTTCCTCTTTTGGAAGATGCGCCAAACGCCTTCCCTCTTCGAAAAGGATCCCATACGCGCCCCATCGCGCTCCATCCACTGCGCCCAATACCGCGCCCCCAGCGGCGACCGCTTCCGGCGTGACCACACGTCTCGGGGGCAATTTGACCACTTCCGCCTCCCCGAAGACTACATCGAGAAACACCTCCACCGGTCCAACGTGAAAGCGACTCAAACGCTGCTCAACCTCGATCAAGGTTGAACTGATCCGCCCCGTTCCCCAACCGAACCATGTCTGCGGCCACTTGGTTCGGGCATCAAAGATTCTCGCATTCCTTATCTTGAACGCGCCCACATTCGACGCCTTGACTCCGACGCAGAATACCGGCGAATGCACATGATCATTAACAAATCGCGGCGGTTCCCCTCCCAGAATCTCATCCAAATCGCCCTCCGGTATCCTCTCCCCGTCGACACCATAGAAATCCGGCGTCACCATACTTCCAGATGGCCCCTGAAACTCCGTATCGTAGGCTAGGGTCAAATAGCGAATCTCCAACCGTCCCCGCCCCGCCTGTCCAGTTCCCCCATGGGAAACACGTTCAAGGGATTCGACCTCGCTCACGATGCGCATGTGCCGCCGGTAGGGTAGAATGAAATGCAACTCCCCCCGGACGTTGGTCAACTGGCAACTTCGGAACTCCTCGGCGGAGTAGGACAGGCTCCGGCTCCCACCTCCGATGTTCTCTTTCAGCCAGGCGTCGTATTCCGGGATTTCACGCGCCGAATAGGCGTCGCTGAACAACGGATCGCGCAACACTGCGTAGACAACCCCGATGGCAACGACCGCAACCGCGACGGCGGCGATCTTCAAGCTCCTCCTCTTGTTAGCGCTTGGCTGTGGTTCTTGATTGGACTTCATAATACTCCTCGCATTCTGAAACAGGGTTCACACGGGTGATGACGCAGCCAATCCCTCCAAGCACTGCGCCCCGATATGAACCCATTCCCCCGCGCCACGCCAGCTCTAAACCGGCCACCGCGCCACGCACGCAATCAAGAACGGGTGGCGCAGCTCCAAGTCCCGGAGGGACGAAAAGAAGGCAGCCGGTGTGTGGAAGGCGCGTCAACGCCTGAAACCACCGGTAGAAGCCAAAAGATCGCAATGCGCCCTGGAGGGGCGCGCGAGTCTTTCGTCGTTTCGGTTGGGACGTTTTCGAACGCGCAGCAAGGCGACGTCCAGCCGCGCCCTTCCCTACCGAATATTCACCGTGCCGCCATCCACCGGGTAGGCGCAACCGGTGATGAACGACGCCTCGTCGCTGCACAGAAACAGCGCAGTCGCCGCGACCTCTTCCGGCTTGCCCATGCGGCCAATGGGCTGAGCCAGCGAAAGCTTCTCGAACATTTCATCCACCTTGTCCGGATAATTCTTCTTGATGAAGCCATCCACGAACGGCGTGTGGATGCGGCCGGGGCAGACCGCATTGCAGCGAATGTTCTTGCCCAGGAAATCACGCGCCGTGGCGTAGGTCATGGTCAACACCGCGCCTTTGCTCATCGAATAAGCGAAACGGTCGTCGATTGCCATCAGCGACACCGTCGATGCAATGTTCAACACCACGCCGCCGCCCGACTCCGCCATCTTGCCCACGCCGGCCTTGAGGCAGTTGTAGACGCCCTTCACGTTGACCTTGAAAACCCGGTCGAAGTCTTCCTCGCTCGTGTTCAAGACATTGCCCACGTGCGCAATGCCGGCATTGTTCACCAGGATGTCCAATTTCCCCCGCCGCTGGGCCAGGCCATCAAACACCGCCATGACCTCGGTCTGGTCCGAAACATCGCAATGTTCATATTCCGCCGAACCGCCGGCGGCCTGGATCTCTTTGACGGTCTCTTTGGCGGCGTCGAGATTCATTTCCAGGATGTCCACGTGCGCGCCCTGCTTCGCAAACAGGGTCGCAATCGCCTTGCCGATGCCCGATCCCGCGCCGGTGATGACGGCGGTCTTTCCAGTAAGTTCAAACATGTCGTTGTGTAGTTCGCTTTTTGGATAATCGATGAACGATGGGCAATTTCGCCGCATAAATCCCAAGCTCCAAGCTCCAAATCTCAAATAAGCGGTCCTGTCCTGGAATAGGTTGACACCTGCAGATCAAATGCAGGCATGAGAAAGA
>CAZFLK010000120.1:0-17867 GCA_964519245.1 uncultured Verrucomicrobiota bacterium
GCATCCCACATCCCGCATCCCGCATCCCACATCCCGCATCCCGCTTGCACCGGATCGCGATTTATCGTTCAATTCGAACATGTTCTCCATGGCCAATCACGGCCCCGGGCGCGCTTACCCTGCCCTCAATCGCCGGCAGTTCCTGAGCGCCGGCAGCCTCGCATTGGGCGGCCTGACGCTTACGGATCTGCTGTCTGCGAAAGCCGCGGTTGAATCCGCGACCAAACGCACACTCAAGGACAAGTCGGTCATCTTCCTCTTCATGCACGGCGGCCCGGCGCAACAGGAAATGTTCGATCCCAAGATGGACCGTCCCGAGGGCGTGCGCAGCGCCACCGGCGAGATCAAGACCTCGATCCCCGGCGTCACCTTCGGCTCCACCCTGCAACGGCTCTCGAAACTGGCCCACAAATTCAGCGTCGTCCGGTCCTTCGTTCCCGGCGACAACCGTCACGACATCAAGCCCATCGTCTGCAAGGATTCGCTCGGAGCAAACATCGGCTCGCTCTATGCCCGCGTCGCCGGAACCAATCGCTCCGACACCGCCATGCCGACGAATGTCGCGCTCTACCCGCAGGCCGTCGACCCGACCACCATGCCGCCGATCCTCCAGTTCGGCGACTTCGGCAGCGCCGGCGACCTCGGCGTCGCCTACTCTCCCTTCGTCCCCGGAGGCGGAGGCGGACTGGAAGAGGACCTGAAGCTCTCCATTTCCCAGCAACGGCTGGATGATCGACGTCGCCTGCTGGGCGGCCTGGACCGGATCAAGCGCAATATCGACGCCTCCGGCAACCTGGAAGGCATGGACAAGTTCCAGGAGCAGGCTTTCAGCACGATCCTGGGCGGCGTTTCAGAGGCCTTCGATCTATCACAGGAGAACGCGAAACTGATCGAACGCTACGACACAGCTCCATTGATCGATCCGGCCCGCATCCGCAAACGTTGGAACAACCGCGAGCGCTACATCGACAACGTCAAGTCGCTCGGCAAGCTGTTGCTCATGGCGCGCCGGCTTTGTGAACGCGGGTGCGGCTTCGTCACCGTGACGACCAACTTCGTCTGGGACATGCACGCCGACAAGAACAACGCCACCATGACTGAAGGGATGGGCTACGTCGGCGTCCCCTTCGACCACGCTGTGTCCGCTTTCATCGAGGATGTGGAGGCCCGGGGGCTCAGCGAGAAGATTCTGCTGGTTTGCTGCGGCGAAATGGGGAGAACGCCGAAGATCAACGCCCGGGGCGGGCGCGATCACTGGGGTGGACTCGGACCGCTGATGGTCTATGGCGGCGGCCTGAAAATGGGGCAGGTCATCGGACAATCTTCACCCGACGCATCCGAACCCTCCTCCCGGCCCTACACCATCAAGAACCTCATCGGCACAATCATGCACACGTTGCTCGACACCGGCGAAGTTCGGGTGACCGAGGGCCTGCCTCGTGACGTCGTCTCCGCCGTCGCCGGCTATGACCCCATCGAGGAGTTGTTCTGAACCGGGCCTCATCGCCGCCCCCCCCTCGCGGATACAGGCATTCCCAATAAGCCGCCTCCGGCGCCTCAATGCCGGAAATCGGGCGCCCCGACGACTACTCGGCCGCAATCAATTCCACACCGGAAAGGACTGGATCGGCGGAGCGCGGCGTGGATTTCCTCAGTTCGATTACCAGCGCGTCCGCGACCGGAACATCACGAAACTCGCGGACAAGCCCCCGCTTGGCCGCCCCCGAGTCGCGGCAGATGTCAAAGCCCTCGATCCGGAGCTGCCCCTGCAGGGCGATATCGAAAACGCGTTCCCCGGAAACCAACGCTTCCGGTTCCGCAAAATGCAATCGCACGTGATACGGGGAAGGTTCCGGAGGCTTCACGCCGGAACTCGAATTCCGAAGTTTGATCACCAAACGGGGAGCCCCCTTGCCGCGCGACCGGGCCACCCGTTTTCCATCGCCCGAAATGAGAAATGCGACCGCGTTCCCCGCCTTCCAATCCTTTCGGCAAAGCGCTCGCTCCAACATGCCCGCCAGATTCGGAGTTCGTTGTTCGCCCCCGGCCGCATCGACCCGGGACCACGCCTTCGGCTTCCACTCAATCGCATCAGCGAAATCCGCACGGCGCGACACATCGCGATCCCGCTCACGAAACGGCTGGGCGGCGGCAGAATCCTCGATGGCAATAAGCAGGCGCGCGGCCCCGGCGGTCGCCTCGTCGACCGTGAACTGGATGACCGCGCTCTCAACCTCGGCATTGGCCGGAAGGTCGAGTTTGGGAAACCGGACGCCGATGACCTGATCCTCACGATCACGAACCAGTTCGAGATCGCTGCTGCCGATCCCTACGCCACCGGAGAGCTTCTCCTCCGCCGTATCGCTTGCATTGATTGTCGGAAAGACGAGTTCGCCATGGTCGCCACTTCCCGAACTTCCCACGGTGCGCGGCGCGATGGTGATCCGCGAGGCCCCTTCGACGCCGGATGCTCCAACCCAGGGAAGCCCATCGCCGGAAATGACGCTGGAGTGCCGCCGAAAATAGCGAACCCTGTCGCCCTCCACCGTGATCGCGACAGCGGGCGAATCCCCGCCCACGCGAGGATGCTCCAGCCAGAGCGAACCTTCATCGGAACGTCGGTCTCCGGGAGCCCCGAAATTAACGCCCATCCGCTTGAGCCTTACGCCCGACTCCGTGTCGGAACCGATGCGGCTGTAGGTCCACATTTCCATCTCGGGCATATGCACCAGCGCGAGCGAGGTCTGGTTCTGGTAGGCGCAACTGCAAGTGCGGGTATAGTCGGGCGCATTCAACACCCCGTTGGCGATGATGAGATTGGACGTGCAACCCGATTTGAAACCGCCCAGGTTTCCTGTGCCGCTGTGGCTGGACAGATCATAATAACCCGCCGCGCCGGAGCGGAATGTCAACAGATGCTCGCTCGCGACCACCGTGTTGCAGCCGTAAGCCCGGGTCAGTTTCCAGGGCTCAAGGTCGCCGGTCAACGGATTCTCAATCAGATGCGGCGAACCGTCGAGCAGGCTGAAGGCTCCCGCCGATTCACGATATGAATTCGCGCCCGTCAGGATGAGTTCATTGTGCAGAATGCACGGCCCCGTGTAGTCGAGTTCCGGTTTCGTCCACTTGACCGCTCCGGTCGCGCCAACCAGGACAGTCATGCCTTGGCCAACTTCATCCCGGGACCGATCGCTGGCGCGCGCGCCGGCATGCAGGAGGAGGTCATGCTCCTCCGAATACCCGAGCCAGGAACCGAAGGCGCCTCCGGCCACCTCCCAGACCACCCCGCCGTCGCGCGCATCAAGCGCCACGATCCGGTAATCGTCGGGAGGCGGCAGGCCTCGCCGCTTGCGTTTGGCCTCGGCGCTGCCGGGCAACCGGTCCAGGCAATACACCCTCCCATTGCCCGCGACGATCCCGTTGTGCATGAAACTGTGCCGGGCATCGACGCGCCACAATTGTCTGCCGCTCGTCCGATCAAAGGCCGCCAGGGCCTTGCTGGCCGACAAATCCTCGATGGGCGCGTAATCCGGGCCCTTTTCTTCCTCCGGATGGAACGGGTTCTTGGCTCCCCCGTCCTTCAGCGAGGCATCCGAATACTGCCTCGTGAAATGCGCAAATCCGTCTCCCCCGAGCAAGGTGTCACGGTAGACGCCGATATATCCCCAGTGGCGAACGCTCTTCTCTCCAGTCTTGCGCGGCAGTTCGATGATGCGAGACGTTCTGCCCGACCGCGCGTCAATGGCATGGCAGGCGTTGCTGATGGCGAGATAGACCGTGTCCTCGGTGGCGACGTAGTTGGGGCCGCGCCCATTTGCCCCCGGAATATGACGCTGGTTGTAGGCCGTGCTCAACGGCGTATCCTTGTAGGTTTCGTTGTAGTAGACCCCGTAATTGCCCAGGTCGGCAAACTCCCGTTTCCACAAGACATCCCCAGTATAAACATCGCGCGCACTGAGTGAATTCATGCCTTCAATGAAGAGACGGCCGCCGACGACCTGCTCGGATGGCCCGTGCCCATGCCGCGGCAGCACGTCGAGATTGGAGTTGCCCCCGAACCACAACAGGCCGAGCGGCGCCTTCACCACGGAGTCGTCCGATTTGACCGTATTCGCGACGTTGCCATAAAGGTGCGTCCAGTCGGCCGCGCCGGACAAGGCTCCCACGCGGCGGATCGCGATCCAGCCGGAGCCCGCCTCGATCTCGGCGTTCGCAAGCCCCGCTTTGCCAATCGATGCGGCCAGGGTTGCGGTTTGTCCGGTTTCGCATTCGACCCAAAGCAGGCCGCCATAAGGGCGAACGGATCGATAAACAGCGCGCAAGGTCGCCTCATTCCCGAGTTCGGCTGCAACGCCGGGACCGACATGAACCAACCACGCAACGTAGGGAGGCGCCTTGAAATCAAGGGGAGTCCCCTCGTGAACGGCGACCCGCTTTCCATAGACTCCGGCTTCGACGTCAAACGCTGCGCGCAACTGGGAGACCACCGCTTTCGATTCGTGCACGACATCCAAACGGAGATCGGTATGCCTGATGCACGCGCGAAGAATGTCCGCCGAATCGACGCCAAAAAAGAACGCCCGTCCCTTCGAATCCCGAAACGACTCCAACGCCGCCGGGATCGGCTCCGGCGTTCCGGGCTCGTATTCAGACTCCCAGGACATTGTCGCGTACTCGCGATCCTCCGCCCCAAGGCAATGAATACGACCGTCGAGCGTAACAGCGAAGAGCCGGTCACTCGCGGCCAGCAAGCGCACGACCTCCCCTTCAACCTCGGCTGACCAGGAAGCCGCATCCTCGCCCGAATCCAGGTCGACGCTGACGATCTTCCGCCCCGCGGCGGCGTAGAGTCGACGCCCCGCCAGAATCAGGTCTCCCCGCCCGTCGATCTTGAACTCTCGGAGAAACTTGTGCGCCAGATCGAAGACCTGAACGACGGGCCCCTGCCACCCCGCGTCCCAGGCGGCCAGGGCCTGAGCCTCGGCGCGTTCTGCCGAAACAAGTCGTTCCTCAGCCCGGACGACCCTTTGCTCCGCAAGCTTCCGGGCAGCCGCGCCCTCAGCGGATGCCAGATCGGTCTCGGCGTTCTTCAAGTCCATTCCAGCCCGGCTGGAATGGACTTGGGCGGCCGCCAGCAAGGTCCGCCGATGGGAGGCTTCAGCTGCGGTGTAAATTCGGTCGCGGGCAAGGACGGGTTCCTGGAACTGATCACTCTTCTTGGCTCCCGATGGGAGATCGAACGCGCGGACGCCGCGACCGCGGGTGTGCACAAAGAACTCCCGTTCGTTCGCGGCGACAAAGGAGCCGCCATTGCCCTTGCCTCCGGCATTGATGTGAAAATAGCGAAACTCACCCGTCGCCCGGTCAAAGGCCGCCGGAACTGACCGCCCGCCCGGCACAAGCAGGAAGTGTTCAGTGGCGACCAACGCGCCTTGGGGCGCGACCCCGGCGAAGGAAGGCGCGCTATGTGGCTGCTTGATGAACTGCGCGCCGGTTCCATCGTTGACCCATTGCACATCGCCCGTTTCCGCGTTCACCGAATAAATGAAGGTTCCCATGAACGGCCAGATGCTCGCCGCGAAATAGACCGCTCCGTCGCGGATAACCGGGCCGCCTCGGCAGGGCCAGGCCGAAATGACCCGGCGATTGCCCAGGACCTTCTGCGCCGAGGGCCCGCCGCGGAACTTCCATAGCTCCTCGCCATCCTTCGCTCCCAGGCAGTAAAGAAAGCCGTCATCGCTGACAAAATAAACCCGGTCCCCCCAGGCAACAGGCGGCAAACGCACCGGGCCGTCCGAGTAGAAACGCCAATGTTCGGCGCCATCGCGCGCCGAAAGGGCCACAAGCTTGTCCGAGTCATTGAAGACGACAAACATTCTCCCATCCTTCACGACCGGCTCAAATGCGCGATCATAGGGCATCAGGTCATGATTCAACGGATCATCCCAGACCTGTTCCCGCGGCGAACAGACGCGTGTCCACTGACGCTGGAGCCCGGTTGGAAGTTCACCGGGCGAAGCCGCGCTGCGATTGGCGTCGAAACGCCACATCGGCCAATCCGCCCCGCTCGCGTCCGGGAACCCCGCGCCCGCAAGCGCAAGCGCTGCGAAAAGCGCGCGTGACTGCCCAAAGACCTGTGCCATACGCCGAATCTATCCGGCGCAACCTCCGGAGCGAGAAAAAAGGCGTTGCCCCCTTCCTCTTTCCGGATTCAATGGAGGTCAGCGCCCGAGCGCGACCCACCTTGCAAAGTGAGACCGGATTCACGGGCGACGCCGGTCATTCATCCGGATGCCAACGGGGCTTGAATCGTGTCGGCCTCGCTTGCGCGTTGCGCCAAGTTGACTTTCAATCAAGTCGTGATCCCGCTCACAACGCACGCCGACGGCGACCGGCAGAACCAACAGTCGGGCGCCCCCGTGTTCCTCGCCCTTTCCCCAAAGCCCCAGGCAGGGGCATCCCAACGCGAACGGATGGGAGGAAGCGCATCAGGCGTCCACGCGCCACGGGAATCACAATCGCCGCATCGAGCCGTTGTTCTGAACCATCGCCTCATCGTTGCGCCATGAGATTTCTCCCGGTCGTCGAACGCGAACTGCGCATGACGGCGCGCGGCAAGGCCGCGCACCGCAGCCGTTTCCTCTCCGCCCTGGTCGGGGCCTTTGTGCTCGGCGCGATGACCATGACCCTGCAGCAAAGCCTCATCCCCTCCCGGATTGGTGAAAGCGTCTTCGGAGCAGTGGTTTTTCTCCTGACCTGGTTCTGCCTGATCGGGGGCGTCATGACGACCTTCGACAGCCTGAGCGAGGAGAAACGACAAGGCACCTTGGGGCTCTTGTTCCTCACTCCCCTGCGAAGCCTGGACATCATCCTGGGCAAGTTTGCCGGCGCGACCGTGACAGTCATCTTCGGCGCCATCGCCGCCGTCCCCATTCTGACAGTCACCCTGGCCATGGGCGGCGTGACCCAGGGCGAGTTGGGCCGCATGGCCCTGGCCCTGCTCACGATCCTGTTCTTCGGCGCCGCGGCGGGTCTGTTGATTTCCTCCTTTATGGAGGAGTCTTCCCGCGCCCTGCTGGCCGCCGTCGCCTTTGTCGTCGCCTGGTTGCTGACGATCGAAGCCGCGGAAGCCGTCCAGAACTTGCTCGCCGACGCGGAAATCATTCCCGTCACAGCCTTCTCGCCGCTGCGACTCCCCGCGCTCGCCGACGAAGCCCGCCAAGCGGCGGCGCCGTGGCGGTTCTACCAGTCATTGGCTGCTGTGCAGGGGGTGAGCTGGCTGTTCCTCCTGACCGCCGGCAGGATCACCTCGCGAACCCGAAGAACACAGCCCCGGGACGCATGGCTCCCCGCAGCCTGGCGGCGCCTGCCCCGTCGCTTCGCTCGATCCCGCCCCACCGGCGTCACACCGGCGGAGATCGCCAGGCTGGAGACAAACCCGGCGGCGTGGCTCGCCGAACGCTATTCACCGCACCGCCGACTCCTTCCCCTGTTGACCTGGGGAGCAACCCTGGTGATCGTCGGCATCCTGGCGGCGGGACGACTGTTCGACGATCTCTGGATCGGACCGGCGATGGTGGCTGGTTTTCTCATCAACCTCTTCCTGAAGCTCTGGATCGGCGTCGCCGCATGCCAGATGTTCCACGACGCGCGCCGCACCGGCGCCTTGGAGTTGCTTCTTTCCACCCCGCTCCCGCCGGCCCGAATCGTTTCCGGCCATCAGGAGGCCTTGCGCAAGATCTTCGAACCCATGATCTGGAAGGTCTTCGCCATCCAATGCCTTCCGATCGTCCTGAGCTGTGTCATCACCGGTTTTCACGGCGAGATCTTCTGGGCGGTGATGTTTCCGATCTGTGCCTTCATATCCTTGATGCTGGATCTCCGGGCCATGTCCTTGCTGGGCCTTTGGAACGGACTGATCCATTCCAAGATGCCCGCAGCCTTGGGGCGCACCGTGTTCATGGTGTTGATCATTCCCTGGCTCATCCTCATCGTCCCCTGCCTCGGCTGGCTGCTGTTCGCCCTCTCGCCAATCTACGCCGCCATCATCGCCAACAGCGCCGAAGAGAAATTCTTCAACCACTTCCCTCGAATCGTCGTCGAACCCGGAGCCTTCAAGAATGGAAAACCTATCCAACCCAAGCGTCCCCCCATGCCCACGCGCCAACCGCCGCCGCCGCCGCCGCCGCTGAATCAATGAACCGCATCCCGCATCCCGCATCCCGCATCCCGCATCCCGCACCCCGCACCCCGCACCCCGCTCATCCCTGTCGCGCGTCGAGAAAACGTTTCAAGGCGGCAGCCGACTTCTCGCCGAACCCCTCAACCTCGCAAATCTGCTCGATTGTCGCGGTGCGCAAGCGTTGCACTGAGCCGAACTTCTTCAGCAACGCCTGCTTGCGATTCTCGCCGATGCCCGAGAATTCATCCAACAGGCTCTCGGAAATCTTCTTGATCCGAAGTTGAGCGTTGTAGGTGTTGGCAAAACGGTGCGACTCGTCGCGCACGCGCTGCAGCATCTTCAGGGCATTGGAGTCCAACCCCAGTCGAAGCGGCTCCTTGACTCCCGGGAAATAGATCTCCTCGAATTCCTTCGCAAGCCCGATGATGGGCACCGTCCCCAACCCAAGTTTCTCCAGTTGTGCGCAAGCCGCATTCAACTGCCCCTTGCCGCCATCGATCAGGATCAGGTCGGGCAGCTTGGCGTGCGACTTGTCAGTCTTCGGCGACTTCGTCTTGAGCCCCAGCGGCAACTCGGCCTCCGTAGCGGCGGAATCATCGGGCGGTTCCTCTCCCCGCAGGAGATAGTGGGAGTCCGCCTCAGCCTCCGCCTTCTTTTTCTTTTCAATCTCCTGTAGCAAACGTCGGTAACGCCGGTAGATCGTCTCCGCCATGCAGGCAAAATCGTCCTGCCCCTCCACCGTCTTGATGCGGAAGCGACGATAGCTCTGCCGGTCCGGGCGGCCATTCTTGAAACTCACCATCGACGACACCGCCAGCGTGCCGCTGATGTTGGAAATGTCATAGCCTTCGATCCGCTCCGGCGGTCGATCCAGCTTCAGGACCTTGCCCAACTCCAGCAGATCCTTGTCCGGATCCAGCGCCACCGGCAACTTGTAGGGAATCCGCTCAAAGGTCTTTGTCTTGCTGGTCGTCTTCTTCAAATCCTCCAGCAGATCCCGCAGCTCCGCCGCCTTCTCAAAATCCAACCGGGCGGCCGCCTTCTTCATGTCGGACTCCAACTGCTCCTTCATTTCCTCGGTGTGGCCGTCCAGGAAATCGCAGGCGGCGTTGACCTGCAGCAGATACTGCTCGCGCGTGACATTGCCGATGCAGGGGGCCGTGCAGTCCTTCAAGTGCGCGTGCAGGCAGTGCTTGTAGTCGTGCTCCGTCGGATTCAGCGGCCGGCAGCCGCGCAGGTTGAACTTGCGCCTGGCCATCGACAGCGTCCGCCGTAATGAACCCGAACTCGCATAAGGCCCAAAATACCGGGCCCCGTCGTCCTGTCGGAGACGGGTCAGCGTAAAACGCGGAATCGGGTCGTTGAGATTGATCTTCAGCAGCAGGAAGCGCTTGTCGTCTCGAAAACTGACATTGTAGCGAGGCTTGAACTCCTTGATCAGTTTCCCCTCCAGCAACACCGCCTCCGCGTCACTCTTCACCACATGAGTGTCGAAGTCCTGGATCGCCTCGATCAACGCCGCCAACTTGAGATCCCAGCCATGTCGCCTCGACGGATGAAAATACTGGCTGACCCGCTTGCGCAAGCTCCGGGCCTTGCCCACGTAAATCACCGTGCCGAACCGGTCCTTCATCAGATACACCCCCGGCTTGTGCGGCAGTTCGCCGACTTTCTTCCGGATCTTCTCGTTCGCAGGCACGCCCAAGTCTCACGCAATCAGGCCAACGCGCAAGGGCGAAGTCCGGGTCTCGGGTCTCGGGTCTCGGGGTTCAGGCGGAACTGAATGGACTCAGCGAATGAATTCTACCGCTGCGTCTACAGCCTCACCACAGTTTCGGCAGCGCCCGCGACGCTCGAAGCAACTGCCGACCATTGCCAATTCGCGGCTTCGTTGTTACCACCCTGCCATGACCATCCGCACGATCTACGCTTTCACCGCCGTCCTGCTCGGTTCCGGCCTGCAACTCCGCGCCGCTCCATCCAAGACCGCAGCCCCGCCCGATCTCAAGCTCATCCCCCCCGCCTACCAAAGCTCCGCCAACCGCCTGATCTCGGAGGCGCTCGGCAGCCGCCTCGCGTTTGATCGACTCGCGGAACTCTGCGACACCTTCGGTCCGAGATTCACCGGGTCCACCAATCTGGAGGCCGCCATCGACTGGTCGCTGACAGAGTTGAAGAAGGACGGCTTTCAGAACGTGCGCGGCGAGAAGGTCATGGCGCCACATTGGGTTCGTGGGAAGGAGTCCGTCGAAATGATGGAACCGCGCCGGCAGATCCTCCCCATGCTCGGACTCGGCGGCAGCGTCGGCACGCCGCCGGAGGGCGTCACGGCGCCGGTTCTCGTCGTGAAGGATTTCGCGGAACTTCAGGAACGAAGGAAGGACGCGCGCGGCCGAATCGTCGTCTTCAACACCCCCTTTACCGAATACCGCGAAACCGTGAAGATCCGCTACCAGGGCGCAGACGAGGCCTCCGCCGCCGGGGCGGTCGCCAGCCTGATCCGTTCGGTTGGCCCCTTCTCCATGCAGACACCGCACACCGGCGGCATGCGCTACAGCGGCGAACAGAGGAAAATCCCCCACGCCGCCATCACCATCGAATACGCCGAGATGCTGCAACGCATGCAGGATCGCGGCGTCACCCCCGTGCTGCGCGTCAAGATGGAGGCCCTGAACCTGCCGGACACCCTGACCCGCAATGTCGTCGCCGAGATACCCGGACGCGAACATCCGGAGCAGGTGGTCATCGTCAGCGGTCACATCGATTCCTGGGACGTGGGAACGGGAGCCATGGACGACGGCGGCGGTTGCCTCGCCGCCTGGGAAGCCGCCCGCCTGATGCTCAAACTCGGCCTCCGCCCCCGGCGCACGGTCCGCCTCGTGCTCTGGACAAACGAGGAAAACGGCATGCTCGGCGCCCGCACCTACCGCCGCGACCACGACGCCGAACTCGGCAACCATCTGCTCGCCATCGAGTCCGACGCCGGCGTTTTCAAGCCCACCGGATTCGGCGTCGTCTGCAGTGAGAAGGCGATGCCCTATCTGAAGGAGATCGGAACGTTGCTGTCGCCCATTCGACCGGCGGAGTTGAAGGCAGGCTGCCGCGGGGCCGATGTGCTGCGGTTGCTCGAAGGCGGCGTGCCGGCCATGCACCTCGAAATCGATCGCCCCAAGTATTTCTGGTATCATCACACCGAGGCGGACACGATCGACAAACTGGATTTGCGCCAGTTCCAGGAATGTGTCGCCTACCTCGCCGTCATGACGCACGTGGTCGCCGACATGCCGGACGACCTGCCGCGATAAGGATTCACAAGGCCGGCCCGTCGTCCCGGTCGAAGGACAGAAACGGTTCGCGCAACAGGCAATACAAAAAGAGGCTGTTCCACTTGAGATAACGGCCAGCGAGGCGGCGCGGCTCCTCCTTCATCCGAAACAGCCAGGTCAAGCCCGCGCGTTGCATCCACATGGGAGCGTCCGCCTTGGTCCCTGCATTGACATCAAACGCATAGCCCACCGCGAGAATGACGCCGCGCCGCAAACGCCTCTTGTTCCGCTCAATCCACGCATATTGCTTCGGCGTTCCCAAGCCGACCCAGATGAAGTCCGCGCCCGCCTCGTTGATCTCCCGCACAACCCGGTCATCGTCATCCCCCTCCAACCGCCCCTCAGCGTCGCATGGACCATGATAAGTTCCGGCGACGCGCAATCCCGGCGTCGCCCGCTTCAGGTTGGCGACCAGCCTTCTTCCGCATTCTTCCGAGCCGCCGAGAAAATAGTGCTGGGGCCCATCCGCGTTGGCCGCGATGCAACGCCTCAGAAAAGTCGGACCATAGACGCGATCCTGCAATCCCGCGCCCCGATCGTTCAGCGCCCAGATCAACGGCATCCCGTCCGGCACAAACAGATCCATGCAGCGGGTCGTCCGGCGAAACGCTTCATCAAGCCCGCGCATGGTCACAATCTGGGTGTTGGAAAAGTCAACGGCAACCGGAGCGTCCCTTCCCCAGGTCCGGCTGCCGGCGATCAAGGCGTCGTAGGTCGTCAGGCACAATGGCGTGCCCAGGAGATTCATCGTCGCCGGCGGCGTCATTGCCCGCTCGGCGGCGACAGCGTTGCTTGCCTTCCCTCTCACGACTCCATCACGCCGCAAACGTTCACTCGGATGCCTCCTCGATCGAGCCGGACCGGTACTTCTGCGCCAGCCATTCCCGATCAATGGTCACGTCCGAGCCGGCCATCATCAGCCAGGGAAACAAGTCCTTCGGCAGCTCTGGCTTGCGCACATGGAACGCGATGTAATTCGCGAAGAACGGAACGCGCCGCCCCAGGAGTATCAGCAAGCCCGAAACGGGTTTCATCACCCAATACCGAAGACCGCTGCGCAGCTGCTTCAATCTTCCGGGAATGTGGGTCCAATACCAGAAATGGCGCTCGTGCTCGGCCACGGGATGCGCCGTTTGAATGACATCGGCGATCTCCCCCGCGCTGAACCGATAGACATAGTTCGGAACCGGGGTGTTCGCCACGCCGCCAAATTCACAGTCGTTCGCCAACACCGCGACATCCTCATAAACCTGACCAAATCCCAGTCTCGCCCCGAGGCGTGTAAAGCCGCTGTCATGCGGCTCATAGCCCAGGATGCCGCGCCGGGCGACCCGATACATCTCCAGCAATCCCCGATGCGGCGAACGCAGGTGATGCAGCCCGGAATGGACGATGACAAAATCGAAATGATCATCCGGATAACTGAGATTCTCCAGGTCCTGGAAGTCCCACGAATACGGCTCGAACACATCCTCCCCCCGCTCCTTCATCCGCACATCCAGATTGCTGATCGTGACCTTCTTGAATCCAAACTCCAACAGGCACTCGCGATCGGCCTCACCACCGCAGACCACCAGGATCTCGTCCTCCAGCGCCACCTCGCCCCGGGCAAGCAGATCCTTCAACGCGACACGATAAAATTCTTCCATCTTCCGATACTCGATTCGGCCCGGCTCCATGCGCAACCCGGCGGCCTAAAAAGTCCATCCCCCCGCAAATTGCAAGCGCATACTGAACGCCGTTCCTTTCGCTGCCCGCTCAGGAATGCGGGACCCAGCGCGTGCTCCTGGGACGGCCGACAACACGCCGAACGCGTTTGTTCCTGCTCTCGTGCGTGTAAAGTTCAAAGCTGAACGGCTTCTGAAAGTAGGCGCCGTGAAACAGTCGCCTCAAGCGATGATGCGCCACGATGACCGGCCGCAACAAGGACGCCCATGCGGGCGGACGGGCGCAGAACTTCTCGAACTCGCCGTTCGACTCGCCCCGATAGCCCAGATTCTCTCCCGTGTAGCCAAAAACCGAGGTAAAACGCCCCAGCGATGCCATGCGCGCTCCGCTATCAATCAACCGGATCATCCACTCCAAATCGCCCACAAACCGCATCTCGGACGAGAACGAGAGGTCCGCTTGCTCCAGCAACCGACGACGAAAAAACGTCGCACAGGTCAATGTCGACAAATTGCCCAGCCTCGTATGCCACTTCAACGGTGTCAGCGATTTTCGATGCAACATATAGTCACAATCAGAGTCCACTACCACCACATCGCCAAAAAAGACATCCACGGACGGATTCGCGTCAAAAGCGTCAATGACGCCCTGCAAGGCTCCCGGCAAATACTGCTCATCGCAGTTCAAGTAAGCGAGAATTTCCCCTTCGGATCGCCGCAACCCACGATTGACGGCGTCATACATCCCCTGGTCCGCCTCCACGTAGGCCCGAACCCGCGAATCCTCCCTCAACCAGTCGAGCGTCCCGTCCTTCGAACCCGCATCCTGGACGATGTGCTCATGGTCCACCCCCTGATCCGCAACCGAGGCGACACAGAGCCTCAACCAGTCCGACTGCGAAAAACTTGGCGTGATGACCGAAACTTTCATGCCGTCCCTGCCGTCCACTTCGATGGCAACGCATTCACGCCGGGATCAGGTTCGTCGGGGTTTCTCGTTCCTCCGCCCCCTCATCTGCCTCAGGCAAAGCTTCGTCCGTTCCCCGTGCAGACCGCTGCCGCTCAGAGCCCAGATTCAAACTGATCCCGAGCCCGACAATTCCCAGGAACACCGTCACATCCGTCCCAATCTCCCCAAAGACGAGAAAAAAGGAAATCGTCCGCGCGACAAAATAGGCCAGCAGAAATACATTGATCGTGTGCAACAGGGGATCGCGCCGCCGATAATATCGATAAAGTATCCGTATGGAGGCGATCAGGATCAGAATGAAACTGATCAGTCCGAAGATGCCAAACCCGATCAACACCGATAAGCCCCCATTATGATAATTCCCGGCGACCAATGCCGGCTCAAAGTTTCGCAAAGCGCCCCGACGCACGCCCTCCTGCGCAAAATACAGGTCAATCGGATCAATCCCGAACCCCTTCCCCAACCAGAAATACTCCGAAATCAACGGGACCAACCGCTTCCACATGTCTACCCGCCATTCCGTCGATTCACGCGCGTCGGCCTCCGCAATCGGATCCACCTCAACCGGCAGCACGGACAACGTCCTCTGCACGGAAAGCGGCATCTTCTCGACAAAAGGCAGGGACAGGGCGAAAAGCACAACGCAGACAGCCGCCAGCGCCGGAAGGTAACGCGTGCGATGCAGTCCCTCCAAGAAGAACTGGGCCCAGAATGTCAGGGCGATCAGCAATAACACCGTCCGAAACCCGCCAAGCAGACTGACAACCAGAAAAAAAAGGAAACAGAGCCCTCGCCAAGGCGTGTGGATGTTCAGCAGACCTCGGACCCCAAAGCGAAGCATGAGATAGAAGCAGCAGGCCGAACCCGTCGTCGAAAGGCCGGCCCAACGGACCATCCCCCCTCGGCCAAACAAACCTTCCAATCCCTGGAGGCCCATCAATTCCGGCGGGAAGAAGTTGAACAGCGGATACGCCGCCGGCCCCGCAAAGTAAATCAGGTAGCTCAGGACCGCCGTCAGGGCCGACAACATGAAAACACTCGTGTAGAGCAGTCCGCGCCGGGGCGCAATGCCGCGACTGACCAGGGCGTAGTAGCCCATCACCGCCCCAAGAATCAGGAAATACTTCTTGCCCCCGTAGGTCTCAGAACCGGTCGACCGCAGACCGATGCCGCCATTTCCATACGCCGTCACCAACAAAACCCCCACAAACGCAGTCAGGGCCACCGCCATGAACCGGTCATTATGGAACCGATACTTGACCGACATGAACCGACTCAGAAGAGCCACGGAAAACCCCAAAACCGACATGATGAACACCACCGTGGGCTGCCCGGGCAGAAAGTAAAACGTGATGGCCGCGTTCCAACAGAAGATCAACAAGGGGTGATACCACTTGAGCAGGATTGGCGAACACATGAAGCCCAGCAGCGCGCCCACCACCAACAGATTCTTCGTCGAGAAGGGATTGGACATCATGTAGCCAAGCACAATCGCCACCACGGCGCAGGCGCCGTAGATCAGCAGGTTTCTTGGCAGTGAGTCTTGTTGGTCCACCGGCGGACTATCGAAACATTCCCTTTTCCAAACAAATCAATTCGCCAAAGGTTGCTGCGAAAGCAACGATTCGTATACATCCGCGAACGCGCGCCCCGTGCGCCCCGGACGGAAATAGTCCCGATGCTCCGCATGCAGCCATCGGCCCATTGCGAGGCACGTTCCCAGGTCTTTCGTAACTCGCGTCAACGCTTCTCTGAGGGCCTCTGCTTCCCCTGGTTCGACCATGAAGCCGTTCCGGCCCTCTTCGATATAGTCGCTCTGCCCGCCGCAAGGCGTGCTCACTACCGGCAGGCCGATCACTCTCGCCTCCTTGACCACGTTGGGGCTGGTGTCACAACGGGTCGGCAAAGCCAGACACCAGGCGCGCGCCATCCGCTCCGCCGTCTCCTCTCGCCCGAGATATCCCAGCCACTTGACGTTGGGAGTCGCGAGACCCCGCAGACGATCGGCATAGGGGCCCGAGGCGCCGCCGCAAATCCAGAGCTCCGTTTCTCGCATCTCTCGTTGGGCAAATGCCCGCACCAGATCCTCCACCCCTTTGCGCGGCGTCACCGTCCCCACAAACACGACCGCCTTGCGGTTCGGATCCGGACGCCAGTCAACCGAGTAGAACCGCGGATCCACGCCATACTCCACCTGATGAAGCCTCGCCCGCAACCTTCGACGCCCCAGCAAATCGACCGCCCACCGACTCTCGCAACTCACGTCTGTCGCGCCCCGCAACATGCTCCATTCAATGCCGGCGCACAGGTAGTCTCGTCCGCCCATCCGGTTCCGCGTAATGTAGTGAGTCAGAATTCCCTGCATGGAGACCAGATGCGGCAGTCCGCTGCGCACGGCCGCCCAGCCATAGACGTCCTCGGAGCCCCAACCATGCACCAGGTCCGGCTGGATGCGGCGCAATGTCTCGTTGATCCGACGCCGATCCCCACGATACAGCGAGGACGCCCGCCCCCGGCTCGATGTCGGCAAGACATGGAACTCTTGACCAAAACTTTCCAGGCGCAACGGCTGTTCAACCTCCGCCGACATGACAATCCAATGCGCCTCCAAGCCTGGAATCTCGGCAAAAGACTCCGCAGTCTGGGGCAGCCATGTCGCATGGTGCCCCTTGGGCGCGCCGGTCTGGGGATAGCCCTCGATTCGATGCTTCGGAAAGTCTGCGAGCACGGCGATTTTCATTGGCAAATGATCGAAGTCCGGAAACCCTCTTGTCAAGCAACCCGTCAAAATGAGCCTGATTCAGCAGCTAGGATCGATGCGAGAAACCATTCGGGCGGGCCTTTCCCCGTTCCACCGAGCCGCCTGCAGATTGCGCGGCGTCCAATGTCACCCAACCGTAACCTTCATCGGAACGGCCGTCGTCAGACGGAGCCCCGGATCCGAACTTATCCTCGGCGAACGAGTCCACCTCAACAGCGCCCTCCTCTCCAATGAACTGGGCTGCTTCCAACCCTGCGTCCTGCGCACACTCACCCCCGACGCCACACTCCGCCTCAACGAGGGAGTCGGCCTCAGCGGAGCCGTCGTCTGCGCCGGAAAGGAAATCATCATCGGTGAGAACACCATCGTCGGCTCCGGAGCCATGATCGTGGACAACGATTTCCATGACCTCGGCAAAGACGGCGTTTGGACGACAGACTACCAGGCTTCCGCCCGACCGGTCAGAATCGGCCGCAGCGTGTTCATCGGCGCCCGAGCCATCATCCTGAAGGGCGTGACAATTGGCGACGGCGCCGTCATCGGAGCCGGCGCCGTGTTGACACGAAACGTTCCGCAGGGAGCGACCGTCGCGGGAAATCCCGCCCGCGAGGTGACAAGACGCCAAGCATTCCCCCGTTCGTGAAGCCGACTATTTCATGGACGGCCGAAGCCTGACGCGCAAGCATCTACAGCAAGATGACCGCAACTCATCTTCCCTATCAGATCGATCCTGAGCGAAACCGCATGCATTTCTATGAAACGCTGTGGAAGAAGACCGCTCTCGAACTCGCCCTCAAGCATGCCTCGCCCGACACACGCACGCTGCTTGATTTCGGCTGCGGGCGCGGGGAGACGCTCGACATTTTCGGGCGCGCTGGTTTCGAGGCCACCGGCACGGATCCCGATCCGGAATGTATTCGCCTCGCCAGCGAACACGGCCTCGCCGTGCCATTGAATTCCG
>CAZFLK010000121.1:0-17635 GCA_964519245.1 uncultured Verrucomicrobiota bacterium
GCGCGCATCGCCGAACTGGCCCGCAAGCAACTGTTTGGCAAGAAGCAATAGGCCCAATTGGGGCGCACAAAACTTGTGGCCAATGGGGCGGTGTTTCGACACGATGGAGCGTCCTATGAAAGCGATTTCCTGCCTCCGTCATGTTCTCCCTGCGCTCTTCGCGTGCCTGGCCTCATTTTCGGCCGTGGCCGCGGACGTTCCCGCCCGACCGAACATCGTCTTCCTCATGGCCGACGACCTTGGTTATGGCGATGTGCGTTGCCTGGCGCCGGGGACGAGCAAGACATCGACGCCACATGCGGATCGTTTGGCGCGGGAGGGCATGGTCTTCACCGACGCGCACTCTGGTTCGTCGGTTTGCACCCCGACCAGGTATGGCCTGATGACGGGGCGCTACAGTTGGCGGACGCGTCTGCAGAAGGGCGTGGTGACGGGATTTGCGCCGAGCCTGATCGCGAAGGGGCGGCCGACGGTGGCGGGCTTTTTGAAGGAACAGGGCTATCACACTGCGATTGTCGGCAAGTGGCACCTGGATTTCCTGTATCTGGATCCCAAGTCGGGAGAGGCCTACAGCCAGAAGCAGCACAAGACGCCGCCGGTGGGGGCGAGGATCCCGGACGGGCCGTTAGATCGGGGTTTTGATTACTACCACGGGTTCCACCACGCGCGGAACATGGAGGCGGTCATTGAAGACCGGGAGGTGGTCGCCCATGACGATACCATCAACATGTTGCCGCGACTGACGAAGAAGTCAGCGGAATACATCCTGTCGAGAAAAGGGAAGGAGGCGCCCTTCTTCCTTTATGTGCCGCTGGGGTCGCCGCACACGCCGATAGTGCCGTCCGCCAAGTGGCAGGGGAAGAGCCCACTGGGCAAGTATGGCGATTTTGTAGCGGAGACGGACGCCGTGATTGGCGCGGTCACGGATGCGTTGGAGGAGATCGGCCAGACCGACAACACCCTGCTTGTCTTCACCAGCGACAACGGCTGCTCCAAGGCGGCGGGTATTCCGGAATTGGCCAAAAAGGGGCACATCGTCAGCGCGCACCTGCGCGGCTCGAAGGCGGATATCTGGGATGGCGGCCATCGGGTTCCCTTCATTGCCAAATGGCCCGGCGTTGTCGAGCCCGGTTCCACCAGCGACCAATTGATTTGCCTGGTGGATTTGTTTGCCACCGTAGCGGACATTGCCGGCGAGGCTTTGCCGAAGCGCGCCGCCGAGGACAGCGTCAGCTTCCTGCCGGCGCTGATTGGCAAGCCGATTGTCTCGACGCGAAAGGGCGTGATCCATCATTCCTACAGCGGTCACTTTGCCTATCGGGAGAAGCAATGGAAGCTCGTACTGGCCCGCGCCTCCGGTGGTTGGACCGCGCCCCAGGAAAAACACGCCAAACCCGACTGGCCGAAGGGGCAGCTTTACAACATGGCCGAGGATGTGGGCGAACAGAACAATCTCTTCGCTGAGAAACCTGAGGTTGTGGAGCGCCTGCTCAAGCAGTTGGCGTCGGACGTCGAGCGCGGTCGCAGCACGGATGGCCCCAAGGCGAAGAACGATGTGGATGAAATCGTGCTATGGAAGAGCGAGCAGGGCGGGAAGAAAGACGCGAATTCGAGAAAGACGAAGACCGGGAAGGCCAAGCGGCAGAAGCGCGCGTCTGGCACGAAACGTCCGAACATCCTGTTCATCATCGCGGACGATCAATCCCCGTTTGATTTCAAATTCTACGACGCCAACGCCCGGTTGGACGCGCCGAACATCGAGCGACTGGCGCGGGAGGGGATGGTGTTCGATGGAGCCTACCATATGGGTTCGATGTCGGGAGCCGTCTGTTCGCCCTCGCGGAAGATGATCATGAGCGGGCGGACCCTCTGGCATCTGCAGGGAACGGGCGGACGAGCGAACAAGAAACGCGCCAACCGGAAGGCGAAACAGGCAGGCAATCCGGAGCCGGCGGCGGTTCAGTCCCTGCATGAGTTCACCCTGCCGGCGGTGTTCAATCGCGCGGGCTACGACACCATGCGCACCTGCAAGCGCGGCAACAGCTACGAGGCCGCGAACGCCCTGTTCACCGTCCGGCATGACGCGACCAAGCGCGGCGGGACGCCCGAGACCGGCAGCGAATGGCATGGCGATCGTGTAATGGAGTACCTCGAGGAGCGGGAGCGCACGAAGGACCAGGACCCCTTTCTCATCTATTTCGGCTTCTCCCATCCGCATGACACGCGCGACGGCACGCCGGAATTGCTGAAGAAATACGGGGCGGTGAATCACAAGGACAAGGACAGCGTTCCTCCCGCGCATCCGAAGCAGCCGCCCCTGCCGGGGAATTACCTGCCGGCGCATCCCTTTCACCACGGCCATCCCGGCCTGCGGGACGAGGTCAAGGTGAGCGGGGTGTGGGAGCGGCGCGATGAGCGGACGATCCGCAACGAGATCGGGCGGCAGTATGCCTGCGGGGAGAACATCGACATCCAGGTGGGGCGGGTCCTCAAGCAGTTGGAGATGACCGGCGAGCTGGAGAACACCTATGTCATTTACACCGCCGACCACGGCATGGCGATCGGGCGGCATGGATTGCAGGGGAAACAGAATCTCTACGAGCACACCTGGCGCGTGCCCTATGTCGTTCGCGGCCCGGGAATCAAGCCGGGCTCCCGCGCGGAGGGGAATATTTACCTGCTGGACACGCTCCAGACCCTGTGCGGCCTGGCCGGAATCGACGCCCCCGAGACCACGCAGGGTCATGACTTTACGCCTGTCCTGTTTGGCCGGCGGGACCGGGTTCGCCAATACATGTATGGCGTCTATTGCGGCGGAACCAAGCCCGGCATGCGCTGCGTCAGCAAGGACGGCTGGAAGCTGATCAAGTATGACGTCCTGGATGGGAAGGTGCGGGAGACGCAGTTGTTCAATTTGAAGGAGAACCCCATGGAACTCCTGAAGGAACATCACGCACCGGAGGTGGTCGCTTTGACCGGCTTCAAGCCCACGCCCAATCAGGTCAACCTGGCAAAGGACCCGAAATATGCCGACAAGCTCGCCGAGATGGAGGCGCTGCTGCTGGCCAAGATGAAACGCTTCGAGGATCCGTATCGGCTTTGGGATCAGCCGCAGGAGTGAGGCCCGTCTGTCCGGTCAGTGTTTGCAGCTGTTTCTTGATGGACTTGGAGGCCCAGATCATCGCGTAGCTGGGCGCCAAGGCGGCGTGAATCAGGATCGCGAACATGTCCATGGAGCCGTAGATCAAGGCCGCGGCGGAGCCGAGCAACAGGGTGTTGATGATGAGCCAGGTATTGATCGTTGCGGAGAACGGTTCGCCGCGCTTGAGGCCGAACCAGAGCCCGACCTGGTGGATCGCGGCGAAGGATGCGGAATAAAATCCAATCATTCCCAGCGTGATGGCCACGGTCTGCAGGTTATCCAGTTTCGTGCGTGCTTCCTGGATTTCGGGAACCATGCGCTGGTTGAAAAAGATCGCCTCGACGATCAGCAGGGCGACGACGGTGATTGGAATGAGAAACTCGCGCAGTTGCGACCGCAGAATGGCGCGCGTGATCCGTTTGAAACCCGCGCCCGACACGGTCAGGAGTTCGAACGAGCCCTCTTGAAACAGACTGGAGGCTGTCCGGCACAGTCTGGCGGCGTAGGTGAATTGGATCAGCGCCGCCGCCGCCAGCATTCCCGGTTCGAGGGAAAGACGAGTCCAATCGCTGGAGGGCAGGGGGATGAGCGTCGTTTCCTGCCAGGGGATGGCGGTCGACTGCAGCCATTGGAAGGAGCCGCAGACGAGAATGGCGACGAGAGCCAACTTGATTCCGGAGACCAGTCCGCCGGCCTGTGTCTGCGAAAGCCAGAGGAGCGGCTCCCGGTTGAGGAGGGTGCGGGACGGGGCCCTGGAATGTCGCGGCCGACGCGCTCCCGGGGTCGTTGTTTCGTTGTTCCCCGGGCGCCAATGCCGGGTATGCGCCCCGGCCGCGACCAGCAGTCCAACGCAGAGTATCGGGATCGAATACGCCGCCCGCTGCCAGACTCCCGGGTCCATCCGGTAGGCCGCGTCGAAGGAGGTTGCGAGCATCAGTCCGGGGCTGACCGACATGGGGATCGACAGCTAGGCGGACTGGAGCAGGGCGGGGGACAGCCACAAGACCGTAGGCATCATGAACAGCACGACGACGCAGACGAATGCCTGGATGAATGCGAGGTGAGCCTCGGACGCGCGCGCGGAGATCCAGACGCCGAAGCAACAGGACAGCGTGTAGGCCGTCAGCAGCGAGAGGGAGACCCGGGCAAATTCCTCGCCGCGCACGCCGCTCAGAAACATGGAGAAGAACAGGATCGGCAGGATTGCGAGGAGTTGAAGCAGGCCGGAAAGGGAGCTGCCCGCCAGCTTGCCCAGGACGATGTCGTATCCGCGCAGTCGAGTGAGCAGCAGGAGGCCCAAGGTGCCGTTGCGTCGTTCGGCCGACATGCAGTCAAGTGAGCTGCGAAAACCCTCGATGACCACAGCGGGAAAGAGGATGAGAACGCCAAGGCGAAGCAAGATGGCGCCGGATGGCGGTCGAGGAGGCAGCAGGACGGCCAAAAGGAGAATGATTAAGGCGACGACAGCGATCGCCGCGTTGTTGCGGTTGTACAGCGAATCCGGTGTTCCCTCCTGCAAGCGCCGGGCCTGCGATTGAAAATACCCGCTCGCGGCTATAATGATAAAACCCAGCAGCATGATGCCGCCAAACCGGATTCCCATTTGCATGAGAATGACGACAATTCCCACTGCAATTCCCGTGACGATGAGACGACGAGGGTGCACGCGTCCGCCATGGATCGCGCATTGCAGTTCCCTTCTGACCAAGGGGAAGATCATCGTCATTGTTCGCGCCGCTGCCGACGCTCAAGTCCTCGCTGTTTAAGCCGGGGGGATGGGAGCATAGGATGATCGTCGTGTCGATCTGGGAATGCGAGGGGAAGCCGCGGGGGACGCGGTTGCAACTGGGATGAGGCGCAAAGGCTGTGGAGCTCCGATGCCGTCGTCGGGGCGCGGAATTCATACCGCTTCAACCTTCGGAAACCGTTGATTCACGTTCACGTCCACGCGGTGGGGTTTTCAGGGCTGAAGCGGAATGAATTCCGCGCTCCTCATCCCAGATGCAATCACACCCAGCCGCGGGTTCTCCCGGATTGATAATGCGCCAACAATATCGAATCCGTCGTTCGATTGAAACTCGACGACGGCTGAACGCTTGCTACGTTCCTGTCCCGATCTTGAATCCATGAAACAACGCATTGCCACGTTCCTCACCGTCGCGCTGACCATGGCGGCCTTTTCCGGCTCCGCCGCGCAGCGTCCGAACATCCTGTTCATCTTTTCCGATGACCACGCCCCGCACGCCATCGGCGCGTACAACGGCTGGTTGAAGTCGGTGAACCCCACGCCGAACATCGACCGGCTTGCGAGAGAGGGCATGACCTTTGAACGCAGCTTCTGCTCGAATTCCATTTGTGGTCCGAGTCGCGCGGTGATCATGAGCGGCAAGCACAGCCACAAGAACGGCTTCATGAACAATGGCAATTCCTTTGACTGGAATCAGCAGATCTTCCCCAAGCTGCTGCGGAAGGCCGGCTACCAGACGGCGATCTATGGCAAGAGTCACCTGAAGGGCAAGCCGCAGGGCTTCGACGACTGGGCGGTGCTGCCGGGGCAGGGGCTCTATTACAATCCGGACATGATCTTCGCCGATGGCAAGCGGCGCATCGATGGCCATTGTACGGACGTGGTCACGGATCTTGCCGTCGATTGGCTGAAGAACAAGCGCAAGGGCGACCAGCCGTTCATGATGATGGTTCAGCACAAGGCCCCGCATCGCAACTGGATGCCGGCGTTGCGTCACCTGCATCTCTACGATGACATCGAAATCCCGGAGCCGGCCACCTTGTTCGACAAGTGGGAGGACAACGCCCCGCCCGCGCGGCATCAGGAGTTGGAGATCGATCGCCACATGGACCTGAACTACGACCTGTTCGTCGACCTGACGCCGGACTTCAAACAGGAGGCGATTCAGAAACGGCAGGACAAATCGGCCTGGCGCAACATGCAGCGCATGTCGCCGGAGCAGTTGAAGGCCTGGTTCGCCGCTTACCAGCCGAAGGATGCGGCCTTTCACAAGGCCAACCTCAAGGGCAAGGACCTGGTGCGTTGGAAATTTCAGCGTTATGCCAAGAACTACCTCCGCTGCGTGAAGGGCGTGGACGAAAGCGTGGGCCGCCTTCAGGAAACCCTGGCGGAGCTGGGACTCGATGAGAACACGGTCGTGATCTACAGCTCGGACCAGGGATTCTACATCGGCGACCACGGTTGGTATGACAAGCGGTGGATGTATGAGGAATCGCTGAGGATGCCGTTCATCGCCAAATGGCCCGGCGTCACGAAGCCCGGCTCCCGCGACAAGCGCCTGATCCAGAACCTCGATTACGCCGAGACCTTCCTCGACATCGCGGGCGCCAAGATCCCTGGCGACATGCAGGGCTTGTCACTGGTTCCGTTGCTGAAGGGCGAGCAGCCGAAGAACTGGCGCAAGTCGATCTACTACCACTACTACGAATATCCCAGCGTGCACATGGTGCCGCGGCATTACGGCATCCGCACGCAGCGCTACAAGCTGATGCACTTCTACCAGTTCGGCGAGGAGTGGGAGATGTATGACCTCAAGACCGACCCGGATGAACTGACCAACATCTACGGCGATCCAAAGCACAAGAAGCTCGCCGAGCGTCTGAAGAAGCAGTTGGTGAAACTCCAGAAACACTACGAGGACGACAGCGACATCTCCGAAAAGCCGAAGGCATGGCAGAAGGAAGTGCGACCGGGCGAGTGACCGCGCCCATTGGCTGACGGTCGGGAGACCATCAGCGCGGCGGGGTTTTCAGGTTGCCGCGTTCCATCCAATCGAAGATTGACGCCATCCATTCCTTCGCTGGGCGTTTCAACACGAAGCCGTGTCCGCCGGCGGGGTAGAGGTGCATCTCCGCAGGAACGTTGTTTTCGATCAGGGCGTTGTAGAAACGGACGCTGTTTGCCACCGGCACGGCCTTGTCGTCGCCGGCGTGCGTCAACCAGGTGGGCGGCGTGTCCTTGTCCACCTGCAGCTCATTGGAAAACAGCCGCACCTGCGCGTCGTTCGGATGGTCGCCCAGGAGATTCTTCCGGCTGCCGGCGTGGGTGAATCCCTCCAGCATGCTGACGACCGGGTATATGAGGATCGTGAAATCCGGCCGAAGGCTGGTCCCTTCCGGGTTGGGGATGCTGGACTTCTTGAAATGGGTCGCCGCTGTGGAGGCGACGTGGCCGCCGGCGGAGAATCCCATGATTCCGACCCGCTTGGGATCGACGTTCCATTTGGATGCGTTCTGCCGGACCAGCCGGATCGCCTGCTGCGCGTCCTGCAACGCGCCCAATGATTTGTCCGCCATGGTGGCATCGTTGGGAATGCGGTATTTCAGGATGAAGGCGGCCACGCCCTGTTCCGCGAACGCCTCCGCGATCTCCGTCCCTTCACGACGATAAACCTGCCTCACGTAGCCCCCGCCCGGGCAGATCACAACGGCCGCGGCCGGCTTGTCCGCGTTCTTCGGAAGCACGATTTCCAAGGTCGGGTGGGTGGCTCCCCTATAGCCGGAAAACTGTCCGTTGCGTTCTTCCACAACCTCCTTCACGGAATGAGGAATACTGTTCGGGATCTCGCCGGGGTAAAGCGGGACGACCTGCTGCGCGGAAAGGGTGAGGACGCAGACCTGCGCCGTCAGAGCCAGGCCCGCGATCAGACGGATTCGATTTTTTGTGGTGGTTGAAGGCATGGTGAGTTTTTCGGTATTGTTGCGGCTTGTTCCCTGTTTTACACCCATGAAATCCAAATCCTTCTTCCTGTTCCTGGCTTTGCTCCTCCAGGGAATCGCCGCTCGTCCGGTGTGCAGCGTTGCCGCTGACGCGGCGCGTCCAAACGTCCTCTTCATCCTGGCGGACGACCTCGGCTATGGCGACCTGGGCTGTTATGGGGGCGTGAAAACCCGCACGCCCAACATCGATCGCCTCGCCAAGGAGGGACGACGATTCACCGACGCGCACTCACCTTCTTCTGTTTGCACCCCAAGCCGGTATAATCTCCTCACCGGACGCTACGCCTGGCGGACCTGGAACGGGGGCGGAACGGTGTGGGCAAATGACCCGTGTCTCATCGAGGAAGGGCGCTACACGCTCGCCGATCTTTTCAAGGAGCAGGGCTACCAGACCGCCATGCTGGGCAAATGGCATCTCGGTTTCGGGAAGCCCGGGATGGAGGGGTGGGACGATGTGCTCGGTCCCGACTACAACCGCGATCTCAAACCCGGTCCATTGGAGTTCGGCTTCGACTATTTTTGGGGTTTTCCCCACGTCGGCCAGTTTCCGCATTTCATCATTGAGAATCACCGCGTCCTCGGCCTCGATCCAAAGGATCCGATCCGCATCACCCCCGATTCACGGCCGGGCTACGAGCTCGATTACCTGCGTCGTCCGCGGTTGGGCGGGGCCGCCCGGCTCGGCCAGGTTGGCGGGGAGGCGACCCGTTATCAGCACGAGGAACTCTGCGACATGCTCACCGCACGCGCCGTGAAATGGCTGGACGACTACCGGCAGGGAAAGCCGTTCTTCCTCTACCTCGCCCACCGGAACATACATGGCCCGCTCAAGTCGGCGTCGCGCTTCAAGGGCTCCAGCGAGATCGGCGTTTACGGCGATTTTCTGAACGAATTCGACGAGTCCATCGGGAAGGTTCTCGACGCATTGGATCGCAATGGGCTCGCCAAGAACACCCTCGTCCTGTTCTCGTCCGACAACGGTGGCATCCACCAGTACCGCCCCATTGACCATCCCGAGATCAAGGGGCACCGCATCAACGGCCCCCTGCGCGGACAAAAGACCAGCGTCTATGAGGGCGGCGTTCGCGTGCCCTTGCTCGCGCGTTGGCCCGGGCGCATCGAGCCGGGAAGCGTGGACAACAACTCGCTGATCGCTCTCACGGATGTCCTTGCCACCTTTGCCGACCATTTCGGGAAGACGCTTCCGGAGAACGCAGGGGAGGACAGTTTCAGCTTCCTCGAAGCCCTCACGGGGCGCGAACAATCAACGCCCATGCGCGAGTCGTTGGTGATGGATTCCTTCATCAACCGCATGGCCATCCGGCGCGGACCATGGAAACTGATTTTCGGCCAGAACGGCGGTGGAGCCAGAGCGGATGACACCGTCGATCCCGCAAAGCCGGCCGGGCTGCTCTACAATCTTGCCGATGACCTTGGCGAGGCGACCAACCGCTACACCGGAAACCGCAGAGTGGTGAATCAGTTGACCCGGGAATACGAACGTTTCCGGAGGCGAGGCCGCAGCCGTTGAGGCACGGCGCCGCCGGAATCAGCGCCTTTTTGCCTGGGGGCGGCTGATCAGGATCTTCGGCTTTGATCGTGGACCGCGGAATTCGCGGGAGAGAATGTCTTCCTCGGTAAAACGGGCCAGGAGGATTTCGCCGTCGGTGGAACGATTGCGGTCGTAGGAAATGTAGATCGTTCCGTCGGGCGACTGGAAACCGTCGGGGGAGGAGACGCCTTTGCGTTCATCGAGGACGAGTCCGCCGCGCCAGGATTGGCCGTCGTCCTCAGAAAGCCAGGCGCTGAGTTGGACGCGTCCGGCGTGGGCGTCGATGCGGTCGCCGTGCTTGACCAGCAACAACCGGCCGGATTGAAGGCGGCGGATGTGAAAGCGGGCGACGGGGTGTTTGATCTTCGAGGGAACAGGCGTGGACCAGGAGCGCCCCGTGTCGGTGGAGACGGATTCCATGATGCCGTTGCGGGTGCGGGCGAGCATCCACAAGGATTTGTCCCGGCGCTCCACTATCATGTGTTCGTGCCAGTCGGGTTGGGGGAAGGTCCGAACGCCGCGGCGGCGCCAGGTCGCGCCTTCGTCGGTCGAAACAAAGACATTGGCGCCGCGCAAGGAGTCCAGTTCGCGGAAGCAGCCGCGGAACTGGCGGAAGCCGGGGCGTTGGTCGAGCGAGATCGGAAGCATCCATTCGCCGGAGGAAAGCACGGTCGGTTTGTTGAGCGTGACGCCGTGCCAGATGCGGCGGATTCTTCCGGCGACTCCCTGTGCTGTTGCGGCTTTCCGGCGGCGTGCAGTTTGATGGCGAGACCCTCGCCGAGGACCGGAAAGGCGAGTTTGCCGAAGGCCAGTCTGTCGCCGCGCTTCAGTAGCCTGCGGTAGGCGAAGACCCGGTTGATCTGTCCGGGGAAGAGTTGGAATTCCGGCGTGTCCACTTTCTCAAAGCCCTGCTTCTTGAGCGCGGCGGCCTGGTTGGCGGAATGCGGTCTGCTCAAGGTCATCACAAAGATCTCCCCGGGTTGGGCGCATTCGATTTCGTATCCCTCGATGCTGGTCCGCAGAAAGTCGCGTCCGAGCAGGAACTTCGGCGCTTCCGTCAGGCGGTAATCGCGATCGGTGAAGAGTTTGACGCCGACCTTCATGACTGCGGGAGTCTGCGGGGGAGGGGGAATCGGCCTGCGCGATTTTCCGGCCTGGGATTCGAAGGCGCCCACCGTTTCCAGTTTGCCGAACATGATGCGTTCCTTGCGGCTTGGCGAATGGTCTCCCTGGGTCACGGTCAGCCAGATGGCTCCGTCGTGCTCGCGAAAGGTGGGATACTGAAACGACTTCGTGGTTTCGAAGCGATACTTGCGCTCCCAGGATCTGCCGTCGCGGGAGACATCGAGGTTGAACACGCTGCGGTTGACGCCGTGGATCTTCGTGGCTTCCTGCCAGCCAAGGTAATAGAAGTCGCCGAACCTGTTGAAGGTCGGCTTTGAGTTGGCGCCGTTGGGAACGAACGGCAGTTCTTCGGCGGCGGTCCAGTCGCGTCCGTTCCGGCTGGTGGTGAAACGATAGTTTCCGGAGTCGTTGCGGCAGATGGCCATCCACGTTCCATCCGGCAGACGGTTGATCGAGGCCTCGCTGAGTTGCTCGGATTGCGGTTCGTTGAAGTGGCCGAGAATCTCGAAGGTCTCGAAGTCGTCGTGGACCAGCGCCAGCGCGTTCTGTTTGCCGGGGGAGTTGTTGAGGCTGACGTAGGTTCTGCCGTCGAAGACCTTGAATGAATCGAAGAGATAGAGTCCGTAATCTTTCGCCGGCTTCCGGAATCCCTGCGCGGCGGCGTCGGCGTGAAAATGCCTCGGTTGCATGTCGAACGCGCCGGCGGAGGTTTTCAGCCTCGTCTTGTGGATCGTCGGGGCGAATTTGCCTGTCTTGAGGTTGAAGTCGCGGCGCCAGGTCTGCGCCTGCCGTTGGCCCGGCCGTTCGCTGGCGAAGTAACATCGCAGGGCGCTCGCGTCGATCGGATGAATCCGGGGGACGAACACGGCTCCGACAGGCAGTTGAGTGTTCGCGAATGTCTGCCCGCCGCGCGCGATGATCTGGATGTCTTCAATCTTGAGTGAGTTCAGATTCACGATGGACAGCGCGCTGTAGATGTTCGGACGCGCGGCGCTTTCGCCGGTCTTTTCATCATCCAGTTCCGCAACGATGTAGGCGCGCCGACCGACGATGGCGAACTCGGCGTCGTGCGCGCCCTTCACTTGGGGAGCCGTCACGGCGACCAGTCGTTCCATGACCAGATCGCCGGCAAGGGCCGGATCCCAATCAGGCGCAGATATGGCCGCCGCCGGGCCGGAGAGCAGGGTGAGCAGGCAAAAGAGCCAAGAGGGGCGGGCCATGGTCGATGGCGCATTCTTGCCGGGGCGCAGCCGCACACAATTCGATTTGAAGGCCTTCATTCGCTTGATGACGGACGTCCATTCTTGATCGCCCGCAGGATTGCGTCGGCGATGGCCCGCATTCCCTTGTCGCCGGGGTGGGCGGCCACGCCCTTGTGCTGGAATTCGCGCTCGGAGCGGGCGTAGTTGGATTTGTCCTTTCCGAGTTTGCCGATGTCCACGAAGACGCCGCCGACGTCCCGGCAGCCGCGGCGGAGGATCTCGTCCTTCGTAGGGTTGGCCCAAAAGCAACTGCGCACGATGAGGATCGGGTCGTGATCGGCGTTCAAACGCCGCAACAACTTTTCGAAGCTGGCGCTGAACCGGGCTTTCGATTTCTCGGATTCCAGTTTCGGGACGTTTTCTCCGATGGCCACAATGATCAGATCGGCCTGGAATTCGAAGGCGTCCTTCAATTGTGTCTCCAGGTCATAGGCGGCGTGTTGGCGTTCAAACCCGGCGATGTTCTTGATCATGATCCGGGGAGCGGCTTCCGATTCCTTGGCGAGCGCGCCGGCGACGAGATGGACAAAGTCCTTTTCCCGGGCGCTGGCGGCCATCCCCCAGTCGGACGTCCAGCCAATCTTGGGAGCCGGACCATGGCGGGTGATGCTGTTGCCGAGGAACAGAACCCTGCCCACGGAACGAGCGGGCGCGACGTCAGCGGCGCGGCCGATCGCGGCGGCAAGGCAGAAGACGAAAACCAGGTGGAAATGACGGGGCGTTCCGGTCATGCAGGCGGATTGAAAGGGACTGCCGGCTCTTCGGCAATGTCAATCAAGCGGCCGCGGGGCGTCGACAAGAGAATTGCCAGAAAGGGGGGATCTGTTCTTACTGCGCGCGGAACATCAGAGACACAGCCGAAGTGGAGTAATTTGCATGGCCAATTCAGACGCATTCTGGGAATCGGACGCCGGGCGGGAGAAGCAGCCCGGCGTGAGTGAAGCCGTTTTGGACGAGTGGCAGAACGCGAATGGCGTTCAGTTGCCCGCTGTTCTGCGCGAGGCATTGTTGGTCCAGAATGGCGGCCTGCTGCGCAATTCCGACACGACCATTTTTGGGTTGGACAACATTGTCCGACCTGACGAGGAGGTGTTCTACGAGTTGGAGGACGACTAGGAACTCAGCGCGGAGTTCGAAGATCAGGGTCTCGTGTTTGCCTTCGCCGAGGAGGTCAATGACGGGTTGCCGATGTATCTCCTGAACTTCAATGCCAATGGGCCCGCGGGGGAGCCGTCGGTGCATCACTACTATCGTGACATCGGGGACATCGAACCGGAGGCAGGGACTGTCGCCGAGTTCATCGCGGCGAAACAGATCAGCGATTCCGAATGCGCGGTTGATTGGGCCGAGACCGGAAGGCTGGACCCGCTTTTGTTTAGGGACCGCTGCGAGGTTCCTGATTTCCAAGGCGGAGGAAAGCGTGTCGTAGAATCGTATGTCGGCCGGTTGGGTGGGGTTCTTTGCGTCTTCAAACACGAGGTTTCGGGCGACGTGGAGTCCTACCTGAAACTGGAGGTCAAGGAGCCGCTGGATCCGGAGGAATTGAAGATCGAAACAATCGGTTCGAATCCGCGGGTCTACTGCCTGCGGCTGTGTTCACTGGATGAGGATGATTTCGATGATGAAGATGATGAGGATGATGACGAGTTGGACGACGACTTTGACTTGGACGATCTCGATTGGGATGCCGAGGACGATGAAGATGAGCAGGATGCCGAGGATGATGATGGCGAGGATCCCGACGAGAATCGCACGGAGTCCTATCGCATGAAGGACGGCACGTGGAAGAACGCCTCCGGCGGCGCTTTGGACGACATCGAATCCCTGAGCAGGGAAAAGCTGGAGAAGCTGCGACTGGAACTTTTGGGCGAGGAAGGGGATAAGGTTGCGCGTTCCGCCGAGGCCCTGCAGGCGAAAGCCGGGCAATTGGCCGAACAACTGGCCCAGAAGATGGAGTCCATGACTCCGGAGGAGCGCGTGCAGGCGGGGATGCAGATTGCGAAGGAACTGGGCGCATTCGGCGACAACCCGGTGGAGAGTCTCTCCGGATTGCTCGGGGAGCTCGATAACGACAACGACAACGACGAGAAGGAGTAACAGACGTCGCCACGGGGCGATTGACGATGGCGCGTGATAGGGCTCCTTGGAGCTGCAAGGTTTGCGCTCCATTGCCGCCTCGCCGGCGCCGAGGTTGAACAATCGGCGCGATATACCTCCCTCGATTGACCCTTTTTCTGGCGCTATTGAGCCGGAGTGTCTCCGTTGCGGGTGTGGGGCTAGGATTTCGGAGGTTCTATCGCGAATTCCTCAGGGAGGTCCGGCTCAAGTATCCGGATCAACGGCCGATTCATCCTGTGACCGCTCCATTTCTTGAGGAATGGACGCGCAGATTGGGCCGTCTTGAGGGGTTTTTTTTGGGTTGAATATGTTGAGGTTTGTGACTAAAGACTCGCCCCCCACATGGCAGAAAGAGGACTCAAATTTGTGTAATAACGGCCATCAGAGTCAGTAGCATATGATTATCAAGGATTCTTTGCCCCAATCACGATCTGTTTCGCCACGCGCTCTTCGGAGAGCGCTTTTTTTGACCAATGTTGTCTTCATTGCGTGCCTCCTACAGTTGGCTGACGGGGCGTTTGCAGCCCCGACGCCGTCCTCGGGAGGTTGGCAGGATTTGGGCCGGGCCGCAGATCCAAACAAGTATTCCAGCGATGGCGGTTGGACCGCCGCGGCCCCGGATCTGGTGGGCGTCGATCCGACCCGGCCCTACCTCCAGTATCAGATCGAATCCGGGACCATCTATTTCAAGATCCGGGTGGAGGCGGGGGAGACGGGATTGACCGCGCCCGCCGTCAACACGGTGATGGACCTGAACAGCGACGGAATTCCTGAATTCACTCTGACGATGTCGGTCAAGGAAGGCACGGGGCCGAACGCGTTTGATGGCGCGGCCGATGTGACGGGCGGCGTGGTGCAGGCCAACACCTACGACTTCAAACTCCTGTTTTCACCGCTCAGCGACGATGGGGGAGCCGACGCGAATATCAGTCCCTCCACCACCACCATCGAGGGCGGAACAACCGAGCAGTTCAGTATCTTTGAGTCGGTTGGCGGGGAGCACTCGGTCGGTAGCGCGGGCCCGTCGCTTGCCGACACTGCGGGCAATCCTTACGAGGGCTCCGTCGCGATCTACTTCGACAATGGGGATCTCGATTCCGACGGGAACGTCGAACACGATTACATCTTCTCCTTTAAACTGACCGCCTACGACGCCTTCGTCGCCTACATGAACAACCACCTCGAGCCCGCGAGTTCGTCGGTGAACTACGAGACGCTGGTTGGGGCGTGGCCGGGCGGGACATTTTTCGGGGCGGCCGTGTCGGCCACGCAGGACAACTCTGTCAACGGCGACATCGGCGGCGGCGCCTGGACCGGGTCCGAGACCTGGCGTGAGATCTTCGGGATCAACGATGTCCCGGTGGCCAAGGCCAACACCTATGGGACGCTCGAGGATGTCACGCTCTCCGGAAAAAACATCGTCACCGACACCGACGCGGTCGCGGGAACAGATTCGGACACGGAGACGGCAACCGCCTCGTTGGTTGTTGCCAGTGTCATCGTGAGCAGCGTTGAAACAGCTTTTGCCAGCCTGGCGGACGGATCCGGCTCTTTTGCCGGTTGGAAGCAGGTCACGCTAAGCCACGGAACGGCCTATCTCCAGGCTGACGGCTCGTTCCAGTATGTTCCCGCCGCGAATGACGCCGGCGGCGACAGTTTTTCCTACAAGGTCAGCGACGGGGACGCCGAGTCGAACGCGGCGTTGGTGACGCTCAATGTCACGGCGGTGGACGATCCGCCGACAGCGGTTGCCGATGCCAACACGGCCAAGGAAGCCGGCGGCGCAGGCAATGGAACGGCCGGCGTCGATCCCGAGGGCAACGTGGTCACGGGCGTTGTGACCGTGACCGCAGGTTCGAACGTCAATGGCGCGGCCGATTCCGACGCGGAGTCGGGCGTGACGGTGACGTCCGTGGTCAATCTCGCCAAGACCTCCACCGCAACCTCGGTCACCGGTTCCCACAACGACCTGGACTCTGCCTATGCCGCCGCTGCGGGTCTCTACGGCGAACTCAGGATTCTGGCCGGAGGCGGCTATCGCTACGTGGTGGACAACGCCAACGCCGACGTCGAGGCGCTGCGTGTGAGCTCCAATACGCTGACCGAGATCTTCACCTACACCATCACGGACGGCGGGGGGAACACGGACGACGCGACCCTCATGATCACGATCCAGGGCGCGAACGACAATCCCGGCGCCCAAAACGACTACAACACGGCGAAGGAGTCCCTGACGGCCTCGTTGCCCATGGGCGGGGTCAATTACGACGCCAATGATCCTCTCGGCATGACCGCTGTCGGAAATGTCCTGACCAACGACGACGACATCGATGAAAACGGCGAAACCGCCGCCATTGTCGGATTCACCGCCACCGCCACCGCCGATGTCATCGGCAACAATGGCGGCACAACGGAACTGAGCTTTTCCGCCGCCTCGACGCTGAACAACGTCAGCGCCGGGTATTACATCTTCGTCAACCAGAGCGGGACCTTTTACGCGGTAGTGGATTCCGGATCCAATCCGCTCACGGTCGCCAGCAACATCCAGAACGCCGACGGAACCTACTCGGTCGTCCTGAGCGCCACGCCGGACGCTTCCACCGGCGTCGGCAATGCTTCGGAGGTGGCGTTCAACAACAGCTATGTCGCCTCCTTCACCAATACTAGCGGCAAGAAGCTCGCCACAGTTTCAACGTCGGAACCGGTCGGCAGCTCGACGGTCACGATCACGCCGACCTCCGGCGCGATCGCGGCGGGTATGTCCGTCAGCGGCGACGGCGTGCCGGCGGGGACTTCGGTGACCTCGGTCGTCTACACCAGCGACGTCGCAAGCCAGGTCGAGTTGAACAACGAGCTGACCAGCATGGCGGGTGCGGTTCTGACGTTTGCGGCGCCATTCGGTCAGACGCTGACCGGGCAATACGGTTCGCTGTCGTTGGCGGGCGATGGCGGCTACACCTACACCCCGACCGCCGACAGCGCCGTGCTCAGCGAGGGTGAGTCCGGGGTGGAGACCTTCACCTACACCATGCAGGACGCACTCAATGTGACCTCGACCGCCAACCTGGTCATCCTGGTCTACGGTTCCGGCGCCAACGATCCCAATGCCAAGGCGGATGCCGTGGACGCGGTTGAGGCCGGCGGCGTCGCCAATGGCACGGCCGGCGTCAACCCGACGGGCAATCTCCTGACCGGGACCGGGGCCTCCGGGGCGGTCGCCGACACGACGCCCACCGGGTCGCTCGTCCTGATCGCCGCCCGGGCCGCGGGCGATGCGACAGACACCTCGATCCATGCGGCGACGACCGGCGACACGACCTCCGGGAGTCCCTCGGTCACCGTGGCCTCGGGAACGGGGATCAACGTCGGCATGAACGTCACCGGGTCGGGGATTCCCGGAGGCACGACGGTCAGCGGCGTCAGCGGAACCACCGTCACCCTCAGTCAGAACGCCTCCGCCACCGCTTCCGCCGTCAATCTGCTCTTTGTCGAGCCGTCCAGCGTGGACCTGACCCTGACCGGGCTTTACGGCTCGTTGATCCTGCATTCCGACGGGAGTTACGGCTACACGATCGACAACGCCAAACCGGTCGTCCAAGCGCTGAGGACCGCCACGGACACGCTTTCCGAGGTGTTCACCTATCGCGTGGCCAACGGCGCGTTCGGAAGCGGCAACCTGCTGATCGATTC
>CAZFLK010000122.1:0-17589 GCA_964519245.1 uncultured Verrucomicrobiota bacterium
CCAACGCGCCCATGATGAGTATCAGTCCAAGCGCCGGAAACTGATGAAGAAACGGTAACAGCGATAGAGGACGAGTGAGTTGGACATTGAGGACGGCATTGACGAGGAAGCAGGCCCCTTTGATGATCAGGACGACGTCTTCTTCGCCGTGCCCGATGAATTTGAAGATGTCATGGACGACGACGCGGGCCGGCATCTTGGGTGAATGATCCGTCATAAGCCCCTGTTAACATCCCGCAAGCCACCCTTATACCTTCGTGCACCCATTGACAGAGGCTGCCCGTTTATTAGATTCGCTAACGATATGCGACCATCCGCAACAGGTTTGTTAATAGTTACGAATTGGGAAATCCGGCAGTTTTCTGTTTTCAAGGGTGGCCAAGGCAGTTGCGGTTCGCATATAACCACTGTCGACGTTCGTCTGTTCTGACTCGACCGGCCATGAAAAATCTTTTCAGCCTCATCTTCAATTCCACGCTGGGGAAGAAGTATCTGATGGCGTTGTCCGGCGCCGCGATGTTCGGGTTTGTGATCGTTCACATGCTCGGCAATCTGCTGATCTTTCCGGGCGCCGAGTGGCTCAACGATTATGCTGCCAAGCTGAAATCCATCCCCGAGCTCCTCTGGGCGGCGCGCCTGGGCCTGCTGACAGCGGTCGCCGTGCACTTCGCGACGGGATGGCAGCTGTGGATGGAAAACCGCGCGGCGCGGCCCGAGGGATATCTGCAATCCGAGAACAGCGGCTTCGGCTCCTCGACGGCGTCCCGGGTCATGATTGTCAGCGGCACGATCCTGACCGCGTTCATCATCGTGCATATCTTCCACTTCACCATTCAGTGGCCGAACACAGGTTATGCCGAGCTGCACGACGAGCACGGCCGGCACGACGTCTACGCCATGGTGACGGACGCCTTCTCCAAGCCGCAGATTGTCTTCTTCTATCTCCTCGGCGTCGCCGCGTTGTGTTATCACCTGAGTCACGGTGTCATCGCCATGTTCCAATCGTTGGGACTGAAGACCAAGCGGCACGAGGAATTGATCGACACCTTGGCCAAGGTCGCGTCGGTCGGGCTGTTCGTCGGGTTCAGCCTGGTGCCCCTGGCCATCGCGACAGGATTTGTGAAATGACCGGTAAGCCATGAAACTTGACGCCAAAATCCCCTCCGGTCCGCTCGCTGAAAAGTGGGAGCGCCACAAGTTTGACATGAAGCTCGTCAACCCGGCGAACAAGCGGAAGTTCGACGTGATCGTCGTCGGCTCCGGACTCGCCGGAGCCTCCGCTTCGGCGACGCTCGCCGAACTGGGCTACAACGTCAAATGCTTCTGTTACCAGGATAGCGCGCGTCGCGCCCACAGCATCGCGGCTCAGGGCGGCATCAACGCCGCCAAGAACTACCAGAACGACGGCGACAGTGTTCACCGGCTGTTCTATGACACGATCAAGGGCGGTGACTTCCGCTCCCGCGAAGCCAACGTTCATCGTTTGGCCGAGGTCAGCGCGAACATCATTGACCAGTGCGTCGCGCAGGGCGTCCCGTTCGCGCGCGAATATGGCGGCCATCTCGCCAATCGTTCCTTTGGCGGCGCCCAGGTCTCCCGGACATTTTATGCGCGCGGTCAAACGGGACAGCAGCTCCTGCTGGGGGCCTATTCCGCCCTCTCCCGCCAGATCGGTTTGGGCAAGGTGCAGATGTATGAGCGCACCGAAATGCTGGATGTCGTGGTTTCGGACGGCCGCGCGGCCGGCATCGTCGTCCGCGACATGGTGACCGGTAAGATCTCATCCCACTCAGGACATGCGGTCGTTCTGGCCACCGGCGGCTATGGCAACGTGTTTTTCCTGTCGACCAACGCCAAGGGCTGCAACGTCACGGCGACCTTCCGGGCCTACAAGAAGGGCGCCGCCTTCGCGAATCCCTGTTACACGCAGATTCATCCCACCTGCATTCCGGTCAGTGGTGAATATCAGTCCAAGTTGACGTTGATGTCGGAATCTCTCCGCAACGATGGCCGCGTCTGGGTGCCCAAGAATGCGGAGGATTGCGGCAAGAAGCCGTCTGAGATTCCCGACGAGGCCCGCGACTATTACCTGGAGCGCAAGTATCCCAGTTTCGGCAACCTGGCCCCGCGTGACATCTCCTCCCGCTCGGCCAAGGAAGCCTGCGATGACGGACGCGGCGTCGGGCCCGGCGGATTGGGCGTCTATCTCGATTTTCGCGATTCCATTGAGCGTCTTGGCGAGCAGGCCGTGCGCGATCGTTACGGCAACCTGTTCGACATGTATGAGCGCATCACTGGCGACAACGCCTACCAGACGCCGATGCGCATCTACCCGGCTGTCCACTACACGATGGGCGGACTCTGGGTGGATTATCACCTGCAGACCACCATTCCCGGCCTTTTCTGCCTCGGTGAGGCAAACTTCTCGGATCACGGGGCCAATCGTCTCGGAGCCAGCGCCTTGATGCAGGGATTGGCGGATGGCTACTTCGTCGCGCCTTACACCATCGGCAACTACTTCGCATCCGAGAAACCCGCCGAATTGTCGACCGACGCCCCGGAATTCCGGGAGGTCGAAGAGGAGGTCAATGATCGCACGAAGAAGCTGCTTTCGATTCAGGGCAAGCGCACGGTCACGAGTTTCCACCGCGAGTTGGGCCAGTTGGTCTGGGACAAGTGCGGCATGGCCCGCAACGAGAAGGGATTGAAGGAAGCCTTGAAGAAGATCCCGGAACTGCGCGCCGAGTTCTGGGAGAATGTCAATGTCACCGGAACCAACGGCGAACTGAATCAGAACCTCGAGTATGCCGGCCGCACGGCGGACTTCCTGGAGTTTGCCGAGGTGCTATGCCACGACGCACTGACCCGCGAGGAATCCTGCGGCGGTCACTTCCGCGAGGAATACCAATTCACCAAGGATGATCCCGAGGTGAAGAGCGGTTTCACCGGCGAGGGCGAGGCCAAGCGGCGCGATGACAAGTTCGCCCATGTCTCCGCCTGGGAGTTCAAGGGCGTCGACAAGAAGCCCAGGCTCCACAAGGAGAAGCTCGCGTACGAGGAAGTGAAGATGTCCACCCGGAGTTACAAATGAACGGGCCCGTTTTCAGTTTTCAGTTTTCAGTCGCCGGTCCAGTTGATCAGCGCTGTCGTGCCGTCCGGCTTGAAAACAAGGCGCCGCTCCACCAATCACGATCATGAATCTGACGCTCAAAGTCTGGCGGCAGGACAATGCCGATGTCGCAGGACGCTTTGAAACCTACGAGGCGCGCGGCGTTGACGCCGACATGTCCTTCCTCGAAATGCTCGACGTGGTCAACGAAGACCTGATCGCGAAGGGCCAGGCCCCGATCGCCTTTGACTCGGACTGTCGCGAAGGCATTTGCGGAACCTGCTCGATGGTCATCAACAGCATTCCGCACGGCGGCCACAAAGGCACCACGGCCTGCCAGCTTCACATGCGCCACTTTGAGGATGGCGATACGATCACCATCGAGCCATGGCGCGCGAAACCGTTCCCGGTCCTGCGCGACCTGGTGGTCGATCGCAGCGCCTTCGACCGGATCATCCGGGCCGGCGGCTATGTTTCCGTGAACACCGGCGGCGCCCCGGACGCCAATGCCCTGCCCATTTCCAAGACGGACGCCGATGAAGCCATGGACGCGGCGGCCTGTATCGGCTGCGGCGCCTGCGTTGCCGCCTGCAAGAACGCCTCGGCGAGTTTGTTTGTCTCGGCCAAGGTCTCCCAGTTGGCCATGTTGCCGCAGGGCAAGGTGGAGCGCCGCGAGCGCGTCATCAACATGGTCGGGCAAATGGACGAGGAAGGCTTTGGCGCCTGCTCCGTCACCGGCGCCTGCGAGGCGGTCTGTCCCAAGGAGATCAGCATCAATCACATCGCCCGCATGAACCGCGAATACGCCAAGGCGGTTCTGGCCGGCGGCAAGTGAGCGGGGGCGCGAGCGACACGGCAACCCGTTGCCGCGTCGGCGCTTGGCGTCCGCCTGCACACGTTTTCCTTGAATGATTCCCTCCCCGTAGCGACGCATTCACGGTTCGTATCCCCCGATGTTGTTGAGCCCGCCGACAATTCCGGCGCCTTTTTATCATCGTCAACGTAACGATCTTTCGTATCAATCGTCTCAATTCGAGACGAAATGTGAAACCCGTCCTCTCCCACCTTTTCCAACACCTTCCTTGGTATCCGTCGCGCTGATTCCCGCCCATGAAACGAAACGCTCCGTCCTTCCCTGCCAACCGTGGTCTCGTCGCGGTCGCGTGCGCAATGGCTCTGGTCACACTGCCGCTGCTGACCGGCTGCGGTTTCATGGGCAGAAAGGCGGCGGAGCAGAAGAAGAAGGCCGAGGAAGCCAAGGGCAAGAAAGAGGAGAACAAAGAGCGGGGCGTGCCGGTCGACGTGGCCGAGGTCGTGCGTGGCCCGATTGAGGATGTCATCCGGGCCTCGAATCACCTCGAGGCCGAGCAGGAAATCCGGGTCCTTGCCCGCGCGTCCAATCGGGCGGTGGAGCTGCTTGTGGAGGAGGGCGATGTGGTTCAGAAGGATCAACTCTTGTTGCGTCTCCAGGACGACGATCAGCAGACGACCTACGACAAGGCGCTCAGTCAGTTGAACCAGGCCAAGGCCGATTTCAATCGCCAGGAAGGCCTGTTCAAGGACGAACTCGTGAGTCAGCGGGAGTACGACGAGGTCAAGTACCGGGTCGAGCAGCTCCAGCTCGCGCTGGACGAGGCGCAGCGACAACTCGATTTTACCGCAATCAAGGCGCCGATCGCGGGAACCATCGTCAATCGTCTCGTCAGGCTGGGAGACCAGGTTTCACCCGGCCAACATCTCTTCGACATCATTGACTTCAACTCCATCGTGGCGCGGGTTTATGTGCCTGAGAAGCGCCTGCCGAGCCTGGAGGTCGGCAAGCCGGCGCGGATCTCGGCGCAATCCCTGGGCGAGCGCGTTTTTGAGGGCTCCATCAAGAGGATTGCGCCGGTGGTTGATTCCAAATCCGGAACCGTAAAAGTGACGCTCGCGGTCAAGACGGAGGGCGTGCTGTTGCCGGGCATGTTCGTGGATGCTGAAATTGTCGTCGATCATCGCCCCGAGGCCTTGTTGATCACCAAGCGCGCGATCGTCTACGACAGCGACCAGATGTTCGTCTTCCGGCTCGGTGAAAGCAATCGCGTCAAGCGCGTCCTGGTGGAGCCTGTGCTGGCGGACAAGGAACACGTGCAGCCTGCCGGCGGATTTGAACCCGGTGATCGGATCGTCATCGCCGGTCAAACCGGATTGAAGGACGACGCCCTCGTAACCTTGCCCGGTGAGGAGGTCGAGGAGGAAGACGACGAGGACGGTGATGGTGAAGGGGAATCCGAAGAGGCCGAAGCGGTGGTTTCAGAGTAGGTGAATCGATTGGGATTCCACAATTCTTGGACATGCCGCACGCGCAAAACCACTCCGATCTCACTCTCAAAATCCGCTTCGCGGGAGAGCGAAATATCCCCTCCCGGGAGGGGACCTTCGCATTGATACGCCGCCCCCGCTGATGCAGCCAAAGCTTCCCAGTTCAAGTTTCGTGACGGACCGGCCAGTGGCGGTGTTGATGGTCTTCACCGCCGCGGTGGTCTTCGGGTGGTTTTCCTTCAAGCGGCTTCCGGTCACCCTGATGCCGGAACTAAACTACCCCACCCTGACCGTTCGCACGGAATACCCCGGAGCCGCGCCCGAGGAGGTGGAGAACGACATCAGTCGCCGGGTCGAGGAAGCGCTGGGCGTGGTCAGCGGCTTGAACCGGATCAGCAGCATCAGCCGCGCCGGCGTCAGCGATGTCGTGCTGGAGTTCAATTGGGGCACGGATATGGGCGAGGCCACCCAGAACACGCTGGAGAAAATGGATCTCGTGTTCCTCCCCCGCGAGGCCGAGCGGCCTCTGATCCTCCGCTTCGATCCCTCGCTCGATCCCATCATGGAGCTGAGTTTCTCGGGGACCGGCGATCGCTTCAAGGGAGAGCAGGGACTGCGCCGGTTGCGGCGCATCGCCGACCTCCAAATCAAGCGGATCCTGGAGCCGGTTGAGGGCGTCGCGGCCGTTCGCATCCGCGGCGGCCTGGAAGAGGAAATACATATCCTTGTCGAAGAAGCCGACCTGTTGCGCACGGGAATCTCCGCCCAACAGATCGTGGGCCGACTGGGACAGGAGAACATCAACGTCGCGGGCGGACAGATCCTCGAGGGCCGCGCCGAATACATGGTGCGGACCTTGAACGAGTACGAAGATCTCGATCAGATTGCCGAGACGGTCATTCGGCGCGTCGATGGCCGGGAAGTCAGGCTCAAGGATGTCGCCAAGGTGGTCCGCGCGCACAAGGAACGCGAGATCGTCACCCGCACGGATGGGGCCGAGAGTGTCCAGATCGACATCTACAAGGAGGCTGACGCAAACATGGTGTCCGTGGCGAAGACCGTCATCCGCAAGCTGGAAGGCATTCCGGAGAAGCAGCGGCGGCAGCTTTGGGGCGGACCGCCCAAGGAGGTTGTCGAGAAGAATCAGCGACAACGGAAAGGCGAAGGCATCATCGCCCGGATCAAACGGGACGAGGGCGCGGATCTGAAAGTCGTGGCCGACCGCTCCATCTTCATTGAGAACAGCATCAATGAAGTGCGCAACACGGCGGTGTTCGGGGGCTGCCTCGCGATCATTGTGCTCTTTCTCTTCCTGCGCAGCGTCAAGCCGACCATCATCGTCGGCGTCAGCATTCCCATGTCGCTGTTGATGACCTTCGCGCCGTTGAACATGTTGGACGTGTCCTTGAACATCATGTCGCTGGGCGGCCTGGCTCTCGGCATCGGCATGTTGGTGGACTCGTCGATCGTGGTTTTGGAATCGATCTTCCGTTGCCGGGAGGAAGGCGACGGGGTGAAGGCGGCGTCCATTCGGGGAGTGGCCGAGGTCCGTGGAGCGGTGTTTGCCTCGACATTGACTTCGATCGCCGTGTTCTTTCCGATGGTTTTCGTGGAAGGGATCGCGGGTCAGGCCTTTGGCGATCTGGGGTTGGCGGTGGTGATTTCGCTGTTGGCCTCGCTGCTGGCTGCGTTGTTCTTCATCCCCATGCTGGCCAGCCGGCAGAAGGTCGAGTTCCGCAGTCCGGACGAGACCTGGGGGGCGTTCCTGGCGTTCCGCTCCTGGCGCGAATTGAAAACGCATTTCACGACCGGTCCCAAGTGGCGGCGGTATGTCCTGGCCATCTACGCGCTGGCCCGGTTTGTGATCGGCTTTGCGCTCGAACTGATCGGCAAGCTCTGGCTCCTCCTGTTCACGGGCATCGTGTTTCTCATCGCTCGCGTTCTCGTGCCCGTGGCCGTCCTGCTGGGAAGATTGATCGTCTGGTTGCCGGTCAAACTGATGGACGCCATCCTGGGAGCGATGCGCTGGGCCTATCCGCTTTCGATCCGCTGGTCCTTGAAACATCCCCTGCCCGTCCTTCTCGTCGCCGGTCTTTGCTTTGCGGCGACATGGAATACGGCGAAGCAGTTGGACTCGGAACTCCTGCCCGAGGTGCGCCAGGGAGAGTTCACCTTCGAGGTGGATCTCCCGGTCGGCACGCCCCTGGAGGAAACCGAAACGGTCCTGGGCAAGGTGGAAACGGCGATCCTGGAAGACAAACAGGACATCAAGGCTGTGTTGGCGACCTTCGGTTACGATGTGGCCAACATGCAGCGCTCGGACGAGGGCGAACACTCCGCGCGATTCAAGATCCTGCTTGAGAGCACGGCGGATCCAGCGGGCGTTGAGGCGCGCGTCATGCGGCGACTGCGCGCCTTCTTCGCGCCGGTGCCGGATCTGGATGTGCGGGTCGTGCGCCCGGTGCTGTTCAGCTCCCACCAGCCAATCGTCGTCGAGATTCATGGCGACGAACTCGAACGCCTCAAGACAACGGCCGATCGCGCGACCGAGATCTTGTCAGGGCTGCCCGAGTTGGCGGATGTCGAGCCCTCGCTGCGCAGCGGCGCGCCGGAGGTGCAGATCGAGTATAAGCGGGACCAGATCGCCCGTTTCGGCCTCAACATCAACGCCGTCGCCCGGCAGGTTCGCGACATGGTCAAGGGAGCCGAGGCCACCAGGTTCAACCTGAAAGACCGGCGCATCCCGATCGTCGTCAGACTGGAAGAACAGAACCGTTCGCGCGTGGAAGACATCGGCGAGCTGATCATCAATCCTGGTCAGGAGCGCGCCATTCCGTTGAATTCCGTCGCCGACCTGACCGTGGGCGAGGGTCCCAGCGAGGTGCGGCGCATTGACGGCAAGCGCGTCGCGTTGGTGGAGGCCAACCTCGGAGACGCTTCTCTCGGATCCGCGGTGAAGGCCATTGAGAACGCCTTGGACCCGGGCATCGATTGGCCGAGCGACATGACCTATTTCATCACCGGCCAGAACGAGGAATGGGAGCGCAGCGAGGGGAGTCTCTACCTGGCCCTGGGTCTCAGCCTGTTCCTCGTTTATGTCATCATGGCCGCGCAGTTCGAGTCGTTGTTGCAGCCGCTCGTGATCATGTTCACCATTCCGCTCGCGTTCTTTGGCACGGTCCTGGGCCTGAAGGCGCTGGGCATCAGCCTGTCGATCGTGGTGTTTCTGGGCATGATCATGCTGGCTGGCATCGTCGTGAACAACGCCATCGTCCTGGTGGACTACGTCAACGTCCTGCAACGGCGCGGCGCGGATCTGCGGGAGGCCATCATCACCGCCGGTTCGGTTCGCCTGCGTCCCATTCTCATCACCACCGCGACCACCGTTCTGGGCCTGCTCCCCATGGCAATGGGACTGGGCGACGGAGCCGAGATCCGCACGCCCATGGCGATCGCCGTCATCTGCGGGCTGGTTACCTCGACGTTTCTTACCCTGCTGATCATTCCCACGATCTATTATCTGTTGGAGAGTCTGCGGATGAAGGTCGTGAGGACAACGCAACCGGAATCCGAAGGGGAGGGAGAATGAAATCCCAAGCTCCAAGCGCCAGAACCCGAAAAAGTCTCAAGCTCCAAGTCTCAAGGGGAAATCGGTCGCAACCGGGAATGTCGCCCCTCCCTGGGCGAGCGTGCTCCAGCTCAACCGTCCGTCGACATCGAACCGACCCCAGCCGTTTGGAGCTTGGAACTTGGAGCTTCCTTGAGATTTGGAGCTTGGGGTTTGGAGCTTCCCCATGAGCGACTCCGACGACAACCAAACCGTGGATCGCGAGAACCTCACCGGTTCGCTCACACGCCTTTCGTTGGATCGGCGGATTACGGTGTTGGTCCTGCTGATGACGATCATCGTGGTCGGGATCATTGCGTCGCTGGGCATTCCCTTGGAGACCTTTCCGCGCGGATTTGAATCCCCATCGCTGCGGGTCAATGTTCCCTGGCAGGGCGCGCCGGCGCAGGCGGTGATGGAGAAAATCACGCTGCCGTTGGAGGAGGAGCTCAGCACGGTTCCCGGGATCGACAATCTGAACTCCTGGACGCACACCGGCGGCGCCGGCGCTTATCTGAGTTTCAAGTCCGGCACGGATATGGATGTCGCCTACCGTGAGGTGCGGGACCGCCTGGAGCGGGCGCGCCTCCTGTTTCCGGAAGATGTTGAGCGCACGTTCATCTACAAGGAGGACTTGTCGGCGATCCCCCTGATGATGATCGGCGTGGTGGTGGATCCCGGGTTGCCCGACGTCTACAACCTGCTTCAGAAGGAGGTCGTGCTGCCCTTGTCTCGCCTCGACGGCGTGGCGTCGGTCAACGCCCAGGGGCTGATCGAGAAGGAGATCCTGATCGAGATCGACAAGAGCCTGGCCGAGGCGCACAAGCTGAACATCTACCAGTTGGCGCAGGACCTTGGCGGGGACAATTTCACCATGGCCTCCGGGGCCGTGCGCGATTCGGGAAAAAAATTCCTGCTGCGTTCCGTGGCGACCTACAAGTCCGTCGAGGCCTTGCAGAACCGGCAGCTGACGCCGACGACCAAACTGAAGGACGTGGCCACCATCAGCTGCGAGGCGCCGGAGAAAAAATTCGCGGTGCGGGTCAACAGCAAGCCGGCGTTTGCGGTGATGGTCAAGAAGGAGGGCGACGCCAACACCGTCGATCTTTGCCGCCAGGTGCGCGGCGTGCTGGAGAAGATGAAAGAGAATCCGCGCCTTGCCTCGGTCGACATGGAGCCCTTCTTCGATCAGGGAATGGTCATCGAGGATTCACTGAGCAACCTGATCAAGAGCGGTCGCATCGGCGGATTGTTGGCGGCTGTCGTGTTGTTCGTGTTCCTGCGACAGACGAGGCTGACCGTCATTATCGCATTGTCGATTCCACTCTGCCTGCTGGTCGCCCTCGCGGTGATGTTCTTTGCCGGCGAGACACTGAACATCCTGACCATCCTCGGATTGGTGATCTGTGTGGGCCTGTTGGTCGATAACTCGGTGGTGGTGGCGGAGAATATCATTCGACTCCGCGATGCCGGGCTCTCGCGCCGCAGGGCCTGCATTCGCGGGGCCGGCGAGATTGCGTTGGCCATCACCCTGGCCACCCTGACGACCGTGGCCGTTTTCCTGCCCATGTCGCTGGTTGAGGGCGAGGGCAAGTTTCTCATGCTGCGGCTTTCGATTCCAATCTGCGTCTCCTTGATCGCGTCGCTGTTCGTCGCGCTGGTGTTCATCCCGCTCAGCGTCTACCTCACGTTTCCTGACCGACGAGGCAGGTCGAAATCCGAGGTCGACGGAGCTGCTTCCAGATGGAACCCCTACCGACGATTCTTGGATTGGATGGCGCTGCTCTACGAGTTCACCTTCGGCAAGCTGCAGTGGTTCTACAATCACGCGCTCGCCTTCTTCCTCAAGCGTCGGCTCGACATGGTCGGACTGCTCATCGCGGTCTATGCCGTCACGGTCGGCGTCGCATGGAAGGAGGTGGAGCTGCAGCCGACCCAGGAGGAGGACCAACTCAACTTCCGCATCAGCATCCAGATGTCCAAGGAATTCACCTTCGAGGAGGTCTACGACTATTTTCGAGAGGCCGAGGCGGTTGTGGAGAAACAGAAGGAGTCATTGGGGCTCAAGGGCTACTTCATCCAGCATGGAACGCGCGGCGGCAACCTGGAAGCCTGGCTCGACAAGGATGTGGAGCGCGAACTCACGGCCAAGGAGATCGGCTCGAAGATCTACAAGGCCCTGCCGAAACGCGCCGGGGTGAAGTTGTACTACTCGGCGGAAGACCGGGTGAATGAGGCCAAGGGCAACGAGGTCTTCGGCGTTCAACTGGAGGGCGACGACGCCCTGCTGCTGGCGGAGGTGGCCGAACAATTGGAGCCGATCTTCGAGATGGTTCCCGGCGTCATCGGCAAACGCGCGGGCGAGGAGGAAACCCCCAGCGAACTGGCCCTGGTCATCGACCGGGACCGCGCCACCGCCAGCGGGGTCAACCCGAACGTCATCGCGGGCGTTGTCGGTTACGCGCTCCGCGGCAGCGCCTTGCCGCGCTACAATGAGAACGGCAAATTGATCCCTGTGCGCGTGCGCTACCAGGAGTCGGACCGTGAGACGCTGAGCGACTTGGAGAACTTTCTCGTGCCAACGGAGAATGGATCCGTCCTACCGCTCTCGGCATTGACGGATCCGAAAATGCTCAGAACGCCGCGGGGTATCAACCGGCGCAACCGGCGCGTGACCCATTACATGACCTTTGAACTGGAGAAGCAGGAAAAGGACAAGATGGCCGAGACCCGCGCGCAATTGGCCGCGCTCCAACAACTGATCGATCTCCCCGAAGGCGTGCGCTTCGGTCAGACCAACCAGGGGTTCAACAAGAAGGATCTGGCCAGCATGCAGTTCGCCGGCGTCATGTCCGTCGTCTTCATCTATCTCCTGATGGGCTTCCTGTTCGAGAGTTTCATCCTTCCCTTGTCGATCATCCTCACGATCCCACTGGCGGGCATCGGGGTGGGTTGGATCCATTATATCACCGACAAGGACATGGACATGCTCGGCGTCGTCGGAATCATCCTGCTGATCGGCGTGGTGGTGAACAACGGCATCGTCCTGATCGATTACGTGAACCGACTGCGGCGGGAGGGCATGGATCGCATGGACGCCCTGCTGAAGGCTGCGGACCGACGCTTCCGCCCCATTCTCATGACCGCGCTCACCACCATCATCGGCATGTTGCCGCTGACCGTCAGCGAACCCAGCGCGATCGGCATGAGCTACAAGAGCTTTGGTCTGACGCTGATCGGCGGCATGACCACCGCGACCCTCCTGACCCTGTTGGTCATACCGGTCTTCTACACCTTCTTCGACGACGCCAGAACGGCGGTTTCCGGCGCCATCAAGCGGGCCTTGTTGTTGAAGCGACAACCGGCCCAGGGAGCGGCGACGCTCCTGTCGACGCCTGCCGGGGACGAGACGGAGTGAGATTCCCGCCGGTTTCGGTCGCGTAACGACCTATGCCAACCGGCGACCATCTTTTTGTCCCGCTGGAACGAGGGATTGACGCACCGCGTCTTTCGACGCTTGGCCCGAACGAAGTGATCAAGGTTTGACCCGCTTCGGGCCATTGCCTAAATTCGCCGCCTTTTACCCATGAAAATCCTGGTATGTGATCCCATAGCCCCCAAAGGCATCGAGCTGTTTCAGCAGCGTTCCGAATTCGACGTGGTTGTCCTGGACGCCCGCCCCTCCGAAGACGAACTGGTCGAATTGGCGACCGACGCCGCGGCCATCGTGGTGCGCTCCGAGACCACGGTGACAGCGCGGGTCATGGATGCGGCGAAGGGACTCAAAGTCGTGGGCCGCGCCGGTGTCGGCGTGGACAACATCGACGTGGACGCCGCCACGGACCGTGGCATCGTGGTGATGAACACCCCGGGTGGAAACACGATTTCCACGGCGGAGCTCACGTTTTCCATGCTGATGTCGTTGGCCCGGAAGATTCCCCAGGCCCATATGTCGATGAAGAACGGCGAGTGGAACCGCAAGGCCTTCAAGGGGCAGGAGCTTTTTCAAAAGACCCTTGGCATCCTCGGCATGGGCCGGATTGGCGGCGAGGTCGCCAAGCGGGCCCAGGCCTTCGGCATGGACGTCGTCGCCTACGATCCCTACATGTCCAAGGCGCGCGCGCAGGAGCTGCAGGTGGCGTTGGTCGACAACTTGGAGGACGTATTTCCCAAGGCGGATTTCATCACCGTGCACATGCCTTTGACCAATGAGACCCGCGGCATGTTGAACGCTGAGGCCTTCGGCAAGATGAAGAAGGGGGTCAAGCTCATCAATTGCGCGCGCGGCGGCATCATCCACGAGACCGACATCGTCGAGGCGATCGCGAGCGGCCAGGTGGCCGGGGCGGCCTTGGATGTCTACGAAACCGAGCCGCTCCCGGAGGATTCCCCATTGCGCGGCGTTCCGAACATCGTCCAGACGCCGCATCTTGGGGCCAGCACCTCGGAGGCGCAGGAGAACGTCGGCATCGAGGTCGCCGAGACCATCACGGAATACCTGCTGACCGGCTCGGTCCGCAACGGCATCAACATGCCGAACCTCGACGAGCAGACCTATGCCCGCGTCAAACCCTACCTCAGCCTCGGCGAAAAACTCGGTCGTGTGTTGGCGCAGATTTCGCCGAAGCGCAACGACCGCCTGGTCGTCACGTTCGGAGGTTCCGTCGCGGAAGCCCCTGGCGATCCCATTACCCGCTATGTCCTGAAGGGATTTCTCGAAGGGGCCGGCGGCAAGGACGCCAACCAGGTCAACGTCCGCTCCCTCGCCAATGGCCTCGGACTGGTGGTTGAGGAGGTCAAATCGAACGAGAAGACCTACTTCCATGAATGGCTGCATGTGGCCGCCCATTCCGGCGAGGAAAAGTATTCCGTCTCGGGCATTTGTTTCGGCGCGCGTCATGAGCCGCGGGTGGAGCGGATGAACAGTCAGTGGTTGGAGTTTGTGCCCGAGGGCGTGATCCTGATCCTGGAGAACAAGGACAAGCCCGGCTTGGTCGGGCATTTGGGAACCACGCTGGCAAAGCACGGCATCAACATCGCCAACATGAGCCTCAGCCGTAGCGAGGGCGCCGGCACCGCCCTGACGGCATTGAATCTCGACAGTGAGCCGCCCCAGGAACTCGTCGACGCCCTGGAGGCCGACCCGGATCTCGCCAATGTCCGCGTGGTCCGACTTTGATTTGAGCGGCAAATGCCTCGATCGCGTCCAAAACCCATCACCTCATGAAAACCAACCTTGCCCTTGCGTGTTTGACCGGCGTCCTGTTGAACGCGTCCACCGACTCCAATGCTGCAGCAGCCTCCAGCCTGTTCGGCGACCGTGTGGTCGCCAAGGGCAATGGATTCCAAGTGACGAAGGGCGAGGTGAACCAGGCCGTCCTGGAGTACAAGGCCAACCTGGCCGCCGACGGCCAGGCCCTTCCGCCGGGCATGAATGAGGGCATCCGCGTCAAGATCCGCGACCGCATCGTCGCACTCAGGGTGGTTCTGGGATTGGCTTCCAAGGAAGATCGCAAGGCGGGGCTCGAGGTGGCGGACAAGTTCATCAAGGAGGCGAAAAAGGAGGCCAAAACCGACAAGGAATACAAACGCAAGTTGATGACCCGCGGCTTCACGGTGGAGCGCTGGGAATCGCAGATCCGGGACAAGGAAATCTCCAACGTCGTGTTGCAGCGCCTCCTGCGCTCCAAGATCACCGTGTCGGACCAGGAGGTCAAAGATTACTACAACTCCCACCCCGAGGAGTTTCGCAAACCGGAACTGCTGCGCGCGGCTCACATCCTGCTCAGCACGACCGATCCGCGGACGCGCCGGCTATTGCCGGAAGCGGACAAGACCCGCAAGCGTCGCATCGCGGAAAAGCTCCTGGAGCGCGCTCGCAAAGGCGAGGACTTCGCCCGGTTGGCCAAGGAGTTTTCGGAGGATCCGGGCAGCAAGGAGAAGGGCGGCGAATATGTTTTTCCCCGCGGTCAGATGATCCCCGAGTTTGAGGCCGCGGCTTTTGCCCTGCGCGTCGGGGAGATCAGCGACATCGTGGAAACCAAGTTTGGCTACCACATCATCAAATCGTTGGAGCGCAAGCCGTCGTCGCAGGTCGGTTTCGCCGATATCTCAGAGGAGCTGCGCGGCGGCCTGATCCAGAAGAAGTTCAAGGAAGCCCTGCCCGCCTTCCTCGAGGCCGAGAAGAAGGTCGCCGGCGTCGAGATCCTGGAGTAAGGCGAGCCGGCAGCGCTCAATCCCGCTTCGACGACGCCTTCAACTCCCAACGTTCCCCGAAGAATCCCGCGTCGGCAATCCCTCCCGGCGCGCGTGAGGTGCGCGCCTCCTGAATGTGGATCACCGCCCAATCCGGCAGTTTCGGAACTTGGCGGGCGTTGTTCAGATAGTCGTACTCCCGGTAGGTGAAGCCGCTGTTCAAAACGAGGTAGCGGTCCGGATTCAGGGGATTCGGATGGATCATTGCCAAGGCGTGCTTCGGACCTTCGTAGATCTTGTCCCCCACCTTCACGCCCCCGGCTGTCCAGCGAATGGGAAGCGAATCCAGAACCTTGGTGAGGACCTTGTTGCTTGAAGGATCTCCAAAGAGGATCAGATTGCTGGAGGCAATGTCGGCGTCGGTGAGCTCGATGTCGTTCTTCACCCGCGCTTCTCCCCTGAACTGTCGGCGCCAATGTTCAATGGCGTGCTCCTCCTCCTTCTTGGCCCAGGTCGCCACCGTCGGAAACCACGCTTTGCCGGTCGGGCGCACGATGATGAAGGAATCCATGAAGGCGTCGTCAATCGGACCTTGGAGTCCGTGACGCTTGCGAAGCGTGGTGTCCGCGGCGGCGGCGAGCTGCCAACCGCTCTTCGTCTTGCGAAGCTGCGCTTTCCATGAGCGGTCCGACTTGATGCGTGGCGTGTTCTCGATGTGTTGGCCGTCCACCGCGAGATTCACGGGTTGCGTGTTGTCCATGGGGCACGCGCCGGCCGCCATGTCGAGCGTCAGGGCCGAAACATTCTTTGTGGTCACGCTGACGAAGTTGTTGCGGCCTATCTCGGCGTCAACCCGCGCCCGCTCCCAATGTTCCTCCAAGCCATCCACCGTCACCCAATGCATGCGGTTGTAGCGCAGTGTCCAAGTGGTGAAGCGGATCTTCCTCGGCATTCGATCTCGTCCGTGATGGGCGAGACTTGCAAGACGATTCTCGATCTCGATCTTGGAATCCGGATGAATCTTGTGCCCCATGCCGGGACCGATGATGTGCAGCAAGTCAATGCCCTCTTCGACAAGCTGTTTTTCCATGATGTCGGCGGCTTGTTTCTGGCGATCGACTTCGCCGCTGTAGGCAACGGTCGGGCAGTGATACAGGTTCACCGCCCAGTCCGTGCAGTCGTAAAGATGCCAGAGCTTCTTCTCATACCAGGTGGGTTTGAGCGTCTCTCCCTGGAAGCTGCGCAAAAACTCCGGCGTCTCGGAAAAGCCCGCGCCCGGATTGGCCGCAAACCATCGGTCCGCATAGTGGACTGCAAACTGCCAGCAGGCCGCGCCGCCCATCGAGAAACCACGCACCGCAATGCGGTCGTCATCGATCGGATAGTAGCGCTTCGCGTGGGCCAGCGCCTCGAACAAATCAATCTCCCCGGCAAACTTGTTGGCGTTCGAGTAGCGGGCGTAGGGGTGCAGGACAAACGTGTCCGCGGGCGCGTATTGCCCGATCGTTCGTTGCCGGCCATTAATGAAATTCACCTCGCTCAGAGTCTCGCCGCGCCCGTGGAACCAGAAATCCAGCCGATGTGTGTGCGCTGCGCCAGGCGTCCAGCTTTCCGGAACGACGAGCCCGTAGGGTTGCACGGAGTGATCGATCTTTGAACGGTAGCCTCGCACGACCAGACCCTTCTTCGTCAGCCAGGGAGCTTTGCCTGATTCCAACTGCCCCGCGCGTTCGATGCCATCGCGCAACAAACCCTTCGCGGTCTGGATCTCATTCGGTTTGAAGAACTCGTTGTAGGTCAGCGCCGACCAGGCCGCGCGATGATAGATCTCAACGTCCGGCAGCACGTCGAACAGCTCCGGCTTCCCTTTCAACGAGTCGCGCAGACCGTCGATCTTCGCGCCCAGCAATGCGATCCCGTCTTCCAACGCCTCGCGGTCTTCCGCGGACACGGGCACGCCAGGCTTCGGAATCCGGCGGACATTCTCAGCAATGTTGTCCTTCGGCCCGTCGGCGATGACTGGTGAGGTGAAAACGGTCCAAAGTACTAAAAAGAAAATAGAAGAACGCTTCATGAGATGGCATCAAACTGCTTGGCTTCAACGAGATCAAGCGGCAAAGAGCGCTGCCGCGCAACAACCCTTGGTGAAGGGGTGAAAGCAAGCTGCGAGTTTCGCGTGAGCATGCCGCCCTCGGGCGTTCACCGGCATACGCAGCGCGGGAATCGGGGCCGGGCGCCCAGACACGGACTACGAACGAGCATCCAAGTCCAAGTTCCTCCAAGTCCAAGTGACAGGCTCGATATCGAGGAAAGGGCTCGACTCGGCGGCGAGGGTGTGGTTTCGTGATCCCAACGTTAGGAGACGTTGGTTTGTCAT
>CAZFLK010000123.1:0-17528 GCA_964519245.1 uncultured Verrucomicrobiota bacterium
GTCCTCGCCGAGGATGGCGCCGAACCAGACGTGATCGAGGCGGACGTCGACGTCCTTCCGCCAGCGGCGGAAGATGTTGAACAGCTGGTTGAAGTGCAGTTGTTGGCGGCCGTCGGTGACGTAGATGATGCGGGCGGGGTTCCAGGTCTTGAGGCGGTGTTCCAGGGTGGCGAGGTCGCTGGTGGTGTAGTTGGCGCCGCCGTCGCTCTTGAGCACGATGCTGGGATTGGGAACCCATTCCCCGTCGCGTTGGATCAGGAAGGGGTCGTCCTTCTCCGGCAGGGAGTTGTCCGAGAAGACGCACATGGCGCCTTCGCTTGCCTTGGCGATGCCGGCTTCCTGCAGTTCCTCGACGACGGCCTTGAGCCGGTCGTTGTAGAAACTTTCGCCGAGGGTCTCGTCGAAGCTGACGCCGAGGCGCGCGTAGACCTCGTCGAACTGGCTTTGGGACAGGGCGATCATCCGCTTCCAGATGCCGAGGTTTTCCTCGTCGCCGGCCTGGAGCTTGACCAATTCCTGCCGGGCCTCCTCCAGCACGCCTTGATCTGCATCACAACGTTCGTTGATCAGCTTGTAGAGCCGCTCCATTTCCTCGAGCGCATTGGCTTCGAGGGCGTCGCGGTTCAATTCGCTTTTCCAACCGACCAGCAATTTGCCGAATTGGGTGCCCCAGTCGCCGATGTGGTTGTCGCCAATGACGGTGTGTCCGAGAAGGCGAAAGATCCGCTTCAGCGATTCGCCAAGGATGGTGGAGCGGATGTGGCCGACGTGCATGGGCTTGGCGACGTTCGGCGAGCTGAAATCGATGACGATGGTCTCGGGCGCTGCGGCCTGGTCGAAGAACAGGTCGCCGCCATCGAGAGTGGCTTGCAGTTCGGCGGCGATGGCCTCGTTCTTGCAACGGAAATTCAGGAAGCCGGGGCCTGCGATCTCGACGGGTTCGCACCATTCGGCGACGTCCAGTTTCTCAATGACCTGTTGGGCAAGTTGCCGGGGATTGGTCCTGGCGATCTTGGCGAGCGGCATCAAGGCATTGCACTGGTAGTCGCCAAACTTGGGATTGGGGCAGGGGCGGACGCAGAGATCGGAGACCTCGGCATCGGGCACGACGGCGTGAATGGCGTCGCGGAGGCGGGCTTCAATGGAGCGATGGATGGACACGGGGGGGAATCGGTTGTCGGGGGCGTCGCGGGGCGGGCGGCGCGACGATCGCCGGAGGCTTATTTGTCGCCGGTGTTGTCGTCCAGCAGGTCGATCAGGGCCTGGGCCTCGGAGGGTGCGTTGAGGAGGGAGAGGCGGAGCTCCTTTTTGTGCAACTGCTTGGCGATGGTGGCCAGGGTGTGAAGGTGCTTCTGGAATTGTCCCTGCGGCACGAGGAGCAGGGTGACGAGCTGGACCTCCTGGTTGTCCAGCGCGGCGAAATCGATGCCGGTCTTGGAGCGCCCGAAGGCGGCGACGACGTCGTAGATGAGGCTGGTGGAAGCGTGGGGTATGCCGATGCCGAAGCCGATGCCGGTGCTCATGGACTCCTCGCGCTTGCGCACGACCTGGGTGACCTCCTCGCGATCCTCTGCCCGGATCTTCCCCGTGGCGACGAGGTTGTCGATCAATTCATCAATGGCCTGCCAGCGGTCCGCGGCCTTCATCTCCGGGATGATGTTCTCCGGTTTGACCAGTTCTCCGAGCGTCATAAGCAAGAAACGGATGGAATGAAAATTAGCGTGATCCCGGACGCGCCGGCCGGGAATAAAGGGGGGAACAGAACCACATCAGCGGGGCTTTGACAACGTAAAGTCCCCGAAAAAATGCGGTTGTTTCAACTGCCCGGTTTGATGGCCGGGATCGTCTCCAGGTCCGGGGGGAGGGACTCGGGATCGAAGGTCTCCACCTCGACGCCCGCCAGGCGTTCGATCGGCACGCCGGGATCGAAGACGCCGTTGGAGCGGTCGATGACGACGCCGACGCCGACCACATCGCCGCCGTGCTCCTTGACGATGTCCAGGGTCTCGCGGACGCGGCCGCCTTGGGTGATGACGTCCTCGACGACCAGGATCTTCTCGCCGGGCTCGATCTTGAATCCCCGGCGCAGGGCGAGGCCGCCCTCGACTTTTTCGACGAAGAGAAAGCGCAGACCGAGTTGGCGGGCGGTTTCCTGGCCGATGACGAGGCCGCCCATGGCTGGCGAGACCACGGTTGTGGCGCCGAGCCTCCTGAGTTTGTCGGCCATGGCCCGGCCGAGTTTCTCCACCGCCGGCATTTGTTGGAAGGCGAGCGCGCATTGGAAGAACTGACGACTGCGCAGACCGCTGCGCAGGATGAAGTGGCCCTCCAGCAGGGCTCCTGAGTGGCGGAAATGGTCGAGAACTTGGTTCTGTGTCATCGGCGAATGAAACAGGACGCGGGGCGAGGTGACAAGCGTCGGGCGCTGGGTTGCGGGCGGGATTGACCCGGGTGGGGAGGGGGGTAGGATGGCGACCATGTCCTTGCATCCGGAACGCTATGAGAAGAAGAGCGGCGGCGGTTGTCTGATGTTGTTCGGGCTGCCATTTCTCCTGGTCGGTCTCGCGGTGATGATCGGCGGTCTCGGCGGTCGCCTGAAAGACGACAGCGGGCAGGGCATGCCGATCCTGTTTGCGATCTGTTTCGGCGGCATTTTTGCCTCGGTGGGGGCTGGATTCATGTTCGGCCGGTCCGGGGTGACACTGGACAAGCGGACCAACCAGGCGGTCAAGTGGTGGGGGTTGTTGGTTCCGATGAAGCGGACCGTGGTGGCCTTGGATTCCTTGGAGCAGGTTGAGATCGCGAAGGAGATTCGTCGATCCGACAAGTCGACCTACACGGTCTATCCGGTGCGGCTCACGCATGGCGCCGAGCCATTGAAGATTTGTGAGCCGCGGGATTATCAGCAGTCGCGGCGGGAGGCGGAGGAGATAGCCAAGTTTCTGGGCGTGGCATTGAAGGATGCCAGTTCCGGCGGCGAGGGCGTGGTTCGGCAGGCGGATGAACTTGATCATTCGATCCGAGACCAGGTTCGGGCCAAGGGCGAGGTGGTTGAGGTTCCGGCGACGCCGACGGGGTCCCGGGTTCGGCATGAATTGGCAGATGGGAAACTGACATTTGAGATTCCGGCTCCGGGGGTGTCTCCGGTGATGTTGGTTGTGATTGTAGGGATGTGCCTCTTGCCGCTGGGATCTGGGGCCTTCTTCTTCACGGGGTTTCTCGGCGGCGGTTCCGAGCCTTGGTTGTTCAAGGCGTTCATCGGCGTGTTCGTCCTGTTCTTTGTGGCTCCCGTCATCCTGATTCCGGGGCGGATGATTCTGAAAGGGAAGAGTCGGGAGCGGATCACGGTCACGCCGCAGAAGCTTGAGTTGAGCCTGGTCTCGCCCTGGATGACGCGGACGAGTTCACTTCCAGCGGGCGAGATTGAGGAACTTGAGTTGGTTCAGGGCGCGAGGATGCCGACTGGCGGTCGTGATGCGGAGAAGGTTCCTCAGATTGTCAAAGGGATCGCCCTGATGGCCGGCGGCGGCGCGACCATCATGGCCCGGACCGACAAGGAGACGCTCCAGTTCGGGCGGATGCTTTCCCGCGCCGAGGCGGAATGGATGCATGCGTTGATCAAGCGGGTGTTGACGAGTTGAGGGCGGAGTGTCGATTGTCACCGTCATGAAGCTGGCGTTCATTTTCCGTTTAGCCCTCGGCTTGTCGGGGCTGTCTTTGCCTGCGTGCGCGTTGTCCCATGACATTCATGTGCCGCCGGCGCGTTACCGGATTCCTGACGAGCCGGTGGTGATTGGCGAGGGTCGATTCAAGTATGAGCTGGTCCCAGGGTGGGCCCAGCACAATACAGCCGCGTATCCGATCGGGAACGGCAAGGCAATCGTGGAGGACGCCAAGGGACGCATCTATCACCTGAACGGGAGCCGGAAACATTGTGTTATCGTCCTCGACAAGAAAGGCGAGGTCTTGGATGCGTGGGGCGATTTTGCCCCGGGGGCGCATGGTTTGAACCTGGTGAGGGAAGAAGGGCGCGAAGCCCTGTTCATTTCAGAGAACCGGGCTGACGGGAAGATTTTCAAGACGACCTTGGGCGGGAAGATCCTGATGACCGTGGGCTGCCCCATGGAGTCCGGGCTCTACCCCGACCCAAAACGATTCCGACCGGCGGAGATTGTGCCGATTCCCGGCGACGGCGGTTTCTTTGTCCTGGATGGCTATGGCAGCGACTACATCCTGCGGTTTGACGCAAGCGGCAATTACTTGAGCGCCTTCGGCGGAAATCTGGGCGAAGGGGAAGCCGCCTTGGCGCATTGGGGGCCTCACGGCGGCAACATCGACACGCGGAATCCGAAGCAGCCGATCCTTCTGCTGGGGCTCAGCGACCAGGAGAAGGTGAAGCGGTTTCGGTTGGACGGAACCTGGATCGACACGATCCCGATGCCGGGGGCGAATCCGCGCGATCTGGTTTTTCACCGGGGGCATGTCTTTATTCCGCACCTGGGCGATGATTGGCCGAAGTCCCGCAACAACCCGGGCTACATCTCGGTGGTGGATTACGACTTCAAAGTGGTCGCGAATCTCGGCGGCGCGACGGCTGTTTATCGTGACGGACGACTTCAACGCATGCGGCACAACCAGCATGCGTTCTACCATCCCCACGGAATCCTGTGCGCGAGCGACGGGAGTCTCTATGTCGTCCAAGACGCCTCCAACAACACGTGGCCGCTGAAGTTTCGGCCGCTGGATTGAGTGATTGGGGGCATCTTGCCGATGCGGATCAACTCTCGGACTTCAGGATCCCCGATTCCAGCAGGTCCGCAATGATCGTTGCCGCTTCGGTGTCAGCGCCCGGATAGCGGTCAATGAGCCTGGAGAGAGCTCCGTTCTTTCGCACGAGTTCAAGCATGGCCCTTGCCTTGGAATCCTGCGCGTCCGTCTTGATGTCGTTGGCGGCAGTGAGTTCCTCTTCCATCGAATGCATGAGTCGTTCCAGGCGTTGCCGTTGGGGCGCGAAAGACTCGATGTCCAGCAGCAGGTCGTCGAGGGGCGCGTCATCGAGGATTCAACCGGTGGAGGTTCCTCGTTGCTGAACTCGAAGGAGCCATTCTTGGCGGCGAGAAGTCTTTGCAAGGCCTTGTCCGGGCCGATGCCCGGCGCTCCGTCGATGCGGGCGTAGTAGACGGGGCCTTCCCGGAAAAGCACACGACCGGCGCCCCATGACGGGTGAATCGACAGAATGCCGGAAACATTCGCTTCGGACAACACGGTGAGGATTTCTCGCGGTGAAGTGGAGTCCAGTCGGCCGGACATCGCGTTAACCATGGTGGCGAACTCTCCTGTCTTGTCACGGTCAGCGAAGATCCCAACGGTGTCTTGATCCTCGCCAGGATAATCAACGCTGTCAGGGTGGGCGCCGACGAGGCGCACGCGAATCCGGGCGTCGGCGATCTGGATTGAATCGCCGGGAAAAAGGTCCTGCTGGGAGATCTTCTCGCCGTTGACGAGGGCGCCGTTGATCGAGCCGAGATCCTCGATGGCGAAGCTGTTTCGTTGGGGGAAAACCCGCGCATGGCGGCGTGAGGCTTTCTTGTGGTCAAGGACGATGTCGGCGTCGGCGGCGAGTCCGACGATGCACTCGGCGTCCGAGCTGTCGAGCGGCGCGTCAGGCCTCAGGCGCGTGGCCATGGTTGTAGGCGGCGGCATCGACGTAGCGGCAGCCGTCTCCGCCGAAGATATCGAGGGCGGATCCGATTGTCAGATCGACCTTCCCGGCGCCCGCTTCGGTCACGGCGGTCAAGTCCTCCAGGGAACGGGCGCCGCCGGCGTAGGTGGCCGGTATCGGCGACGACTCGCCGAGCAGTCGGACCAGGTCCAGGTCCACGCCCTGGCAGAGGCCTTCGACGTCGACGGCATGAACCAGGAACTCGGCGCAGGAATCGGCGAGCGACTCGAGGGTGTCGGGTGTGACCTCCAACCGGGTGAACTTCTGCCAGCGATCGGTGCAGACGAAGTAGGATCCGTCCCGTTTGCGGCAACTCAGGTCGAGGACGAGGCGATCGCGGCCGACGGTGTCGACGAGGCGTTTGAGTCTGTCCCGGTCGAGAAGGCCGTCGCGGAACACCCAGGAGGTGACGATGACGTGGGAGGCTCCGGCCTCCAGCCACTGGGCGGCGTTGTCGGCATTGATGCCGCCGCCGATCTGCAGGCCCCCGGGCCAGGCGGCGAGGGCCTCGCGCGCGGCGTCGTCGTTGCCGGGGCCCAGTTTGATGACGTGGCCGCCGGTGAGGTTATCGCGCCGGTACAGTTCCGCGTACCAGGCCGGCGGGCGTTCCGAGACGAAATTGGTCTTCGCCTCGCCGGAGGCGTCGTCGAGCGTGCCTCCGACGATTTGTTTCACCTTGCCGTCGTGGAGGTCAATGCAGGGTCGGAACATGCGCGGAGTGAAAGGGGATTCGGTCTTGGTTGCCAAGGGGAAAACGGTCCCTTATGGCGTGAGCGGAGTGGTGTAATAGTCGTCTGCGGTCGCGTTGAAATCGAACCGGCTCCGCAGGTTGCCGGTCGGGGCGAGGAGAAGCCAGTCGAAGCGGGAGACCCGGGTTGTGATCACGGCGAAGTTTCGGTAGCCGTCGTCGGGGGTGTCGGGCGACGGAGCGAGGTCTTCGTCTGTGGAGCGCAATGGCGTCCCCGGCGGTTGAACGGTCTGGTAGTTGCCCCGGTTTGCGGGCGGGACGTTGCGCCACGTCTTCTCGGCGATGGGGTTGTCGGCGTGAACGGTTGCGTCGGCGAGGGCCCGGACCTGGACGCCGTCGCCGGGGTGGTAGAACAGCCATTCAACCCGGGGTGACGCTGCGATGGCGGAGATCTTGGGCGAGCGGAGGTCCGTGTGGAAAACCAGCTCGCGCCGGGAGGCTTCGACGCTTCTCAGGACCACGGTGCGAACCGATCCATCCGCGGTTGCGAGGGCGGGCGTGCGCCACGGGTGGCGCGGGTCGCCGGCGGCTCGGTCCAGTTCCAGCCACAGGGGAGCGGGCGTCGCCGGAGGGCGTTGGTTGAAATCAGTCACGCGCGAAGCAAAGCAGACGCGCGTCCCTGAATGAAGCCGGAATTGCGCTTGCGATGAGGCTGCCCGGGCGATAGGCTCCCGCCCGTTTCACTTCCAGAGGTCCTTGCGGACTTTGCCGGCGACGCGGCGCCTTCTGCCGGCGGACGGAGTTGCGACGACCAACAGACAATCAACCACGACAGACAACGATATGGCATCGATCAAACGCATCAAAGCGGCTTTTCCGAAGATCAAGCAGATCCAGTATGAGGGGCCTGACACCAAGAAACCACTCGCCTTCAAGCATTACAACGCCGACGAGGTGGTGGAGGGGAAGACGATGCGGGATCATCTGCGTTTTTCGGTCGTTTATTGGCACACGTTCCGCAATCCGCTGGCCGATCCGTTCGGTGTCGGCACGGCGATCCGCCCTTGGGACGACGGGTCCGATTCCGTGAAGAACGCGCAGAACCGGGCTCGGGTCGCCTTTGAGTTCATGGAGAAGCTGGGCGCGCCGTATTACGCTTTTCATGATCGGGATGTGGCGCCCGAGGGGCGCAGTCTGCTGCAGTCGAACAAGAATTTGGACGCCGTGGTCAAGGTGTTCAAGGAGGAGCAGCAGCGCACGGGCATCAAGTTGCTGTGGGGCACGGCCTGCCTTTTCGCGAATCCCCGCTACATGCATGGCGCGGCGACGAGCTGCAACGCGGACGCTTTCGCCTACGCCGCCGCTCAGGTCAAGAAGGCCCTGGAAGTCACCAAGGAATTGGATGGCGAGGGCTACACGTTCTGGGGCGGTCGCGAGGGCTATTCCACCCTGTGGAACACGGACATCAAGCGCGAGGTCGATCACCTCGGGGCGTTTCTGCACATGGCGGTCGATTACGCCAAGTCGATCAAGCTGAAGGTTCCATTCTACATCGAGCCCAAGCCGAAGGAGCCCACCAAGCATCAATATGATTCGGACGCCGCGGCCTGCCTGAACTTCCTGCGTCAGTATGACCTGACCAAGCACTTCAAGCTGAACCTGGAGACGAATCACGCCACGCTTGCCGGCCATACAATGCAGCACGAGATGGAGGTCGCCATCGCGGCGGACGCGCTGGGCTCCATTGACGCCAACACGGGCGACGAATTGCTGGGCTGGGACACCGATCAGTTCCCGACCAGCGTCTACCTGACCGCCCAGTGCATGCTGAGCATCCTCAAGATGGGCGGCTTCACGACCGGCGGCGTCAACTTCGACGCCAAGGTCCGCCGCGAGAGCTTTACGCCGGAGGATCTGTTCCACGCGCACATCGGCGGCATGGACGCCTTCGCGCGGGGATTGAAGATTGCCGCGGCCATTCGCGCGGACGGACGCCTGGACGGTTTCGTGAAGGAGCGCTACAGCTCCTGGGACGAGGGCGTCGGCGCGGAGATCGAGGCGGGCAAGATGAACTTCAAGAAACTTGAGAAATACATTCTCAAGAAGGGCGAGGCCGCGAAGAATCAGAGCGGTCGCCAGGAGTTCCTGGAGAACCTGATCAACGAGTTCATCTGAGGTTCTACAGAATCGATTGCTTCAACAGCCCGGTCCACGAAGGTGGATCGGGCTTTTTTGTGGATCGGGAGGGCAGGGTGCGGGAGCGGGTATCGCGGGGAAGAGTCGCCGCCAGGGACTTTCATTCAGCACTTGGCCGATTTCTTCTTTTTGCCGATACGTCCCATCTTCTCCACCTTACGAAGATACTCCGGGGCGAGGGGGGTCTTGCAGGCGGTGTCGCCATGATCGATCTCGACGGGGCCGATCTTCTCTGCGGCCTTGAGCGCGGCGTCGAACAGGGCGGTCACGAAGCAACCGGCGGCAATGACGAAACCGTTCATGGCGTATTTGGCTTCCTTGCCGGCCTTATGGATCTCCTTCTCCGCGCGCTTGATGAGTTTCTTCAGTTTCGGGAGGTCGAGTTCCTCTTCGGGGGTGACGGACAGGATGTGGGACAAGGTATTCCAACCCGCGGCGGCGGTGGTGTCGTTCGCGGCGTCGATCCACTCGAGGGCGAGGGCTTCGCCGTGGGGGCTGCCGGCGGCGACTGCGGGAACGACCGTGCCGGCCAGGGACGCGCCATAGGCATTCTTGACCCACTTGCGAAGGTGGGTCTTGGTCATGCGGGCGTCATCTGCAATCAGGTGCGCAAAGTACATGGCGTCGTAGTTGCCGCTGTCGAAGAGGTCGAGCGCCAGTTGGTGGTCGACCTTGATCTGTTTGCGCAGCTTCTGCATGTCGCCGATCTTGACGCCAAAAAGCGGCTCACGCGCGCCGTGGCGCAGCAGGGTCTTGCGGGTGGACTCATTGCCGAGTTTCTCGAGTTCGGCCAGGGCTTCCTTGGCATTCATGGGGGTGCGGGGTGCGGGGTGCGTGGCGCCTGGTGCGGGGTGCGGGATGCGGGATGCGGGATGCGGGATGCGGGATGCGGGATGCGGGATGCGTGGTGCGGGGCGCCTGGTGCGGGGCGCTGGGTCAATTCAAGAACCGGAAGTCGACGCAGGCGAAGAGGGATTGGCAGAGGTCGGTCAGCTTGGCCAGCGAATCGGTGTCGTTGAGGTCGCCGAGGAATTGCGAAGCGAGTTGGAGTTCCTCAGCGGAGGGCGGGCGGTTCAGGGCGAGTTGGTAGGCGAGTTTGATGCGTTCGGGAGCGGTCTGGTCGCCGGACTGCAGGACGCGGCGGGCGAGGGCGGCGGAACGGTCGCGGACGAAGCCGCTGTTCATGAGATACAGCGATTGGGTGGGGACGGCGCTGGCGGCGCGGTCGCCGGCGACCATGTTGGGGTTGGCAAAGTCGAAGACTTCGAAGATGTCCTCAAGGTTGTTGCGAAAGACCGGGGAGTAGAGGCTGCGGCGGGTTCCCGTGAACTTGTGGTCGAACTCGGAGCGCAGTCCGTCGGGGATGGTCTTGCCGCCCTGCCTGATGTCGAGTTCGCCGCTGATGAAGAGCATGGCGTCGCGGATGGCCTCGGCGTCGAGTCGGCGGCGCTGGGCATGGCTGAGCCAGCGATTGTCGGCCGACGCGGACGTGGCGCGGCTGGAGAACTGGTAGACGCGGGAGAGCATGATGCGCTTGATGGTTTTCTTGACGGACCAGCCGTTGTCCATGAAGTCGACCGCCAGCCAGTCGAGCAGTTCGGGGTGGGAGGGGCGCTGGCCGGTGACGCCGAAATTGTCCGGCGTGGTCACGATGCCGCGTCCGAGCAGGTGTCGCCAGATGCGGTTCACCATGACTCGGGCCGTGAGGGGATTGTCCCGGCTGCCCAGCCAATCGGCGAATTCGAGGCGACCGCTGGAATGCTCGGCGATTCGGGGAGGCTTTGCGTCCTTGCGGTAGGCGACCTGGAGGAAGCCGCGGGGGACTTTATCGCCGAGCTTGTGAATGTCGCCGCGCACGGCGAGGAAGTAATCGCCGGCGTCCTCGGCTTCCTTGACGGACATGGCGCGTTGGCGCGGCGGCAGTTTGGCGCGTTTGAGGCGTTTGACATGGGTTTGGAGTTCGTCGCGTTCGCGGCGTTTGGCGAGGAGGCGGTCCCGGGCTTTCGCCAGTTCGGCGAGCTTCGCTTCGCGGGATTCCAGTTCCGCCACGTTCAGGAACTGCACGGCGTCGGCGATCACGTATTTGCCGGTTGTGCCCTCATTGGAAATGGTGACGGAGGCGGTCTGGCCTTTTTCGAAGCGAAAGCGGCCCAGGGTCTTGAAGAGTTTCTCGTGTTCAGCGGGGCTTTGTTCGTTGACGTGTAGGGTGGTCTCGCCGTCGGCATGGCGGATGGTGACCGGGGCATTGGTGGCGCGCCGAATGTTGGAGCAGTGGGACATCCGCACTTCCCAGAGTCCGGACTTGGGCAGTTTGGTTTCGTAGATCACCTGTTTTGTCCCCTTGTCCTGATTCATGTCGTGAAGGTAGCTGTAGCCGACGTGGGGCGGGGTGTGGGTGGATTGCTGCCACTGGCCGATGATGCGGGCCTCTGTGTCGTCGATTACAATGCCGTGCAGTTCGGCCGGGTTCGCCACGATGTATTTGACGAGTTCCTCATTGTCGACCTCGCCGGGTTTGTGGGTGTTCGCGAGCACGTTGGGTCGGGTTTCGGGTTGCCGGGCGGAAAGCGGAATGAACTGCGCCGCGTCCGCGATGACGATGCCGTCGGCGCCCTCGTTGGAGACTTCGACATGGCCGGAATCCCCCTTGGCGAGGGTGAAATGTCCCAACGAATGCCACAGGCCGTCCGGGCCGGGGGCTCTGCGTTGGTCGACCCGAACGCCCTTCTCTCCGTCTTCGGACCGGACCGTGATCAAGGCATTGGAGGCGCGGTTGCCGTGGTGGGCCCAGGAGACGCGGATCTCGTAGACGCCGGTTGCGGGAATGCTCGGGCGGAAGCGAACGTGCTTGTGTCCGCGGAACTGCTGGGCGTCATGGATGTAGCCTTCGCCGATCCATTTTCCGATTGAGGTTGAGGTTGTCCAGTCGCCCTTCAACTCGGCCTGCCGATCGTCGATGACGATGCCTTCGTGTTCCTGGGAGGGAAGGCTGCGCGCGCTCGGGGGGCGGACCGAGTTCTTGAGTTCCCGCAGCTTCTTGTCGAGCGGTTTCAGTTCGTCGTTGAGGGCCTTGAGTTGTTCCTCGGCCTTGTCGATGGCCGCGTACTGTTTCTCGACCGTCGGCTCGAGCGGAAGGAAGCGGGTCTCCCAGCCGGAGACATTGCCGGGGGTCAGTGAGTCGGCGCTGCGGAAGATTCCGGCCATGGCGTAGTAGTCGCGCATGGGGATGGGATCGAACTTGTGGTCATGGCAGCGGGCGCATTCGAGACTCATGCCGAGCAGGGATTTGCTGATGACATTCAGTTGCTCATCGACGACCTCCATGCGGAGAAGTTCCTTGTCCTGGAGTTCGTAGTTGATGGCGCCCAACAGGAGGTAGCCGGTTGCGATGATCTGGTCCGCGCGTTCGGTTCGCGAGTCGCTCTCCATCAGGTCGCCGGCGATCTGTTCCTTGACGAATTGGTCGTAGGGTTTGTCCTCATTGAAGGAGCGCACGACATAGTCCCGGTAGCGCCAGGCGTCAGGGAAGATCAAGGCGCGGCCGCCGCCGCTGGATTCCGCGAATCGCGCGATGTCGAGCCAGTGGCGGCCCCACCGCTCGCCGAAATGGGGCGAGCTCAGAAGGTCGTCGATGACCTTTTCGAAGGCGTTGGCGGACTCGTCGTTCAGGAAGGCTTCGATATCCGCCGGCCGAGGCGGGAGTCCGGTCAGATCGAAGTGGGCGCGGCGGAGGAGGGAGCGCCGGTCGGCGTCGTCGGCGGGAGACAGTTCTTCCGCTTCCAACCGGGCGAGGATGAAGCGGTCGATCTCGGTTTGCGGCCAGGCGGCGTCCTTGACCTTGGGCAAGGGTTGGGCCTTGGGAGGTTGGAACGCCCAGAATTCACGGCCTTTCTCGATATCGATCTCGGACTTGGCGACCGTTTCGCCGTCGGTCCTGGGATCGGGCGCGCCCATGGCGATCCACGTTTTGAAGGCTTCAATCTCGAGCGGGGACAACTTGCCCTTGGGCGGCATCTGGAGGTCCTTGTCGTCGTAGGAGACGGATTGAAACAGGAGGCTTTTCTCGGGGGCTCCGGGGACGATGGCGGGGCCGGTGTCGCCGCCGGATTTCCAACCGGCCATATTGTCCAGACGGAGGCCGCCCTTGATTTTTGCTTCGGCCGAGTGGCATTCGTAGCATTTTTCGATCAGCAGGGGGCGGATCCTGGATTCGAAGAAGGAGAAGCCCTCGCGGGCCGGCGCTTCGGAGGCGAGTCCGAGCAGGGCCGCAGCGAGGCCGAGCATTGTTCTGGCTGGCGTGGGCCGAAGGGTCGCTGGTGGAACGGACATCTTTCGCGCTTTCTTCATGGGTCGGATTCTGGATAGTCTTGCCGTCGATCCGGAATTTCAACCCAGAATCCAAGGCTTCCCTTCATGAACATACGGACACGCATTCCAATCGTTTTACTTGCCGCCGCGGTCGTGGCGCATTCGGCCCAGCGCAGTGATGAGCCTCGGCCCCTTTACATCGAAGGCTATGCCGGGGCCTTGAGTTACGCCCCGGGCGATGAGTTGTCCCTGCACGTGTCCACCAGCGCCGCGAAGTTCTCGGTGGAGATCGTGCGCTATGGCGCGGAGCGAGAGGTGGTCCATGCGCAAAAGAACATCCCGGGACTGGAGCAGCCCATTCCGGAGAACGCTTCGTCGCACGGTTGCAAGTGGCGGCCGGCGTTCTCGATGAAAATTCCTGAAACGTGGGAAACGGGATATTACGAGGCCATTTTCAAGGTCGAGGATCGCGGCGGGAAATTCATTCAGCGCAACCGGCGCACGGCGGAGAGCGGCTGCTACTTCGTGGTTCGGCCGGCGGAACCGGGCAAGCGCACGAAGATCCTGCTGCAACTCGCGGTCAACACCTACAACGCCTACAACAACTGGGGCGGTTCCAGTCTCTATGCCTATCATGGACGGGCCAAGCTGCAGGGGAATCGCGTGTCTTTTGACAGGCCGTCCGGCAGCCTGTTTGGACGTTGGGAGTATCCCTTCATTCAGTGGGCGGAAAAGGCCGGTTACCAACTCGACTACGCGACCAACATGGATCTCGAGTTGCGCCCGGAGATCCTGAAGAACTACCGGCTGGTCCTGAGCGTGGGACACGATGAATACTGGTCGGCGCCGATGCGGGACAGCCTGGAGGCGTTCGTCGCGGCGGGGGGCAACGCGGCCTTTTTCAGCGGCAACTCGGTTTGCTGGCAGGTGCGTTGGGAAGCGGAGGATCGCGCGCTGACCTGTTGGAAGCAATGGTTCAACTGGGATCCGATTTATCCCGAGGCGGACAAGCGGGCGCTGCTTTCGACGTTATGGAGTCACCACCTTGTCGGTCGTCCGGAGAACCAGTTGACCGGCGTGGGGTTCCTGCACGGAGGCTATCACAAGAGTCACGGCCAGTTCATGGACGGGAAGGGAAGCTATACCGTGCATCGGCCGGACCATTGGGCATTCCAGGGGACCGACCTGCAACGCGGCGACGAGTTCGGAGGCAAGGACACGATCGTTGGTTACGAATGCGACGGTTGCGAGATCGAGTGGCGCGACGGGTTGCCCTTTCCGACCTTCAGGGATGGCACGCCGAAGACGTTCACCATTCTGGGGACCTGCCCCGCACGCTGGGCGCCCGGCGACAGTTATTGGTATGAGAAATGGCCGGGGCCGGATCACCAGGGCAATGCGGTCATGGGCGTCTACACGACAGAGAAGGGCGGGGAAGTCTTCACCTGCGGCAGCACGGATTGGTCCCACGGCCTGCGTGGCAACGACCCCAAGGTGGTACAAATCACCCGGAATGTTCTGGATCGGTTGGGCAGGTGACGGGGGCAATCCATGGCGTGAGACGGTGAGGGCGACGAAGCAGCAGCAGGCGGTCATCGACAGAACTGTGGGAGTCGGGGAGATCCTCCTGGTGAACTCCTATGCGGGGGCGGGGAAGACCACCACGCTGGAAATGGCGACCCGGGCGCGCCCGAAGTCACGTTTTCTCTACCTTTGTTTCAACCGGGACAACGCGGAGAAGGCGCGCCGAAGTTTTCCGGACAACTGCGAATGCCGGACGGCCCATTCGCTGGCTTGGCGTCAAGTGGGGCGACACCATGACAAGATTGCCCAGTTGCGGCCGCGCACGGTCATGGAGTTGTTTGATTTGGCGGCTCCCTATCTGGCGGTGTACGCGATCAACACCTTGAACGCCTATCTGCATTCGGCTGATGCAGAATTGGGTGCGGAGCATTTGGAGGTCGCCCGGAATACGCCGCGAGCCGTTCGGAAATCCATCCTGGATGTTGCCGGGAAGATCTGGAAACGGATGCGCGATCCCGGGGATGCGGAGCTTCCGATCAGTCACGACGGGTATCTGAAGCTCTGGGCATTGGAGTCGCCGGCGATCGACGGATACGACGTCATCCTGTTGGATGAGGCGCAGGACACCAATCCCGTGACGCTGAAGATCCTGCTCGATCAGTTGGAGCGGCGGGCCGCCGGATTGATCCTGGTCGGCGATACGCATCAGGCCATCTACTCCTGGCGTCACGCCATCAATGCGATGGAATCGGTTCGCCGGCGGGCTGCGTGGCGGATGTCCCTGTCTGAGAGTTTTCGGTTTGTGCCGGGAATTGCGATGGATGCCAGCCTTCTGCTCAATCGGCTCAAGGGCGATCCGGTGAGCTTGGTTGGTCGCGGTTCTGCGACGCGACGGGCGAGGGCGTATGCGGTTTTGGCGCGCGCCAACGCGAGCCTGATTGAGGCGGCTTTCGAGAAGGCCCGGGACGGGATGCCGATTCACTTTGCGGCCACCAAGGAGGAGGATTCCTGGGATCCTGACATCCCCTACAAGTTTCAGATCACGCTCGACACGCATCATTTGTGGCGGGGGCGGCCCGATGCGGTCAGGGACCCCTACATGAAGAAGTTTCGTTCCTTCGGAGAGATCGAAGAGCATGCGCGGGGCGAGGGCGGGCAGGGGCATGGACGGGATGTGGAACTGGGGTTGCAGGCGCAGTTGGTGAAGAAGCACGGGCACGAGGTTCCGAAACTGCTGGATCTGTTGCGACGGCAATCCGTGGGGCCGGACGCCGCTCGCCTGACGTTCAGCACGGCTCATCGAGCCAAGGGGTTGGAATGGGATTGTGTCAGACTGCTGGATGATTTTGTGAATCCTGCGGATACGGAGTTGCTCGACAGTCTCGAACCGCGGGTCCGGGATGAGGAGATCAATATTCTCTACGTCGCCATGACCCGCGCGCGGTTGAAACTCAAGTATCCGGCCAAGCTTTTGGACTGGCTTCAGGCGCATGGGGATTCGCGGCGGGACACCTCGCATTGGTTCCTGAGCGCCGGTTCAGCAACGGTTGCCGGGAAGCCGGCAAAGAAGGTCGAGAGACGGGTTGTGGGCGCGGGGAAGGCGCGACCTGGCGACCTTGCCGGCATTGCGGCGCGGGTTGCGGCGTTGCCTTTGATCAAGGATTCGGCGAGTCTTCATCCGAACCTGAGGGATGCTCGACGGCAATACCCGCGCGCCTACGAGCCCTGGAGCGCCGAGGAGGATGAGTTGCTGAAAACGGCGCGGGAGCACACCAACGATCCGGTGCGTCTGGCGCGGGTCTTCGGGCGAAACATTGGCGGCCTGACTCGCCGCTTGGATGAGCTGGGGCTGGATTGATATGCCGCAGGTTGCCGGGGGCGGTCAATGGTCCAGCAGCGCGCGGTAGGTTGCGCGGGCTGTGTCGAGTTGCGCCTGGATGTGTTTCCTGCCGGTGTGCAGGCGGTCGCGGCGTTCAAGGTCCGCTTCCAGACGGTCGATCCATTCGAGAAAATAGCGGGCGTCGGAGCTGGACCGCTGGGGTTGCTTTTCGATTTCGAGGTAGACGGGATTGGTGTGGGCGACCGGGCGACGCCGAATGACGTGCGGGTGGCCGGGGCCGGAGACGCGAACGGCGACCCAACCGCTGGTTGGGCAATCAATCTGGAGGTCCAGGCTGATCTTCTTCGAAGGTTTGTCGATGGGGGCGGTGGCGGCGATTTCCCCGTTGTGAACGATTTCCAGCGTATCGAGCGGGAACTGGGATTCGGCCGAAGCTGTGACCCTCACCTTGCTTGGGTTTTTCAGGCGGATGGTTGATCCAGGCAGCCGATTGTTGGCGGTGAAATGGAGCATGGGGCCGTTGCTGACGAAGGAGCGGCCGGCTTTCTGTCCATCGACCCAGCCTTGGTAGGTGAGTCCGTCCGGCAGATGGACGTAGGCCCGGCCCCAGCCGGGCGGCAGGCTCGGGATGCGATTGAGAAAGCAGTCCGTGCCGGCGGCGGCAGGCACGCGCAGCCCGCAGTTCAGAAGCTTGTACCAGAGTTCCCGGGAGGCCTCGTGGCCGCCGCACATGACGTCCATGGTGTGCACCAGTCCGAGGGCGGCGTCGACCGGCAGTCCTTTGGCGGTATAGGGGCGGTCGTAGAGATCCTGCGTATTGCTGGCGGGATGGGTGTAGCTCACCGCGCCGCCCTGGGCGATGGCCTCCCGCTCGACATCAGCCAGGGTCGGGATGTCGTACGGGTTGGTGGTATCCTGAAAACCGAGAAAGACCGGCTCCACGAGACGCTTGAGGTTCTGCATGGTCAAATGGCCCCAGATTGTGCTGCGGAGCTCCTCGTTCCAGTAGATGAGGTGATGTTGGGTCGACTGGGGATCGAGGCCGCCGCGAAAGAACTCGCGATCGAATACGCCGTCGCCATCGGAGTTGGCGACCACGGCGTTGCAGACATTGAGGTCCTCGCCCTGGACCTGGCGAAGGATTGTCGTTGGGTCATTGTACCAGGCTCCGTAGCCGTAGTTGGCGTGGGTGTGATTTTCCCCGGAGTACCATCCTTTTGCCGCCATGTTGACCCAACGTTCCAATTCAA
>CAZFLK010000124.1:0-17458 GCA_964519245.1 uncultured Verrucomicrobiota bacterium
TTCCTCGAGGCCGGCAAGCAGGTCACGTCTCTCGGCCTCTCCGGCAAGATCGGTCTCGGCGACACGATCACCATCGACAACACCGCCCTCCAACTCGCCCCCACGGAGCGGGCCGCCAATAAACTGACCATCAACGGCCAGGTCACTCCGGGAGAACTCCTCGCCGGCAATATCGATATCAAGTCCGACGGTCTCGATGTGACTCCCTTCATGGATCTGTTCATGTCTGAGGAGGCGGCGAAGGAACAACCTGCCGAGGAGCAACCGCCGGCAGAGCAGCCACCCGCCCCGGAACAGCCAAAGGAAGAAAAGGAACCGGACGCGATCAAGCTGCCCATCGACAAGTTCAACCTCGACCTCGCCATCGCGACGTTCTACGCCCGCGAAATCGCCGTGAGCAATTACGTCACCAAGGTCGCCATCGTCGGCTCCAAGGTGAACGTCAACCCCTTCAGCCTCACCTTCAATGGCGCCCCCCTCAGCGCCCTGGCGGACCTCAACCTCGGCGTTCCCGGCTACGAATACGACGTGGCGCTGAAGATCGACCACCTGCCGATCGCCCCCCTCGTCGACACCTTCTCCCCCGAGTTCAAGGGCAAGATCGCCGCGGAGATCCTCACGGATGTCGCCATCAAGGGCAAGGGCGTCACCGGCGTCAACCTGAAGAAGCATCTGAACGGCCACGCGGGCATGACACTGACCAATGCCGCCTTGAACGTGTTGGAAAAGGGGTTCCTCATGAAAACCGTCGCCGCCATTCTGCAGGCTCCAGAGATTCTCGAACCGCCGCTGGATTACCTGAACGCCGACCTCGCAATCGGCAACGGCAGCGTCGACATCCAGGATTTCATTGTCCAAAGCCCCGCCTTCCAGGCAACCGCAACCGGGGCCATCACCTTGGATGACTCCCTGACCAACTCCGCCCTGAACATCCCCATCGATATCAGCCTCTCCAAGAACCTGGCGAAGAATGTGAAGCTCACCGGAGTCGATCCCAACGCCAAATACACGCCGCTGCCCCAATTCGTATCCGTTGGCGGCACAGTCGGAGCACACAAGGTCAACCTGGACCGCGGCAAACTCCTCGCGGTCGGCATACAAGCGGCCCCCGCTGCGGTTCTGAACGCCGCGGGCGGCGCTGTGGGCGCGGCAGTCGACGTCACCGAAAAAGCCACCCAGAAGCTCAACAAACTCACCGAAGGCACGGTGGGCGGCATTCTCGGGGTCCTCGGCGACCCGTCCGCCAAATCCGATTCCAAGGAGGCCTCCAAGCAGCCCACCGGCCTGGGCGGCCTCCTCGGCGGGTTCGGCGGCAAGAAGAAAGCCGCGTCCACCAACTCGCCCCCCAAGGACGCAACCACCTCCACGAACAAAGCTCCCGGGATCAAGCTGCCCTTCAATCCGTTCAAGAAGTAGGGCTGGGCGCGGATGTAATGCGACCCACCCCCAGAACGAAGCCCTCGGTCCGCGAACTCGCGATAGCGTCGTGGACTGCGGCCGTGTGCGCCGCTATGCAGCCCTCCCAAACACGCCCGAGCCGACGACCAACCGAAATCCACAACCTGGCCGCCCTCCTCGCTTCCGCATGGATCGCGGCGGCATCTTCGACCATTGCCGCTCCCGCGGTCGATATCGCCGCCATCCCGCCGGACCTGATCGTTCCCGCAATGGCTGACGGCCGCCCCGCCCCCGGTAAACGCGTCCGGCAAGTCCACCCCGACTACGCTGAGACGGACGTCCATCACGCACTCTACCTCCCTACCGATTGGCGCCCCGGCGGAAACTATCCGGTCATTGTCGAGTACGCGGGCAACGGCCCCTACAACAACAAATTCGGGGACATCAGCACGGGCAGGGTCGAAGGCAGCAAGCTCGGCTACGGCATCAGCGCCGGCAAGGGCTTCATCTGGGTCTGCCTTCCCTACCTCAACGAAGTCGGCGACGCCAACGTGACCCGCTGGTGGGGTGATGCGCCCGACTACAATCCCCGGCCCACGATCGACTACTGCAGGAAGACCGTCCCCTGGATCTGTCGGAACTACGGCGGCGACCCGAAGAAGGTCATTCTGGCCGGCTTTTCCCGCGGAGCCATCGCCTGCAATTACATCGGCCTGCACGATGACGAAATCGCCGGGCTATGGCGCGCCTTTGTCCCCTACTCACATTACGACGGCGCCAAGACTCATTGGCCTTACCCCGGCGACGACCGCGCATCCGCCGCCGCACGATTGCTACGGTTGGGGAGGCGCCCCCAATTCATCTGCCATGAAGGCTCTCGCCCCATGAACTCCGAGAACCTGCAACAGGCCAAGGGGTTCATCGAATCGACGGGAATTCAGGGCGACTTCACCTACCTGCCCACCGGCTTCCGCAATCACAACGACGCCTGGATATTGCGCCCCAGCCCGGCAAGGAAGGCTTTGCGCGAATGGTCGCTCAGGGTTTTGGCGGAGGAGTGAGAGACGGCCCTGAAGAAGGCAACCTTTCAACGCAAGCAATTTCCGTAGCCGCAGCCTTTAGGTTGCGCATCGTCCGACGTGGCAAACCGGCGCCCGATTTCACGAGCCACGCCCGACGCAGCCTGAAGGCTGCGGCTACGAGAGGTCAGGAGTTGGACGTTTGACGTCCGCCTTCCTTTCCGCTCACTCCCCCAGCGACGTAAACGCATCCGGCAACAACTCCCTCACGGTGAACGAACGCGTCGCCTCCGGCCATTCGCTGTCGGAGACGTAAACGGTGGCATTCGGCGCATACTCAGCCAGCAATTGTCGACAGGCTCCGCAGGGCATGGGACCGCCGCTATGCCGCGCAATCACGCCCACCGCCTGGATCTTGCGCTTGCCTGAGGTCAAGGCCTTGAAGAGAGCCACCCTTTCCGCGCAGCAGGTCAAACCATAACTGGCGCTCTCCACATTGGCTCCGGTGAAGACCTCGCCGTCATCCGACATGACGGCCGCGCCCACCGCGAACCTCGAGTAGGGCGCCACGGCGTGGTCGCGCGCCTTCAAGGCAGCCGCCATCAGTTCATTCTTGTCGCCCGTGGTCATACAATTTCACAAACGATTCCAGAAAGTCCGCCGCCTCCTTCGCCGCCTTGCCCCCGACCGCCAGGACTTCCTCGTGGCTGATCTTCTGGGACGAGGAACGACAGGCCACGTTGGTGACGCAGGAGACGCCCGCCACACGCAGCCCGCAATGCCGGGCCACGATGGCCTCCGGAACCGTGCTCATTCCCACCGCATCAGCGCCCCATCGCTCGAAAGCGCGAATCTCCGCGGGCGTTTCATACGAAGGACCCGATACCGCAAGATAGACCCCTTTCTGCAATTTGCCCCCTGTCTTGCGCGCCGCATTGGCCAAGAGGAAATTCAACTCCGGATCGTAAACCTGACTCATGTCCAAAAAGGGCGGTCCGTCCTTGTCGCGCTCGCCGCGCAGCGGGTTGCGCCCCATCAAATTGATGTGGTCCGTGATCTGCATGAACTCGCCCGCTTTGAACCCCTGGTTGACGCCGCCCGCCGCATTGGTCAGCAGCAGGGTCTCTATCCCAAAGGCCGCCATCACGCGCACCGGAAAGGTGATTTCACGCATGGAATACCCCTCGTAGAAATGGACGCGACCGCAAAGAACAGCCACCGGAACCTTCGCAATTCTGCCGAAAATTAAACTCCCCTCGTGGCCCGGAGCCGAAGCCTCCGGAAAACCGGGAATCTTGTCGTAGGGAATCTCGCAATCAGCTTTGATCGCCTTCGCAAATCGCTTGAACCCGCTCCCCAATTGAATGGCCAGTGTGGGACGGAGGGCGGTGAGTTTGCGCAGACGCTTGGCGACAACCTTGGGTTTGGATGGCAGGGACATTGATTATTTGCAGATCTCCGCGCGCCGTGTATGTTCCGCGTCTTTCGACAGGCGTTACTGAATAAGGAACCATGCAATTAGACAACGACGAAATTAAACGATATTCGCGGCATCTGATCCTGCCCGAAGTCGGTATGGAAGGGCAGAAGAAGCTCAAGGCGGCCAAGGTGCTCTGCATCGGCGCGGGCGGACTCGGCTCCCCCATCGCGATGTATCTTGCCGCCGCCGGCGTCGGCAAGCTCGGCATCGTGGAGTTTGACGAGGTCGACTTCTCCAATCTCCAACGCCAGATTCTCCACGGCACCAAGGATTGCGGGCGACCCAAGGGCGAATCCGCCATTGAGACGCTCAACGATATCAACCCGAACGTCGAGGTCGAGCTCCACAAGACCATGCTCACCAGCGAGGTCGCTCTCGATATCATCCGCCCCTACGATATCGTCGTCGATGGCACCGACAATTTCCCGACCCGCTACCTGACCAACGACGCCTGCGTCATCCTCAAGAAGCCGAACGTCTACGGCTCCATCTTCCGTTTTGAAGGCCAGGCCAGTGTGTTTGCCCCCGAATTGGGCGGCCCTTGCTACCGCTGCCTCTACCCGGAACCGCCTCCGCCAGGCATGGTTCCCAGTTGCGCCGAGGGCGGCGTGCTCGGCGTCCTGCCCGGCATCGTCGGCTGCATCCAGGCCAACGAGATCATCAAGCTCATCCTCGGCAAGGGCAATCCGCTCATCGGCCGCCTGCTCCTTTTCAATGCGCTGGACATGAAATTCCGCGAACTGAAGCTGCGCAAGGACCCCAAATGCCCCGTCTGCGGCGAGAACCCGACCGTCACCAAACTCATCGATTACCAGCAGTTCTGCGGCATCCCGGAACAGGACGAGAAGAAGGACGATCACAGCGCGGACGAGGTCTCCGTTCAGGACATGAAGCAGGCCCTCGACGATCCAGGCCTCGGCATCAAGGTCATCGACGTCCGCGAACCTGACGAACTCGAGATCGCCCGAATCGAAGGCGTCCCGCAGATTCCTCTCAGCCAACTGCCTCAGCGCTTCACGGAACTGGATCCGAATGAGCGAATCTACATTCATTGCAAAGCCGGAGGCCGCTCCCTCAAGGCCCACCATTTCCTGAAGGAGCAGGGCTTCAAGTACACCAAGAGCGTCGCCGGCGGCATCAACGCCTGGTCGCAGGAAATCGACTCCAGCGTGCCGATGTATTGAGCCGACAGGCGCCTTTCGTTTTGAACCACGGATGAACACGGATAAACACAGATGGGGCCTTCGCTCCCGACGCGGCTTTCCCGCGCATCGAATCTGATCCGTATCAATCTGTGCTGATCCGTGGTTGGTTGTTTTGGAGACCTCCCCTGCCGGGAGGCAGGTTTGTTTGTTTGTTCTTTGTTGAAACAAGATTATGGGAACAAGACGTGAATCCCGGGAACGCGCTGTGCAGTTCCTGTTCCAGCGCGACGTGAATTCGGAATGTGAACTTCCGGACGCGCTCGACCGATTCTGGGAATCTCAATCCAAGGCCGCACTCGACCTTGAGAAAGGCGACGCCCTCTGGAATGAGAAAGTGCAACTGCCTCCCCCTTCGATGGCGGAAATCACCGTCCGCGCCTTCGCCGACCCCCTCATCACCGGCGTTCTCGACAACCGCGAACGCATCGACGAGGAAATCGGCAAGCACGCCGCCAACTGGACCCTCGACCGAATCGCCGTCGTCGACCGCAACATCCTCCGCCTCGCCATCTACGAGATGCTCTTCCGCGACGACATCCCACCCGTGGTCAGCATCAACGAGGCCGTCGACATCGCGAAAAGATTCAGCACGGACGACAGCGGCAAGTTCGTCAACGGCATCCTCGACAAGGTCAAGGCCAGCCTGAACCGCCCGGCGAGAAGCGCGAATTGATATGCTTGAAAAGCAGGCCGACCTCCACCTCCACACCAATTTCTCGGACGGCACCTATACGCCCGAGGAATTGGCGGAGCATGGCAAACGGCTTGGCTTCGCGGCGCTTGCATTGACAGATCACGACACCATCGACGGCTGCGAGCGCATGCAGGCCGCCTGCGCCGAACGCGACATCGAGTTCATCCCCGCCAGCGAAATCACGGTCGATATCGACGGCCATGAAATGCACCTGCTCAGCTACTGCCTCGAGACCGCCAACGAAGCCCTGCTGACCGCCCTTCGCGAATCCCAGTCCAACCGCAAGAACCGCGTCCACGAAATGGTCGCGAAACTGAACGAACTGGGCGTGCCCTTGAAAACCGAGAGCGTCTTCAAGATTGCGCAATGCGATGCGCCCGGCAGACCCCACATCGGTCGCGCCCTGGTCAAGGAGGGCCACTGCTCTTCGGTCGATGAAGCCTTTCAACGCTATCTCAAGATCGGAAAGCCCGCCTGGGTTCCCAAGCCCAAGCTCTCCGCCGCCGACGCCATCAGGCTCGTGCACCAGGCCGGCGGCGTCGCGGTGATGGCGCACCCGGGACTCAACCGCATCGACCACTGCATCCCCAAGTTGGTCCAGTCCGGACTGGACGGCATCGAGTGCTTTCACTCACGCCACTCCACCAACATGTCCGAACGCTACCTCCAACTGGCGGACGATCACGGTCTTCTTGTCACCGGCGGCTCGGACTGCCACGGCATGAACAAGGGCAAGCCCTTGATCGGTTCGGTCAAGATCCCCTACCTGCATGTGGAACAATTGAAGGAACGAGCGAGACGCGTGCGGGCGGCGCTCCCCTCAACCAGGTAGCGCAGCCGTCCCGGCTGCGGGTTCCTGCGGCGTCTCGCCGCAAGATCCAAACAACCGGGCGGGACGCCCGCCAAACCCGCAGGCGAGGACGCCTACGCTACGAGATCGCGCCCCATCCCCGGGGGGCAGATCGCCACAATCTTCAGGAGTGAATCCAACTTCCTCTTTTCGTCACCCGTTGCTATACAACTCGCATCATGATTCGCCCACTCACCGCGATTGCCCTCATTCTCGGCACGATTCAACTCCAGTCCGCCCCCGGCCTGCCCCAAGGCGTCGAGAACACCCAAAAGCCCGGCGACATCCCGCTTTCTCCTACCGAATCCCTCAAACGCATCACGGTTCCGGAAGGCTTTAATGTCACCCAGTTCGCCGCCGAACCCGACCTCCACCAGCCCATCGCCTTCACCTTCGACGACCGCGGCCGCCTCTGGGTCGTCGAATGCTACAGCTACCCCAAACGCGAATTCGACGGCAAGGATCGCGTCCTGATCTTCGAGGACACGGATAACGACGGCCGCTTCGACAAGCGCAAGGTCTTCTGGGATCAGGGCTCCTGGGTGTTCGGCATCGAGCTCGGCTTCGGCGGCGTCTGGCTCACCGCCGCCCCGCACCTGCTCTTCATTCCCGACGCAGATGGTGACGACAAACCGGACGGGGCGCCTCAGATCGTGCTCGACGGTTTTTCCACCAAGGCCAAACACAATTCCGTCAACGGCCTCAAGTGGGGCCCCGATGGCTGGCTCTACGGCCGCCACGGCATCACCGACACCTCAAACGTCGGCAAGCCCGGAACGCCCGACGACCAACGGGTCACCCAAAACTGCAGCATCTGGCGCTACCATCCTATCCGAAAGACCTACGAGGTCGTCACCCACGGCACCACCAATCCCTGGGGCCACGACTGGGATGAGCACGGACAGCTATTCTTCTCCAACAACGTCATCGGCCACCTCTGGCATGTCGTTCCCGGCGCGCGCTACGCCCGCATGCACGGCGAGCATTTCAATCCGCACACCTACGAAGTCATGCAGGCCTGCTCCGATCATCTGCATTGGACCGGCGGCAAATGGCAGAACTCCCGCTCCGGTGAAGAACACCTCGAACTCGGCGGCGGACACTCGCACTGCGGCGGCATGATCTACGCCGGCGATAACTGGCCCCAGAAATATCGCGGCCAGTTCTTCATGAGCAACACCCACGGTCGCCGCATCATTCATGACCGACTCGAACGCAAGGGCTCCGGCTACGTCGCCAAACACGTGAAGGAACCCTTCATGCTGGCCAATGACCAGTGGTTCCGCGGCGTCACCGTGGAATACGGACCCGACGGCGGCGTCTTCGTCTCCGATTGGAATGACTTCGGCGAATGCCACGACCACGACGGGACCTACCGCGCCAGCGGACGCATCTACAAGATCGTCCACGGCAAGGGCAACACGCTCGCCCCCTTCGACCTGAAGAAGCAAAGCGACTCGGACCTCATCAAATTGTTGCGCCACCCAAACGAATGGTTCCGGCGCCACGCTCAACGCATCCTGCACGAACGCGCCGTGGATGGCTCCCTCGCGCCGGAGACCCTGAAATCCATCCGCGCCCTGTATGAGAAAGAGAACAGCCTCCCCCAGGCGCTGCGCTATCTCTGGGCCGGCTACACCGTCGCCGACGCAATCGGCAAGCAAACGACCAGACAACTCCTCGACCTCACCACGCATGAGAGCGAACACACCCGCTGGTGGGCCGTGCAGATGCTCATGAACCGCGGAGCCCCCTCGGCGGAGGTCGTCGCGCATTTCACCCAGTTGGCCCACACCGACAAATCCGCCCTCGTCCGCCTCGCAGTCGCTTCAACCCTGCACCGCCTGCCGATCTCCGACCGCTGGGACATAGCGACCGCGCTCCTTTCCAAGGAAGAGGACGCCGAAGACCGGAATCTCCCCTTGATCACCTGGTACGGAATCGAACCCGCCATCGCTCAGGACCGCGCCAAGGCCGTCCGCTTGCTCGGCAAGTGCAAGTCGCAGAAAGTCCGGCAATTCATCACTCGGCGAATGACCGCCCCTTAGATTCTTACTTTAGTTCCACTCCCTGCCAGAATGCAGGCAACCATTGCCAGCAAGGGGCAGATCACCATCCCGCTGAAGTGACAACGGCCATCGAATCCTCCGCATGAGCCTCGCCCCTCTCCTGACAGCCTCGCCCCTCTCGATCCGAGCGGTTGCCTTGTCGCTGATCCCGGCCGCGGCTGCCTTGGCGGCCGAACCTCCCGCCGCCCCCCAATGGAACGCCTCTCCCGCGCTGTTCACTCCCTTCTGGAAGGGCGAAACCATGACGGGCGAATCCGCGCTGTTCCTCAAGGACGCCGAGGGCGGCAAGGCCCGCGCATCAACCGTGTTTCCCATCGAACGGCTGCTGGAGATCCGCAACTCCGCCGGCGATGCCGTCTACAAGGAAGGACGGGACTACACCTGGCGAAGTGGATCGCGGGAAATCGTTCTGCCGGCCGGCTCCCGAATCGTCTCCTCCGCGCCGGAGGGCCTGCGCGTCCCGCACGATTCGCAGCAATACAAGCTCACGCACCGGGATGGGAAAAGCGAGATTCTGTTCGGCGCAAAGTTGGAATACCACGCCCTCCAGGCGTCCATCACCTACACGCACAAGCCCGGACTTTGGCCGGTTCCCACGCCCCGGTTCGACAAGAAGGCGCTGCCGCACACCATCGCAAACCTCCGTCACCGCCGGCCCGCCCGGATCGTCGTGCTCGGCGACAGCATTTCCACCGGCCGCAATGCCTCCGGTTGGGCGCAGGGCGCGCCCTTCCAACCCGCCTACCCCGAACTGCTCAAGCTCCGCCTCCAATCCGCTTATGACGCCCCGGTCAAACTCGCCAACCTGTCCGTCAACGGAAAGAACGCCCACTGGGGCGTGAACAGGATCGACCAGGTCGTCACGGAAAAGCCCGACCTCATCGTGATCGCCTTCGGCATGAACGACGCCGCCGGACGTTCCAGGAAGGATTTCCGCAAGGATCTGGAGACGATCATCACCGGTATCCGCAAGAACCTCCCGGAATCGGAGTTCATCCTTGTGGCCGGCATGCTGGGGAACGCGGACTGGCCGCGCTTGAACCAGGAGAGTTTCCACGAATTCCGCGACGCGATGGCCGCCCTTTGCCAACCCGGCGTCGCCTTGGCGGACATCACCTCGGTCTGGGCCGAATTCCTGAAGCGGAAGAAGTTCTCGGACCTGACCGGCAACGGCGTCAACCACCCCAACGATTTCGGCCACCGCGTCTACGCCCAGGTCATCGCAGCGCTCCTGATCCCGGAGGACTGAAGGCTTTTCTCTGTGGTCCTCAGAGTTCTCCGCGTCCTCTGTGATGAAAAGTCTTCGCCTCGTATTCAGGACGGCGGCCGCCATTGGAATTTGGAACTTGGTGCTTCTTTGGAATTTGGAGCTTAGGATTTGGAACTTCCGTCTCAACGCGCTCCTCCGGCTACTTGACCGCCTTACATTCAGCCCTTACTTTTCCTGCATGCGGGCCACCATTACCTCCAAGGGGCAGATCACCATTCCCATGAAGATCCGGCAGAAGTTTCATCTCAATCCGGGAGACCGGATCGAATTCGATGAAAACGCCCCCACGCTGACGGCGCGGCGCGTTGTGGATCGCAGGCAATGGAAGGGGGCCATCGACAAATGGCGGAACGCGGCAGACAAATCGCTCAAAGCCCACCCTTGGAAGGAAAAGACGTCCGGGGAGATCGTCGCTGAACTTCGCGACGGGACACCCACGCCCAAATTCCGCTCCCGCAATTGACGACCGCCTTCGATTCCTCCGTCCTTTGGGTGATCGTCAAACGGGACTCCGGCCATGAGCCTGGTTGGATGTCTTGATGGACGCCGCGTCCGAAGGACCGCTGATCATCAACCCGATCACGCTCGTAGACGGGCTCGTTCAACGAACAACGAAGAGAAGTTGTCCGAATTCCTGGGGGAACTCGGCATAGGTTGGTCCAATATCTCCCCCACCGCAGCGCACCTCGCCGGACAAACCTTCAAACGATATCGCAAGGCGGGCGGACCGCGGGCGCATCTTGTGCCCGATTTCCTCATCGCCGCACATGCGCAGCTTCAGGCGGATCGTCTCGCCGCAACCGACCGCGGCTACCTGCGCATGTGGTTTCCCGAGCTCAAACTGCTGATGCCCGCGTAGATAGGCCAATCGTTAGTTAGACCACGATTTCCTATGCGGTTCTCTGAGTTCTCCGCGGCCTCTGTGTTGAAAAGTCCTCGCCTTGCAACCAGAACGGCGACCGCCATTGGAATTTGGAGCTTCTTTGGAATTTGGAGCTTGGGATTTGGAACTTCCGCCGCCAATGCGGTCTGCGACCGCTCCAACGCCTCCCGTAGCTCGTCACTCACAGGGCTTCCCTCGCCTCCCAGGCGGCGGCAATTCCAACATTGCCAATCCGGCCAGAATCACTAACTTACCCGCTCATTTGCCCCGGCAAACGGGGCAAAATCCGCAAATTTTGACAGAAACAACCTAAGCAAGACCAAGCCATGCCCATTGCAGATTTTGATCAATACAAGCAGATGCTGACCTCGGCGCGCGCCGGCAAGTATGCCTACCCCGCCATCAACGTCAGCAACCTGGAAACCCTCGCCGGCTCCATCGAAGCCTTCGCCGAGGCTGAGACCGACGGCATCATCCAGGCCTCCACCGGCGCCGGACAGCACGCGTCCGGCGGTCTCAAGGACATGGTGCTCGGCGCGGAACTCATCGCCGAAGCCGCCCACAAGATCGCCGACAAATACAACGTCTGCATCGCGCTCCACACGGACCACTGCCACCCGAAGAACCTCGCGCCTTTCATGGATCCGCTGATCGACATCAGCCGCAAGCGCGTCCAGGCCGGCCAGAAGCCCCTCTTCAACAGCCACATGTTCGACGGCTCCGAACTCGACCTCGCCGAGAACCTCGAGGTGTCCAAGAAATACATGAAGCAGCTCGCCGAGCTGAACATGATCCTGGAGGTCGAGATCGGCGTGGTCGGCGGCGAAGAGGACGGCCATGACACCTCCGGTGTTGCCGCCGAGAAGCTCTACACCACTCCCGGGGACATGCTCGCGACCTACGACGCGCTCGAACCATTGGGCACCTACATGCTGGCCGCCACCTTCGGCAACGTCCACGGCATCTACAAGCCGGGCAACGTCAAGCTGACCCCGGAGATCCTCAAGAACGGCCAGACCAAGGTGCAGGAAGAGCGCAGCACCGAGGACAACCCCTTGTTCCTCGTGTTCCACGGCGGCTCCGGCTCCCCCAAGGAGCAGATCGCGGAGACCCTCGACTACGGCGTCATCAAGATGAACGTCGACACCGACACCCAATACGCCTTCACCGAACCCGTCGCCAAGCACGTCCTCGAATACCAGGACGTCCTCTTCCACGACGGCGACAAGATCGCGGAGAAGAAGCGCTTCGATCCGCGCAAATACCTGGCCCAGGGCCGCGAAGGCTTGAAGAACCGCGTCATCGAGGCCGTCAAGGACCTCAACGGCGTCGGCAAATCGATTCTCAAGTAACTCGGCTTCCCCTTCTCAAATCCCCTTTCCGCACCCGCGGCAAGGGGCTTTTTTCTGTTTGTGGCGACCCGGCCGTTGCCGTCACTCTTGCCACTGTCCTCCTTGAGCGCCGTTGTCGATTCATCCCGTGAGCGAACCAGAGAAATCACCCCGTGGAATCTTCGATGCAGCATTGGAGATTCGGGATCAGAAAGAGCGCGCAGCCTTCGTGGAACGCGAGTGCGCTGGAGACGACAATTTGCTCGAACGCGTAAAGGAGCTACTGCTGGCGTTCAACGACTCCGAGACGTTCATGTCGACCAGGGAGTTGTCATCCGACCTCAACCCTTCCATCGAAGCTCACCAACCCGCCGGCACAGTCATCGGCGCCTATAAACTCCTTCAAGAAATCGGGGTCGGCGGCTTCGGCGTCGTCTACATGGCCGAACAGTCCAAGCCCGTCAAAAGGAAGGTCGCGCTCAAAATCATCAAACCCGGAATGGACACCCGGGAGATTGTCGCCCGCTTCGAAGCCGAGCGGCAAGCGCTTGCGCTGATGGATCACCCGAACATCGCGAAAGTCTTTGATGGCGGATCCACGGAAACCGGACGCCCCTACTTTGTCATGGAGTTGGTGAATGGCGTGCCCATAACCGACTACTGTGACACGTCAACCCTGTCCACCAAGGAAAGACTCATCCTCTTCCTGGACGTCTGCGCCGCCATTCAACACGCCCATCAGAAAGGCGTCATCCACCGCGACATCAAGCCTTCCAATGTCCTGATCACACACCACGACGGCCGGCCGGTCCCCAAGGTGATCGACTTCGGGATCGCCAAGGCGATCAACCAGGAACTGACCGAGAAGACGCTGTTCACCGCCTACGGGCAGATGATCGGCACGCCGCTCTACACCAGTCCCGAGCAGGCCGAGATGAGCGGCCTGGATATCGACACCCGCGCGGACATCTATTCACTCGGCGTCCTCCTCTATGAGCTCCTCACCGGCGAGACACCGATCAATCGCGCCGAGATCAAGGGCGCGGAATTGCCCAAGATTCAACGCCTGATCCGGGAGAAGGAGGCAACCAAGCCCAGCGAGGCGGTCAGCGCCGTGTGTCGCAAGTCCACGGCCCTCAGCGACTCACGCCGGGAACCACCAGGCCAGTTGGTCTCGGCCTTGACCGGCGACCTCGACTGGATCGTCCTCAAGGCTCTCGAAAAGGACCGCAATCGACGCTACGACACCGCCGCCGGATTCGCCGAGGACGTTCAACGCTACCTGCGCAACGAACCCGTACTGGCCTCGCCTCCAACCGCGCTTTACCTCCTTGGGAAATACTGGAAGCGCAATCGGAAACCTCTGTCCGTCGCCGCCTCAATCTTCGCGGCACTGTTGCTCGGCGTTGTCGGCATGACCATGCTCTACTTTGAGGCGGACGACGCGCGAAAGGAAGCCGTGGCCGAAAGGAAAGTGGCGACCCAACAAACCGAACGGGCCGAGCGCGAGCGGGAAGCGGCCGAAACGGCGCGAACTGCAGAGTCCGCAGCCAAACAGGAGACTCAGGCCACCGCCGAGAGTCTCAAACGGACCTTGGCGCGAGCCGACTTTCAGACGGGTCTGGCCCAGTTGGAAGCCGACAAACAGCGTCGGGCGTTGGTCCACTTGGCAAGGGCTCTCAAGACCGATCCCACCTACCCGCCAACCGCCCCATTGCTCGTCTCCATTCTGCGAGACCTGAATCACGATCTGAGCCCGGCCGTCGAGCTGGAGACGAACGCCACTGTTCGTTCCATGTCCCTGAACTCGTCCAAGGACCTGCTTCTGGGCGTCTGCGCGGACGGCTCAGCGCAATTGTGGGACGCGGGAACACTGACCCGATTGAACCGCTTCGGCGCCGACGATCCGGTCACGGCGGCGACCTTCTCGCCGGACGGCGCGTTCATCGTGACTCACGGCTCCAAAGGAACGGTTCGCGTCTGGCGGGCCGCGAATTCTGCTCCTGTCGGACAGCCAATTCGACATCCCGGGGGAATTCGCCGGATCCGGACAGCCTCGCCGGCCGATGGCCCATTGCTGATCGCGGCGTTGTCAAACAAGGCGGAACTGCGGATCTGGAACGGCTTCACCGGAGAGCCTTTCACCGATCCGATCAAGGTCCCGGATCTCAAGCTCTCCAGCCAGTTGAGACTCGCGCGTTCCGGCGCGCTTGTCGGAATGCAATCCAGCAAGGCATGGCGCATCTGGGACGCTCGATCCGGCAAACTGCTTTCAACCACCGATTCTGGAGACGCGCCGCCATTCGCCGCGGCCCTGGATCAGGACATCGCATTCGAACGCTCGGACAAGGGCAGACTCCTCGCCGGAAGGCGAATCTCAACCGGGGAGATTCTTTACCGCCACACGTTCAAGGAATCCCTCCTTCCGCAATCCTTCCTCACGACGAATGAGGAACTCCTGGTCTGCCTTTTCAGACCCGAGACTCGCAACGGAAGCGCGACCCCTCGCGCCGTGGATGTCGCCACCGGCCGCATCCTCTCCACGATTCGAAATATCGGGACCGCCCAACGGCCTCTTGTGGACAACACCGGAACCTGGTGTTTGCAGAGGATCAACAACTCCAGTATCCGGCTCTTCAATCTGAGGACAGGCAGGCTTCTGAACGACATCCAACTGGAACAGGCATTGGCGCCGTCCATTTCACGGCAACCCCTGATGACATTCTCCCCCGATGGAAAGCGCTTCGCCTTGAGGCTTCCCCATCATGCCGAAATCTACAGTTCTGAGACGGGTAAACTTATCGCGAGGACAAAGACGCAATCTGAGAAAGTGATCCGGATCATCCTGAGCCCCACTGGCGAACGACTCGCGACCTGCACGCGTTCCGGCTATCTGCGAATCTGGAACGCCGCAACCGGAACCTCTCTCACCGAACCCCTGAAGCATTCGAATACGGTCGGAACCATGGCCTTCTCCCCCTCCGAAGACCGGGCCTACTGTCTCGATGTCCTCGGCAACACCGCCGCCATCGCAGGCGGACGCATCCGTGTCTGGGATATACGCCCGACAAGAGCGGACCATCGACTCAACGAGGTTTCCGCCCCCGCAAAACACGTCACTTTCTCCCCTGATGGTCGGACGCTCGCCGTCGCTCTCGGCCGCAATGGAATTCAGTTCGTAGCGACAGACACACGGCGCCGGACGGCTTCAATCTCCGGGGGCAACCAGGATTTCGAATACGTCTGTTTCTCGCCTGATGGCAACCAACTTGCCTCGGCGTCTGACCGGGGGCTGACCGTTTGGTCAACGCAACCACAGCTCCAAACGAAACCGCTGTTTCATATCCCGGATGGCGCGCCGTTCCAACAAGTTGCTTTTTCGCCCGACGGCAGATGGTTGGCGTCACGGTCCAAAGAGAAGGTTCGCATCTGGGATTCGAAAACCGGACAACCCTCGACGCCGCCGCTGCCGCACAGGGAGTCGGTCTATCATTTGGCGTTTCGACCCGACGGAGGACAGTTGATGACCATGACACGCAGCCGCACCCGGCTTTGGAAGCTCGGGGCATTGCCCGGCTCACCGAAGAGCATCACCATCGAACGGGGACGCGCCCGCTGGACGTCCAGCTACAGCGACGACAGCTCCATGGCATTGACCACAAGCCTGACCGAGGCGCGAATCCACGATGCAGCCTCCGGTAAACTGATTCATCGCATTCCACACAACGCCGGGATACGCGGCTCTGACTTCAGCCCCGACGGCAAACGGATTCTGACCGCCATCCCAAATGCCATGACCTCAATTCCCGTTCCGGGCACGGTGATCGTCTGGGACCTGGAGACCCAGTCAAAGTTGGCGGAACTCGGCCATGAACACTACCTGAACAGCGCTGAATTCACTCCCGACGGGCGTCACATCGTTTCGGCCTGCCGGGACAAGACCTTGCGGGTTTGGCATGTAGATTCGGCCATGCCCGTAACGGTGAAATGGCCGCACACGGACGCCGAGCCCTACTCCTTCGAGATCAGCCCCGACGGCGACCTGGTCGCCTCCGTTGCTTACGGCTCCCTCCGGTTGCTCCCCCTGCCCTTTGAGGACCCCTCGCCGGCGTGGCTGCCCGAGTTGGCCGAAGCCGTCGCCCGGGAACAACTGGATTCCGAAGGCCGGATCGTAAGACTGGACATCCTGGAAACCCTCAAGAAACGCCTCGCAAATCTCCCGGGAGACGACGACTACACCCGCTTCGCCCGCTGGTTCGTTGCCGAACGGGACTGAAGCCAGCCCTTGAGCGCCCGGTTACAGCCGGCAGACAACTCCCTCACGCAATGGTCATCCGGAAGTTTGGCCCTTTTTTTGTTCTCTTGCGCATTAAAAGTTGGATTCTTTATGCCGATTCAAGCGAATGAGCGATGTCACTCAAATCCTGAACTCGATGCAGACCGGCGACGCCTGCGCCTCAGAAGAGCTGATGCCCCTCGTCTACGAGGAACTCCGCAATCTTGCCGCCAGCAAACTTGCCCGCGAAGCCCCCGGTCAAACCCTGCAGGCGACGGCCCTGGTCCACGAGGCCTGGCTACGCGTCTCACAGGGACAGGAGCAGCAATGGGACGGCCGCGCGCACTTCTTCGCCGCCGCCGCCGAGGCCATGCGCCGCATCCTCGTCGACAACGCACGCCGCAAAAAGGCCCTCAAGCGCGGCGGCGACCAGGAGAAAGTCGAATTCAACGAACTCAACATCGTCGCCGAGACCGAAGACGATGAGTTGCTCGCCATTCACGAGGCTCTCGACGACCTGGGACGCGAGGATCCAATTGTGGCGGAACTGGTCAAACTGCGTTTCTTCGCGGGGCTGAAGATCGACGAAGCCGCCCTCGCCCTGGACATCTCTCGTAGCACGGCCAAACGCCACTGGAACTACGCCAAGGCCTGGCTGTACAACGCCATCAAGGACTCGCGCTGAATCCGAAGCAGCCATCCGGCCTGCAGCGCGCTCTCTGTCAGAGCATGCAGCCGTCTTCGATCCTGCTCTTATTTCCATCGGTTCGCAGAACAACGCTACAGCGTGTGGCGTTTTCCTGAACCTTTCTGCTCCGGATTTCCGCATGAATGAACGTAGCCATGGAATCCGCCGCCACACACAATAACGACGAGTTCAAGGCCCGCAGCATCTTCGACGCGGCGTTGGAAATCAACAATCCAGACAACGACTTCACCGCCCGTGACCTGTTCGGCACGGCGTTGGCAATCGAATCCCCGGA
>CAZFLK010000125.1:0-17375 GCA_964519245.1 uncultured Verrucomicrobiota bacterium
CACGGCCTCGCCGTGCCCTTGAATTCCGGAAATCCAGTCGGGCAATTCGGCGCAGACTCCTTCGATATCGTGACTTGTTTCCATGTCCTGGAGCACGTGGAATCGCCCTTACGGACGCTGCGCGCAATCAGTTCGATCGCGCGCAAGTTCGTCATTCTTGCCGTGCCCAACCTCCGCTACCTCCACCGCATCACCGAACGGGAATTCGACCTCACGCAGATCAACGAGGGACACCTGCAGTCTTGGGACCATTGGCACCTGAGGAATCTGGCGGAACGCGGTTGCGGACTCGAACTCCGGGAATGGGGTTCGGACGCAACACTGCTGCCATTGCTCAGCGACGTCGCGGTGAAACTTCTGGGGCAACGCGGCGCCATTCGATTGGAAACCGGTCTGTTCCGGCGCCTGTTCCCCTATCATTGCATCTCGGTCCTCGGCATCTTCAACGCGGGCAAACAGAGCGCGCCCGATGGAAAGAACGCCCCCAGCTAAAGGCGGGCCGCATATTCCGCTAGAAGGCGATCCCCGTAGTTCTGCCAACTATTCCCGCTCCCGCCCCGCTCCGCCGCGGCCTTACCCATCGCACGGTTTATTCCTTCGTCCTCGACCACCCTTATCATCGCCGCGCTTAAGGCTGCGACATCACGCGACGGCACAATCAATCCCTCGCTGCCATCTCGAACCAAGGTGCTCGCCCCGCTTTCGTGGGTTGCGACGATCGGCAATCCCGCCGCCATTGCCTCGATGATCACCCTGGCAAATCCTTCCTCCAACGAGGGCAGTACAAAGGCGGAACACGCCACCAACAACTTCGCCAACTCAGGGTGTGACAGTCCCCGGTAGTGCGTGAAGGAGCCCTGCCACCGCGACCGAACTCCCCGAAAATCCGACTTGTAGTCACCCACCACGACCAACTCCGCCTCCGGCAACTTCTTCCGCACCTCGTCAAAAGCCTGAAACAGGTAGTGATGCCCCTTACGCAAACAAATCGTGCCGACCACCACGAACCTCGGTTTTCTCGGCGACTCCTCCCGCGGTTGGAAGATCGAGACGTCCACGCCAAAGGGATTCACCACGCAACGCGACTCGTCCACCCCCCGCTCGATAATAGACTCCTTCACGAATTCAGACGGACAGAGAACCACATCAGCGCACTCGATGTCTTTCTTCATCCGCGCGAACATCCAAACCGGGATTGGAACCTTCTCCCCGGGGCTCCAGCGATCGCATTCCCCCTGCCAAATGGTCCGGAGATTGTCTGGATGACTGTTCGGACAGTCGGCCACCTTGAGGCAACGGCGTCCCGAGACCTTCTGGAACATTTCGACCCCGTAGCCCGCAATCGCTTGAACTACGTCGAACTCCGGCAAAGGCTGCCTCTCCAGCCAGAATCGCCACAGGGGAAGCAAACGGTAATACATCTTTTCCTGCACAATCTGCGGAGCCAGGTGATAGAAGGGCTTCATCGCCAGATGATACAACCAAGCTCGACGAAACTTCGCCGGGTCGCCGCCCGGCAGGTTCTTCCCAGCGATCCATAGCCCGGCCAACGCGTCACGCGTCTGGAACGCTCGCGCAGTTCGAGGCAGGTGCCAATCACCACAGGACGTAAGCAACACTCGCATCCCGATGACCTTCACCGCTTCCTCCCGGAAACCGCAAGCGATTTCACCCCGGACTCCGGCAATGGCGCGCCAACGACCGACTTTCCGGAACCGGCGCCCCAACCACCAACGCTTCCCAAGTGAACAAACACCGACTCTCAGGACTGCCCCTGAATCCGCTTACCGCAGATGCAAGTGAGGAAAGGGCGCACCGTCGAAGGCGACATCTGGATCAACTTGGCGCGAAACTCCCCCGGCAGGACCATCCGCCCAAAGATCACCGCGCCCAGCGTTCCAAGCCCCCCGACTTTCACCAGAAACTCAAGCGCCTCCGGCGCATCCCGGCTGACAACATCAAGCCCCCAACCCACCGGAAGCAGGACCGCCGCCATTGCCACCCCCGGCTTCTGCCACTTCCAAAGCAGTTCCCGGGCCCCGACCTCGTTCATTCGCCCAACACGCCAATTCCCGTAGGCAAAACTGCAGACCAGGGTGCAGATCAATGACCACAGTATCAGCATATCCATCCCCTCGCGTCCGAAGTAGAGAACGCCGCCGGCAATAAACGCAATCGCCTCGACCATGACGACCGTCTTAAGGTGGCCGATTTGCTTTCTCGCCAGGATCAGGTTGCCATGGTGCCCCTGCTGGACCAGCACAACCAACCACAAGGCCAATAGCCAGTCGTGATGCGGCGCCCACGCCACCTCGCCGCCCATCCACACCGACAGGAAGGACGCGTTCGCAAACGCGAAGACAATCGCGCTCCAGACGGCCAAGGCATTCGCGCAGCAGAACAGCGTCCGGTAGCGATCCCGCAAGCGTGCGCTTTCGTTGCGCGCGTGCATCTCGCCCAATACCGGGGTAGCCATGTCAATGCTTTTGAACGCCATCTGACGCGCAAGCATGAACGCCTTGGTCGTCACGGCCCAGACCCCCGCCGCCGCGACGCCCGCCTCCCCTCCCAATGCCCGGGCGAGCACCACCGCATGGCTCGTCCTTATGAACCTCGTCGCGACCTGGATCCAGAACAGGCTCGTTCCGAAGGAAAAAATCTCCCGGAACTGCTGGCGACTGGACTTCCCCCATTCGCCGCGTCGAGGCAGAAAACCGCAAATCAAGCAGAAACACCCGCAAAGGAATACCGAAACCGCCATCCCGCCCACTTGCGCGGCCAGCAGGCTGAACACTCCCCAACCCGAGCGAAATCCATGCCACAACAACGCCAGACTGAATACAAACTGCACGCATTCCGCGCCATGTTGAAGATCAAGCCGCTGCCGCGCGAACAGGATCAGCGAAAAAATGCGCCCGGGAAACTGCACCGCAGAGACCCCCACCAACCCCAAAAGCAGCAAGCCCGTCTCGTCCCGCAATTCGTTGGGAATCTTCAACGTCGCCGGCGCCGCCAAGCTTAACGCGGCTCCGCAGACAAAAACCAACAGTCCTTGGACAAAAAAGACCAGCGACGCAGTCTTGATCATGCCCCCATACAGACCGCCAGCGCGATCGTCCTTGCAGTCAATCAACAGCCGCGCGGTCGCCGACCCCATACCCAAATCGATGAACTGGAGATACCCGGCAACCATCAAGCAAACCGTCCAGACTCCGAACTCCGACTCCGGCAAATGCTCCCACGCAAGTCTTACCGCAATCAGCGAATAAACCACGTTCACCGCCAGGACGAAATAGCCTGAGAGCAGTCCCCTAGCGTAGTTTCTCATGCGGCTCATAGCTACCCGAAATCTGACCGGGGCCGATCCGATTGTAAAGCAGCGGCGCGCCCATCGCGCAAACACACGCATCCTGCGAATCCCAATGCCCTGCGAGCCCCTCCCAACTCACGACTCAGGCCTTCGCCAATATTGGACGGCAAGGTGACAAGTGAAGGTTGGCGCGGATATGGCGACCGAGTCACTCTGAAGACGAAAGGAATCTAGAATGAGCGTCCAACCCGAAATCGCCCCCGCCCCCGCGATCGAATCTGTGGAGAAAGCTCCGCCCGCGCCGACCGTCATCGGCATCAAGCGGATCCTCGTCCCCGTCGATTTTTCCCAAACCTGTCGGAAAGCGCTTCGCTACGCCAATCGCTTCGCCGAGGTCTATGGGGCTTCTGTGATGCTGTTTCATGTCGTCGATCTGACCGATATCGAGCGCATATCGCTGCGCCTCGGGCCGATCGCCCAGGAGCGTATGGAGACGGAAGCCGTCAAACACGCCGAGGCTCTCACCGCGCAGATGGCCGGCGATGAATTGGGCGACGGCATCACCCGGGAATGCGAAACAGTCCGCGGCGTGGCCGCCAGCGGCATCCTTGAGAAAGCTCGGACGTGGAACGCCGACCTGATTGTCACGGGCGTCCACAACGAGCGGGTCGTCAGGCACGCCATTCTGGGCAGCACCGCCGAGCGCATCGTGCGCCACGCGCCCTGCCCCGTTTTTGTTGTGCGCAACAAGGAACACGAATTCATCGAAACTTGAACCCTCAACCCCGGAGAACACCATGACTGTCAATGATTCAACCCAAGCTCCGTCGATCGGACTCAAACGAATCCTGGTTCCCATCGATTTCTCCGCCTGTTCGAAAAAGGCCCTGCAATATGCCCGGCCCTTCGCCGAACAGTTCCACGCCGAGGTCGTGCTGCTGCACGTTTCCTCGTTGAACTACATGGTCGCCGAGGGCTTTGGGGGCATCGACCTCCCGACCCTGCGCGAGGATCTCATTCAGGATGCGGAGAGCCAATTGAGCGAAATCCTGAAAACCCTCGAATCCGACCAGATGACCGCCTCCCTCGTCGTGCGCGAGGGCCGAGCCGCCACTGAAATCGTCGAACTGGCGAAGGCCGAGAACATCGACCTCGTCGTCATGTCGACTCACGGCTACAGCAACATCAAGCACGTCCTGCTGGGCAGCGTCACCGAAAACGTCGTGCGCCACGCGCCCTGCCCCGTCTTGGTCGTCCGGGAGAACGAGCATGAATTCGTTGCCACATGATGAACCCGGCTCCAACAAGATTGAGCCACAATCGGCCAACCCGTGGGCTGCGCGCCAGACGCATTGGGCCGATGGTGTCTCCCGTCGATCGATGAATGTGATCGTTTCCATTGCTGGAACCGTCAGGATCGTCAGATCGGTTTTGGGTAGGTTGGAAGTGTGTGTGACCGGAGAGGCCGCCTCGCAACGGGCGGCCTCTCTGCTTTTCAACCGATTTGCTGGAGCCGCTGCATCCAAAGACGGCCGGAATGGCCGTCGAAAACCCGGGCTTCCATCCGGAAGCCAAACCGGACGTCCCGCATCCTTTCGCCGGCTGGACGGAATGAACACGCCGGAAACATCCCGACATCAACCCTCAACCCCACTGAAGTCATGAGTATTCTACCCAAATATCACGTCGTCTACTCCCTCGAGTTCAAACACCAGACCGAAGAATACGACTTCCGGACCGACGATCCCGTGGCTTGCGAGGAATTCCTCGCGGAACTGCTGGAGAAGAAAGTCCGCCTGGTCGCCATTCGTCACGATGGCGTGAACCTGCCCGAAAAGCAGTTCACCCAGATGATCCGAACCGCGGCCGGCATGGTCGCTTCCCGGCACATCTGCGCTTCGTTGAAGGAAGACTATGAAGCCGTTCACCATCGGTTCGGTTTCGCGACTTGACGAAACCCGCGTGTTTGAGTTGGGCTGACCACTGCGCCGATGGCGAACCCATCGGCCCCCGAAAACCTTAGCCGGAAAGGCCGATCATGATCATGACCAAGACCAAAAAACTCTCTCGATGGACCGCCATCACCGCGATGGCGCTTCTCGCCGCCGGATTCGCCCCCAGTTTCAAGGCCACCACCAAGGACGCCATGAAACGCAAACTGGTTCACTCCCAGAAGGTTCTTGAGGGCGTCGCCACCGAGAAATACGACGAAATCGAAAAGAACGCCGCAGCTCTCATCCGGCTCAGCCAGACCGAGGCCTGGCGCGCCATGCAGACGGACGAATACCGAGTCTTCAGCGAGGAGTTCCGACGGAACGCCATGTCGCTCCAACGGGCCGCGCAGAAAAAGAACATCGACGCCGCCTCCCTCGCTTACGTGCAGATGACGATCAACTGCGTCAACTGCCACAAGTACGTCCGCGGAAAGGCCGGAACGGCCACGCTCTGACTCCCATTGAATCTCATTGCGCGGTGGCCGTTGCGGGCTACCCTGCGCGGGTATGACAACGCCGCCCCCGCGAAGCGTCTCGTCGCGCGCTCGACGCCTCGCCATTGCTCTCTCCCTGCTTGTCTTCTCGGCCGACGCCGCTCCCGGCGCGTCCGATTGGCGCGAGATTCTCGGCCCGCCGCAAGGCGGCATCCCCACCCCCGACACCTTCGCCGTGGAGTGGCGCAGCGACATCGCCGCCGCACTACAGGAAGCGCAACGCGAGAATCGCCCCGTTTTCGCGACCTTCCGCTGCCTCCCCTGCAAGCAGTGCTCGGCTTTCGACAAGGATGTCCTGGAGGGCGGCCCGAAACTGACCCCGCTGCTGACGCAGTTCATCACCCTGCGCATCACCGACGCCAACGCACTTGACCTCCGCCTTTTCCCGGTCGCAGACTACCAGGACCTCGACATCTCCTGGTGGGGCTATTTCCTGTCTCCCCAAGGACAAATCTATGCGATCTACGGGGGGCGCGATCACGTCTCGGACGCCACCCGCATTTCCGAGAAATCCCTGGTGGCCACCATGGAGCGGGTTCTGGCTCATCATTACGACCCCCGCCGCATGTCCTGGAACATGGACCGGCCGGCTCCCGATCTCAGCGGCAAAGCGAAACCTCCCTCGACGCTCCCCGGATACCAAACGTGGAAAGCGAAATCGAACAAACATGTCCATCAGCAGACCTGCCTGCACTGCCACCAGGTCAACGACATCCTCCGCACTCCGGCCGTGGAAGCTGGAACCTTCGACGCCTTGAACGATTTCTACACCTGGCCCCTGCCCGAAAACGTCGGCATCCAACTCAACCGCGACCATGGTTTGAAGGTTGATCGCGTCGAACCCAACAGCCCCGCGGCCAAGACTGGCCTTCGCCCAGGCGATATTCTCGGCGCCGCCGATGGCCAACGATTGTTCGGTCAAACCGATTTCCGTGGCGTCCTTCATCGCGGGCCCAAGGGAGCCGGCTCCATTGACCTCGTCTGGAGCCGCAACAACGCCGTCATGCAAGGAACGCTGCAAGTCGCCCCCGGTTGGCGGCAGACCATTCTGGATTGGCGAATGTCCGTATCGCAGGGCGTCGTCGGCGCCTACCCCGGCTTCTTCCCCATCAAGACCAACGACGGCAAACGCCGCAAGTATGGCATTCCCGAGGGCAGGATGGCCGCCACCCCCTTCCTCGGAAAGAAACTGCAAGGACCGGCCGTAGCCGCGGGACTCCGACGCGATCACGTGATCACCGCCATCGACGGCCACCAGGCCGACATCGCCGGGCGCGCCTTCCTCATCTGGATCAATCAGCGCTACAGCCCCGGGGACCGGATCACTTTCAGCGTCAGGGACAGCCGAAAACGCGATTCCGAAATCAGCTTCCAACTGCCCGCCCGCCACGGCGATTGAGGGACGTCTCCTGCTCGTCACCGAGCGCCTGCGACAACAGCCATGAGGCAACCAACGGCAGCCGACTCTGTAGTCTCGCCTTGGTCGCGGCAGATGACCGTCCTGACGCTGGTCGTCCTGGCCTTGACCGCGCTTCTGCGCCTCTCTCCTGCAATCTCGCAACCGCTGCGCCGCGATGAGGCCGCCTCAGCCCGCCTCTACACCGGCTTTCACTATGACAAGACCATGTCGGCAATGCAGAAAGAGGGCGTCTTCAACCTCCAACGTTTCGCCAAAGGCGTCGGCAAGGCCCTCTTCCAGAAATGGGACCCCAACAATCACCTGGTCAATTCACTGGCAATTTGCTTCTCCTGCCTCCTTTTCGGATTCAGTGAGTGGGCCATGCGGCTGCCGGCCGTGCTGGCTTCGCTTCTCGCGGTCTTCTTGTTGATTCGCCTCAGCTGGCGCTGGACTGGAAATCCGTGGCTGGCGGCCGGCCTCGGCGCGCTGCACGCCGTGAACCCCTACGCCATTCACTACGGCCAGACCGCGCGAGGCTACGCTTTCATGCTGGCCCTGGTTCCGGCTCAATTGTTCCTCATCGAACAAGCGCGCAACCGAGGACTGAACCGCAGCCGAACACTCGCCCTCACGGCAGTGGGCGTCGCCCTGTTCCTGAACACGGTTTCCCTCGCCTTCGCTTGGCTCGCGCCCGTCTACCTCGCCGTCTTGTGGCAAGCGCTTCAGTCAGTCCCCGATCGGAGCGTCGAAAACCACGCGGCATCGGAATTCCATCCCTCCCCGGATCGAGCCATGCTCCATGCGCTGTTTTCGAAATCGAGACGCTTTTGGAAGAACACGGAGGAACGAGGCTGGGTTTGGCAGGGCGTTGCAATCGGCGGCGCCAGCGCCGCATTCGCGCTCTTCCACTTCTCCGATTTCCGCCACGCGCAAGGACGCTACGGCACGCCCTTCAACTCCCTGACTGAAATGGCCGACGTCCTCTGGCATGCGGGTTGGGTCGTATTCCCCGGTTGGTGGATGGCCATCGCCGTCCTCGGACTGGGCTGCGCCATGCTCCTCGCCTCACGCTGCGCGGAACACCGCTGGCTGTGGTTCGCCATCAGCCTGTCTCTTGTGTCCCTGCTCGCGTACACCATCGTGTCCGGGGCCGCGCCATATGGCCGGACCATGGGCTTCCTACTACCGCTCTCCCTGCTCGCCCTCGCTGGAATCTGGCAATCCGCAACCACGCGCACTCGCCAGGTCCTCTCACTCGGAGTCGCCTGCGCCGTTGTCGCCGGGACCGCGCAAGCCGCCGCCGGATGGCGCCAGGAACGCGTGGGCTACAACGTCGCGGCCCAGCGAATCTCCCAGCGGATCGCCGCCGGCAGTTCGCCCGGCGCCGCCTTCTTCGCGCCCCTGCCCTCGGTGTATGGCGAGGAAATGAAGATGTATCTCCCGGAGGATCCCGACGCCGTCCGGTTCAATCCCGGGGAGGAAGCGATGTCGCTGCTGATCGCCGCCGAAACCTACGGCCAGGACGCCGGATTCACCTTCCCTTGCGATCTCATCAATCGCGCCCAATCCACCGGTTGGTCCCTCCCCCGCGAATGGGAGCGTTGGCTGATCCTCTCGCCGCCCGGAGCCGCATGGCGCGTGGGACTGTTCGAGATTCCGGTCCATGTGGAGAACGTTCCGCCCGCGGGAGATTCAGACAAGTCATGGCTGGGAATCGTTTGCCTCGCCGATACGAAAGCGGAATTGACCGCCCTTCTGGAGGAACTGCGCTCTGCGGGCGGCGAATTTGAATCTCAGCCGTTCATCCCAATACAAGCCGTCGACCAACGCATCGGCCTCCTTTTCCCGACGACTTCGACGCCAGCCTTCCGACAACTCGCAAGACGCCTTTACGAGACCGAGCCTACGACCGCCATCTCCATCCTGACGCTCGCGGCCGCCGGGAAACGTTGATTCTCAACAGGGCTGGTGTCCCCAGTCCTCGTTCTTCATCGCCTCTTCAAACTTGGCCATTTGCTCCTCGGGGGAAAGTTTTTCATCCAAGGATTCCGCGCCTTGAGCCTCGTTCTCGCGTTCCTGATCCGTCGCCTGCTTGTCCGGGTCTTCCATCATGTTTGAGAGCTTACATCGGTTTGCTTGAAAATCAAACAGCCTCGGCCTTCACCAGTTTCGCATCGGCCCGCCGACCATCCTGCGCCGAGACCATGATCGTATCGCCAGGCTGGGGACCTACCAATCCGCGAACCAACACCCGCCCCTGGGAGTCGCTGCGGCCGCCGCGAAGGGGACGGCCATCCAGGGTTGAAAAGCGCACGTCGGCGTTCGGAATCGTGGTGATCTCCGGGACGCGGCAGGTTGGTTTGCGCCCGGTCGATGATGCCGCGGTTTCCAACGGCGCCCCACCCCGCGGCTTTTCGTCCGGAGCGTCAATCATGTTCCGGACCCGCAGCCCGATGCCCGGATCGGCCTTGTCCGGGTCAAACTCCATCTCCAGGAAATTCCAGTAGAACGGAGAGCCCTTGGCGTGCTTGGCCAGTTCCGGATCGGCGTGCTCCTTGTGATAAAGCGCGGTCACCTCCAACGGTCGTCCGTCATAGTCCTTCATCTCCGGTCCAAAGCCTTCAATCACCGCACGCCCGCCGCTGCGGCCGATCGGCCCAAAGCTGCACTCGATCACGCCGTGATCGGTGTTCTTGATGATGCTGCCGTTGTGCACGTCGCCATAGACCGTGACCACGCCGTCGCGCGAGCCAAGCAGCTCGATGACCCGGTCCGCGCCCGCCGCAACCCAGCCCGCATAATCCGCCGCCACGCGATCGCGTTGGGCAAAGTCTTCCTCGGTGTTGCTGTATTTCTTGCCGCCGGTCCAGATGGTGTGCAGGCCATTCAAGCCGGTGAGGCAGATCAGCGGCGAGGAGTCCGTCCTGATCAACTGTTGCAACCAGGCGAACTGCTCCTCGCCCAGGAGACTCCGGGTCGGATCCGCCCGATCGTAAAGCTCGCGCATGTGCCCCCAGCCCTCGTCATCCCACATTGCCGTGTCCTGGCTCGATCGCCAAAGCCGGGAATCCAGAATGCCGAAGGTGAAATCCCGGTTCGGCATCTTCCAGGCGCGCCACTTCTTGGGGTTGGCGAGGGCGTCCACCTCCTCGTCGCCGGTGATGAGGTGATGCACGATCTGGAAGTTGCGGCGCATGTAATCGCGATCCTGCCCGAGCCCGTCGTGCAGTCGAATCACGATCTGCTCCGGCCCTTTCACATCATCCATGCCGTAATCGTGATCGCCCGGATTGATCACATTCCAATGCCGCATCATCTGCCAACGGCTCGTCGGCCCGGCAATCGACATCGACACCACCTTGTAGGCGTCGTCCGTGCTCGGCGGATAAAGCATCAACTCCATGTACCAGACGTCGTCCTCCCAACACATGACCTGGAAGTTGTAGTCCTCCAGATGCTTGTAGGCCTCGACTGTCGGCTGGTCGCGAAATTGCCAGTCATCGCCGCCGCCCAGAATCCGGAAGCCATCTTTCGTCCGCTGCTGCAAACCGCTGGTCAGGGCATGGCAGCTCAGGCCGCAAATCTTATAGGGGGCCTTCAACTGCGGCAGACGACCGACATAATCCCCGCTAACCGGAACATCCCCCACAAGCCCCGTGCCCGGACCGCAGGCCTTCGTCCCGATGCGCGTGTCCGAAGTGACATTCCTCCCGTCCTTCCAGACTGTGTAGTAAAGCTCCTTGTCCGCGGGATTCGCCGGCAGGGTCGCATGAATGGTCGCTGTGTTTCGTCGCCACTTGTTGTTGACTATCTTTGCCCGCCCAGCCGGCTTCACGTTCGCCCAACCGGCTTCGGGATTCGGCGTATCGGCAATACGCAACTCGGCCGTCTTGCCGTCGGATGCAAACAACCCCACAAAGCGTACCCGCCACTGGCCGCCGACCTCCTTCAAGGTGTCGCCGAGCGGATAGCAGACCAGACAATCATTGGCCGGATAATCCTCCGGGGCCGCAATCGACTCAAACGACAGCACGTTCAACTCGTTCAGCTCAAAGTCAGCCAGACCGCGCGCGGCGACGCCCACGTAACCGTCGACAAACCTCCGCGGCAGTTTGCGCTGAACCGAGGTTCTTTGTCCCTTGGGGTCGACAAACGTGGCCTGAATCTGAACGTTCGCCTTATCCACGCCAGCGACATCTATCAGGATGGAAACCTTGTCGCCGGCCTGAAGCGCCGACGCAGGCGCTTCCGACTCACGCTTGTCGCCCTTGCCTCGCGCGCCCTTGGGCAAGGAGACAAAACCGAACTTGCCGTCGTCGGTCCAGCCGATCACCGTGGAATTGCGCACCTTGCCATAACTTTCGAAAACGCTCTTGGCGCCCAATGCGATGCCCATCAATCCATAGCCGGCTTGATACATCTTCCAATCGTCCGAATCGCCCTCTCGCCGAACGTCCACCCTGCCCCGGAACGTGAAGGTCGCCGAGATCGTATAGCGGCCCTCGGAGTATTTCTGATCACGCCGATAAATCACTCCGATGGGCGGCGACGGATCATACTCCATCGCCATCACGCCGCCGTTGCGTCGGTGCGTCTCGTAATGAAACGGAAAGCCCGTCGAGCGCGCTCGTTCGCCATAGTTGCCGAATCGACGGCGAAGCGCGCCATCCTTGAGCTGCCAATAGCCGGGATTCAGCGATTCCCAGTCTTTGGGAACCACGAGTGAATCCGGTCCCTTGAATTGGATCCGGTCGGCCCGCTGGCCCAAGGCCGAGAACGAAGCGCCGCCGGAAAGCGTCACCGCGGCCGCGGCCGCGCCGGAAAACTTCAGAAAATCCCGCCGACGGAGCGTGTTGGCTGGGCGTTCATGGTCGGATACGGAGTGGTATTGGGATGAAGACATGTCGGATCTCGTTAGGGAATACAACGGATGCTTCCCCACCCAACCGATTTTGCCAAGCGCGGGGTGCGCGCCCAATCCCTGACTTCAATCGGCCCACAAAGCGCTTCTTCCCGCTCACGAACCGCGCTACATTGGCGCGTCGTTGCGACAACAGCCATGCAGGAATTCATCTCCAAGCTGGAACAGCTCCTGACCCACACACTGCTCACGGTGGGACAGTCTGAAGTAACCTTGGGCGGCATTCTGACGCTAATTGCGCTGATTCTCTGTGTGTTCTTCGGCGAGTATCTGCTGCGCCGCTACGTGATCCGACGCCTGCTGCGCCGCACCCGTCTCGAGTTGGGACTCCAATACGCCATCGCCCGCATGCTGGGCTACTTCCTCCTGGCGATCGGCGTCTACATCGCTCTTCAGTTCGTCGGAATCGATCTCAGTTCCCTCGCCTTCCTGGCCGGCGCCATCGGCGTCGGCATCGGCTTCGGCCTGCAGAACATCATCAACAACTTCGTCAGCGGCATCATCATTCTGGCGGAACGTCCCATTTCCCTGGGCGACCGCATCGAGGTGGCCGGCATCGCCGGCCAGGTCACCAAGATCAGCCTGCGCAGCACGACGGTCGTAACCAACGACAACATTGCGATGATCGTGCCCAACGCCGAGTTCATCAGCACGACCGTCACCAACTGGAGCTACTCCGATCCCAAGACCCGATTTCGCCTGCCCGTCGGCGTGCACTACAACAGCGACGTTCGCGTGGTGGAAAAGGCGCTGCTCGAGGCGGCCGCCGAGTGCGAGGACGTCCTGCAGGATCCACCGCCCGCCGTGCGCTTCCTCGAATTTGGCGACTCCTCCCTTAATTTCGAACTCCGTGTCTGGTGCCGCACCATCTACAAGCAACCCACCCTCGTGCGCAGCAGGGTCAACTTCCTCATCTGGGACAAGTTCAAGGAATATAACATCGAAATCCCCTACCCTCAGCAGGATATCCACATCAAGGAAACGCCGGAATCCCAACCGCCTGCCGAAGTCCTGTAACCCCGTCAAACGGCAACCTACAACCTTGCGTTTTGCCCATTGCTATTGTCCCCTCAACGGCCCCAATCTAAGAAACACAACAGCAGTCCAAGCCCTCCCATCAACACCATGAGCATCGAAGCCAGACTCGCCGAACTGAATCTCGAACTGCCGCCCGCTCCACCGAAGGGCGGCGTCTACCAACCCGTGGTCGTCACCGGCAACCTCGCCTATATCTCCGGCCATGGCCCCTATCAATCTGATGGGACCTACCTGACCGGACGCCTCGGCGACGACCTCGATGTGGCTGCCGGCCAAGCGGCCGCCAAACAAACCGGCCTCGCCTTGCTCGCCACCATGAAGGCGGAACTCGGCAGCCTCGACCGCATCAAACGAGTGGTCAAAATGCTCGGCATGGTCAACGCGACGCCCGACTTCGGACAACACCCCGCCGTCATCAACGGCTGCAGCGAACTCTTTCGCGACGTCTTCGGCGAGGAAGCCGGCGTCGGTGCCCGCAGCGCCGTCGGTATGGGCTCCCTCCCCGGCGCCATCGCCGTCGAAATCGAGGTCATCTTCGAGATCACGTGACTGGTGGTCCGTGATCGGTCATCAGTAATCAGTAATCAGTAATCTGTGATCAGTAGGCGACGGCCTGCCATTCGCCCCCCCGCCCCCCGCACCACGCACCACGCACCACGCACCACGAACGCATGCCCAACGACTGGTATCAAATCGAGAACGCAGACGAGATTGCCTCCCCGGCCTTGCTCGTCTATCCGAAGCGCATTCGCGAGAACATCCGCAAGATGCTGGAGATGGCGGGGTCGACCGACCGGCTTCGACCACACGTCAAGACCCACAAGATGGCCGAGGTCGTCAAGCTACAGGTCGAGGCCGGCATCACGAAGTTCAAGTGCGCCACCATCGCCGAGGCCGAGATGACCGCCGCCAGCGGCGGCAAGGACATACTCCTGGCCTACCAACCCGTCGGCCCCAATGTAAACCGACTGCTTGCGCTCTGCCTGAAGTTTCCCGAAGTCGCGTTCTCGGCGGTCGTCGATCAGAAACGCGCCATTCACGCCCTTTCCGACGCCTTCATGGAAGCCGGCCTCACCCTCAGCCTGCTGATCGACCTGGATGTCGGCATGCATCGCACCGGCATCGAACCCGGAGCGAAGGCGATCGAGCTCTATCGTCTGATCGCGGAACTGCCCGGCGTGGAGCCGGCCGGACTACACGCCTATGACGGCCACAACCATGTCGGCGATCTTGAGGAAAGAACGCAGGAATACGAACGCTGCGCCGGCCTCGTGCGCAATCTGCGCGCGGCATTGGAGACGGAGGGACTGCCCGTTCCGCGCGTTGTCGCCAGCGGCACGCCCACCTTTCCTCTGCACGCCGCCTCGGGCGACGTCGAGTGCAGTCCCGGAACCACCGTCTTCATGGATTTCGGCTACGGCGACAAGTTTCCGGACCTTCCCTTCGAGCCGGCCGCCGCGCTGCTCACCCGCGTGGTGAGTAAGCCTGGCGACGACCTGCTCTGCATGGATCTCGGCGTGAAGGCAGTCGCTTCCGAACAACCGCCCCCGCGGGTCAAACTCTTCGACCTTGACGTGACCGGGTTCACCAATCAAAGCGAGGAACATCTCGTCGCGCAGACGGACAATGCCTCCGCCTGTCAGGCTGGCGATGTCCTCTACGGCATCCCCCGCCACATATGCCCCACGGTCGCGCACTACAACGAGGCGGTCGTCGTGGAGGACGGAAAGGCCGTCGGCCGTTGGGAAATCACGGCGCGAAACAGGAAGCTCACGGTATGAACCGCACTGAGAGGAGAGCCCTCGGATCCCATCTGTCGCATCATCGTGTTTGAGATTGGGAGCTCGGCGCTTGCTTGAGATTTGGAGCTTCGCGCCAGTCCCTTAATTTCCTCCCCTGCTCGAGAAGAACCGCCTTGTCCTCCCAACGCCATTCAGCCATTCATCCCCCATGTTCATTTTCGACGCCCATCTGGACCTCAGCATGAATGCGCTGGAGTGGAATCGCGACTACACACAGCCGCTCGAGGAAATCCGCCAACGGGAGCAGGGCATGACCGACCGGCGCGACCGCGGTCGAGGCACGGTGTGCCTGCCCGAGATGCGGGAGAATGGGATCGGCATCTGCGTCGCGACCCAGATCGCGCGTTATGTGAAACCCTCCAGCGACCTCCCCGGCTGGCATTCCCCAGAGCAGGCCTGGGCTCAGACTCAGGGGCAACTTGCGTGGTATCGAGCAATGGAGGAACGCGGCGAGATGAAACAGATCAAGACCGCCGCCGAACTCGCCGACGCGTTCGATTTGTGGTCCAACAATCCGCCCGCCGACGCGCCCATCCACTACCTGCTCAGCCTGGAGGGCGCGGACTCCATGGTCACCATCGGGCATGTCGAGCGCGCCTACGAACAGGGCCTGCGCGCCATCGGTCCCGCGCACTACGGTCCCGGAACCTACGCGCAGGGCACCCACGCAACCGGCGGACTAGGCCCCCAAGGCCCCAACCTGCTCAAAGAGATGGAGCGCCTGGGCATGATCCTTGACGCCACCCACCTCTGCGACGATTCCTTCCGCGAGGCGATGGACCTCTTTCAAGGCAAGGTCTGGGCAAGCCATTCAAACTGCCGCGCGCTGGTTCCGAATGACCGCCAGTTCACCGACGAACAATTGAAGGAATTGATCGACCGCGGCGCAGTCATTGGCGGCGCGCTCGACGCTTGGATGATGGTCCCCGACTGGAAGAAGTTTGAGACCAGGCCGGAGGAACTCGGCGTCAAACTGGAACACCTCGTGGATCATATCGACCACGTCTGCCAACTCGCGGGAAACTCGCTTCATTCCGGCATCGGCACGGACCTCGACGGCGGTTTCGGCACGGAGCAGACCCCCTCGGACCTCAATTCCATCGCCGACCTGCAGAAGCTGCCGCCAATGTTCAAGGCCCGAGGCTACAGCAACGAGGACGTGGCCAACATCATGCACGGCAACTTCTTGCGCTTCTTGCGCGAAGCCTTGCCCGACTGAGTCGGAGCGCGGCTGTGTCGCAGACCAGCCACAACAACCGGGAATCGCCCCAAAATTCATCCCACACCCAAACCCCGTCCGGACCAACGACGGGACGCAGCGCCGCTCCGGCGGCGGGACGGCCGCACGAACCCGCAACCGGGAAAGCTGCGCTACGGAGCCATCCGGATCCGGTAGATTCTCGCGCCCTGCATCGAGTCCGACGCGTTGTCAATCACCCGCCCCGCCTGGATCGTCAGCGAGGTGGTGTAGGTTTCGCCCGGATCGCTTGAGACACTCACCGGAACGCCCGCCCCATCGAGCGTCACCCGCCCAACCTCGGTCCAGACATTGAGATTGCCATTCAACGCCACATCAAAGATCCAGATCTCTCCGGCGCTGCCATCAATCTGGAAGCCAAACTTCCCGTTGGCGAAGTTCGGACTCGAAAGGTGGCGGATCGACACGAGGCTCGAAGCGCTGGCGCTCCGACCGCAATCGTTGATCGCCGTCACGGTGTAGGTCCCGGCGTTCGCAGGTTGCACGGCGGGGAGGTTCAAACTCGAGCCCGTCTCGCCCTGGATGACGACGTCATCCAGCTTCCACTCATAGGATGTCGCGCCGGTTGCCTGAATCTCCAGCGTCAATGCCGTCCCCTTGTCCACCAGGACAGCATCGGGCAGCGGCACACCGATCGAAGGCGTCGAGTTCACCGTCAGGGTAGCCGACGTGGCGCCCACATCCTCCCCATGCATGTTGACCGCCTTGACCGTGTAGACGCCAGCGTCACCGGACGCCGCGCTGGCAATCGTCAATGTCGCCCCAGTCTGCCCCTGGACAACCTCGCCGTCACGCCTCCACTCAAAGGTGGGCGTCGGGCTTCCACTTGCGGCGACCATGAACATCGCCGGATCCCCCTCACACACCGTCTGGCTCTGCCCCGTCAATTCCAGGGTAAGCGTCGGCGCGCTGCCCAGGGACACGACGACCGCTTCGCCAGTCGCATCGCCATGGGTGTTCTCAATGAAGACATCGTAGGAACCGGCGTCTCCCGACTGGGCCGAGGCGATCTGAAGCGTCGCCGTCCCGCTGCCGGAAACATTGCCGCCATCGGCCAGATCCTGCCCGTCCTTTCGCCAACGGAACGACGGAGCCGGTTCGCCCGTCGCCGCAACCGTGATGGTGATCGTGTCACCGGCGCTGAACGGCCCCGCCTGCT
>CAZFLK010000126.1:0-17310 GCA_964519245.1 uncultured Verrucomicrobiota bacterium
GACCACTGACCACTGGTTGCCGACCTCCGATCACTTCCCTTTCAACTCCTTGATCCGGAGGTTCCTGAATTTGTAGGTCTGGCCCTTTTCGCCGTGGTGTTGGATGGCGATGAAGCCCTCGGCGTCGACGGCGTCATGATAGTCGGTGGTGACGACGCCGTTGACTTCGATCTTCAGATGATCGCCTTTGCAGGTGATGCGATAGGTGTTCCAGTCGTTGCGCTTGAAGGCGTTGCGGACTTCCGGTTTCTGGAAATGGGCGGTGGATTCCTTGATCCGCGCCAGGGCGGCCTTGTCCTTGGTGTTGCCTTCCTTGGCGGGCCACAACCAGCGTCGACGCCCCTCGTCGTAGATGCCGCCGGACCAACGCCGATCCGAGCCATCGACCTCGGCCTGGTAGCCGAAGACCTTGTTCTTCTGGGCGTGGCAGCGGAACATGAAGCCGGAGTTGGCCTTCCCCTCGGGGAGCAGAATGTCGCCTTCGAAGATGAAGTCGCTGTATTTCTTGTTGGTGACGAGGAAGAATTTCTTGTTGGCCGTGAGGTGAATCTCGTTGTCGACGATCTTGACCTCGCCCCAGTCGTAGGGATTGTGCCAGTTGTCGACGTCCTTGCCATTGAACAAGTTGACCCATTTGCCATCGGCGGCGATGGCATTGGAAACGAAGGCGCCGAGCAGGACGGCAAGGAAAGCGTGCGTGATGGTCTTGTGTTTCATGATCGTTGGACTTGGTGAGACTTGAGGGAATTCAGAGCGGGAGTTAGCCATATTCCGGCCCGGTGAGACAATGGAAAACAACGCGCGTCAGTTGCGCGCACGGTGTTGTTTGAGCGCCGTTGTGACGATTTCCCGGATGCGGATGACTTCGGTGTCGCGCGGCGACAACTGCAGGGCTCTCAGGCTATAGAAGTCGGCCTCGCCAATGCGGCGTATGTTGTCTTCGGCGGGTTCGTCCAGGGTGAGGAGGGCAAGCCGGGCCAAGGCGCGGGCGTTGTCCGGAGCCTGGGCGACCGCCTCAAGAATGCTGGGGAAGTTGTTCTCGTCGATGAGCGTCCGGAGTCGTTGGTCGGTTTTCATGTCGCTGAAGGGGGAAATGGCGCGAGTGGATCGGTCGCCGAGAAACCAGGATGACCAGCGGCGGTAGAATTCCCCGCCCGTGTTGGGCTGGTTGGCGATCCATTGCCGTAGATCGGCTGCCGTCCGGTCTGCGGTGTTGGGCGTTTGGCTGGGTGAGGTCCCGTCGTTGCGTTGCCCGACCGTCCACTCGGCGAGGTCCGGCAGCCAATCCGGAGCTGGTCCCGGCGCAGTTGGAGTGTCCCAGAGTTCCACGTAGCCGGCCTCGTTCAGGATGAGGACCTGGTCGCCCGCGGGGTTGAATTCGAGATGCAGCGTTTTGGAGGCTTGTTGTCTGGTTTCGCTGATGGGCATGCCGCTCGCGATGTCCCAGATCCGGAGATCGTTCTGGATGGTCAACGTGAGCAGTTTCGAGGCGTCGGGACTGAACACGACCCGCAGGACGGGGGCCGCATGGATCAGCGGCGGCAAGGGGCTCGCCTCGGGTGAGAGTTGAAATACCCGCGCTTCCCGGTCCAGGCAGGCGGTCGCGATCCACCCGCCATCCGGGGAGACGACAGCGGAGGCGATCGGGTTCGGGTGCGGCAGGCGTCGGGTCAGGGAGGCTCCGGACGGTCCGAAGGCCTGGACGGCTCCGCCGGCATACGACCCCTTGACGTCGGTTTCGCGGCCGTCCATGACCGCGAGGATCAGGCGTCCGTCAGACGATCCGATAGCGGAGCGGAGTTGGTCCGGTTCCGTGATCTGAAGCGCCGCGGACTGGGCCGATCCGGCTGGTGAGGTTTCCAGGAATACCGTGTTCGGGAGCTCGATGCGGATGTCCGCGGCGTTCGTGGGCGGTTGGGACGCTTTCAGGTCCAGGCTGGCCCGGCGTCCGGTGCGCGCGTCCCAAGCGAGTTTCACCTCATTGGCGTTGGCGGCGATGACCTTGGTCCCGTCTGAGCTGAAGGCGGCGGACGTCAACGGGGCCGGGGAGAACAGCATCAAGGGGCGGGCGGCGCCCGGAAGCGCGCTGCGAATTTCGAGTCCCGCGGCTCCGCCGAGCAGGGCCAGGCGGTCGCCGCTCGGGCTGAATTGCAGGCGGAAGGGCCAGGAAAGATTGGGGATGGGTTCGCACAGGGGGCGGCCAAGGTGGGCATCCCACAGGCGGGCATGGCCGTCCATACCGACCGACGCGAGCAGGCGGCCGTTGGCGCTGAACTGCAGACGCGTGATGGGTATGGCGCGTGCCGGGGTCGCAGCGACGGACTGGCCGCTGAAGGCGTCCCAGATGGCCGCGCCTCCTGAAGTGTGGGCGGCCGCAATTCGCTGACCGTCCGGACTGATCCTCACGCCTGCGATGGCCGCGATATTGGGAAGGGGGAATGGGGCGGCCAGTTTCGATTCGCCGGTTCGGGGATCCCAGACGACGGCCTTGTCGTCCGAGGGGAAGACCACCAGCAGTTTGCTGTCGATGGTGAACTGCGCCTCGAGTACGCGGCTAGAATGTTCCAATGTGGCGACGGGGCCGTCGCCGGTTTGGGCGTCCCAAGTGTAGGCGTGGCGTTCGCTGACCGTGGCGATCAGGCTGCCGTCCGGACTGAAGAACGCGCGGTCGATCGGAAACGGATGCGTGATCGGCCGGGTCACGGGATCGCCTGTGCCGGCGTCCCAGACGCGGGCGGCACGGTCGCCGCCGACGGTCAGCAGCCGATTGCCCGCCGGGTTGAAACTGGAACTCCAGACGCCGACGTCGTGTCCGAGCGTTCCGGTGAGCGGGCGGCCGGAGGCGGCGTCCCAGATTCGGGCGTAGCCGCCGGCGGGAAGCAGGGCGGTCCGGCCGCCTTGGTCGACCTGCTGCACGTCGTTGGCGCAGATCGCCAGGCGTTGGCCGTCAGGACTGAAGCTGAGGTGCTCGATCCGATTGGAATGAGCCAGGGCGAGGGGTGGGGCCGTCCGGGATTCCAACTGGATGATCTGGACGGTGTTTTCAGGTTGCGGGGCGCCGGCGATCACGGCCACGCGTTTTCCGTCGGCGCTCATGGCGAAGGCTTCACTGTTGGCGGCGACCGGAATGCCCGGATGCGCGGACAGGGCGAAGCTGCGATCGGTGAGGGCGGCGAGCAGGCGGGTGGCCGCGGGAAGGTTCCCGGGCGAGCGTCGCAACAAGGACGCGAGGATCGCGACGGCCCGGTTGGGATCGCCGGCGGCAAAGGCCTGCTCGGCCAATTTCATCTGAAGCCGATCGCTGAAGTTGTGAGCCGCGGCGAGCGAGTCGGCGCGTTGTATTTGGGCGTGGCGGGAATCCGTCTGCGCCTTGGCGAGGCGCTCCTCCAGGTTGAGCTTCTCAGCGGATGCCGTCCGGACTTGGAGGCGCAGACGCTCGACTTCCTGCGCGAGGGCCTGGCTCTCCGACCTGGCCTGTTGTTCAACTTGCGCCAGATCCGATTCGCGCCGGGAGGCCCTGAGTTCGGCCGCCTGCGCTTCGGTGGCCGCCTGCGCCGCGAGTTCCCGTTGCTTTTCCGCCGACCTGCGGGCTTCCTCGACGCGGCGTTTTCCAGTCTGGACGGAGACGCCGAGCAGCACAACGACCAGCGCCAAGGCTCCGGCGGCGATCCAGGCGGGCTTGAACGGAAAGGATGAAAACGCGGGCATGCGGTGATAAGGACGTTGGAATGGCGGCCAAAGTTTCCCCGGAGGTCAGCAAACTGGAGCCGCGAGCGGGATCGGTTTGACTGTGAGCGTGCGGCGCATGAAGAGGAGGTTAGTCGGCAAGCGGGCCCGAATCACCTTAAAAGGATGCTCAGCCCTTCGGGCCTTCGTTCCACACAATTGCGACCTGCGCCCGGCCGCCGAGACATCGGCGGATGCGGCTTGCCAATCTGTTCCGCTGTCGCCTACGGTGTCGTTACAAGACATCCAAGGCTCGTCATGATCTACTTTTTCTGTTTTCTGGGAGGCCTCTCGGTCTATGCCGTTTTCCGAGTGTTGATTTCCGGTTTTTACACCGTGCGTCCGGATGAGCGGGCGGTGTTGACCTCCTGCGGACGCGCGCAGCGCATGCCGGGCGACACGCTGGCGGAGGATCCCAATCTGAGCGAAGACGAGCAGGACCGATATCGGTATCCCGCCGTGCAGGTGATCGGGCCCGGCGGTCCGTATTTCAAGTGGCCTTGGCAGAAGGTGCACAAGGTGAGCGTCGCCACCGAGGCGGTCGATCTCGTTTGGGATCCAACCAAGGCCCAGTCGACGATCGAATGCGTCACCAAGGACAACCTCACCACGGGCGTGAACGGTCAGATTCGCTTCCGCATCAACGAGAACAATCTCTATGCGTACTTGTTTGGGGTGCTGAGTCCGTTGGAGCATGTCATGGGATTCTTTGTCTCCGTGCTGCGTGAGCGCATCGCCACCTTCACCGATCCCAAGGGGCAGAGCCTGGTCGCCGATGATGAGATGGAAGGGGAGGGAAGCGCGGTCGAATTGTCGGAAGGCGTTTCCATCAACGACCTGCGCAAGAACCTGCCCCTGCTCAACGAGTATATGGAGCAGCAATGTCGCACGACGGCCGGTCGCTACGGCATCGAGCTGGATGCGGCGCTGATCACCGAGATCGATCCGCCCTCGGAGGTGGACCGGGCGCTGTCGGCGATCAACAGCACGCGCAACCAGGTGGCCGCGGACATCAGCACTGCGCGGGCGGACGCCGAACAGCAGATCACCATGAGCAACCGCGCGGTTGAGATCGCGTCGAACAACGCGCACGCCGAAGTCGCGCCGCTGAAGGTTCTGGCCGAGACCCTCGCCAACATCAAGAAGGAGGGCGGCCCCGCGGCGCTCAGGGCCTACCTGCGAAACATGCGCGTGCCGCTGCTCGCGCGCGCGCGACGCATCGTCCAGAGCCCCAGCCAACCGGCCGACTGAAATCCTTTTCGAGAAACGCCCATGAATCCCGTCATCGCCATCCCCTGCGTCCTGGCCGGCCTTGTCGCCGTGCCGATCCTCCTTGGCTTTGCCCGCGCCTTCGGACTCTACACGATTGTCCAGGAGAGCCAGGTCCAGGTCTTCACCCTGTTCGGCAAGGTTATCGGCTCCATCAACGAGGCGGGCCTGCACTTTCCCGTGAAGATCTTCGGTCCGCGCGCGTTGCTTATTCCCGTCTTTGGAAAGCGGCATGAAGTCAGCGCGGCGCTGCGCCAGCACTACCTGCGCAACCAGATGGTCAACTCCGAGGAAGGCACGCCGATGGGCGTCGGCATCTGGTATGAGATGCGCGTGATCAACCCGGTGGACTACCTGTATGTCAACGCCAACCCGGAAGGCTCGCTGGAGGCGAACGTGGCGAGTTCGACCATCTCCACCCTCAGCAATCTGGAAATGGAAAAGATGCTGGAGGACCGGCACAGTCTCAGCCGCAGCGTGCGCAAGACCGTTTCGCCGCTCTCGGAGAAATGGGGTTACCGACTGGGGTCGGTCTACATCCGCAAGGTGGCGTTCACCGACCAGCACATGGTGCACAACATTACGGAGAAGGTTGTCAAACGTCTCGTCCAGGTCACCAGCGCCATGAAACAGGATGGCGATAATCGCGTTGGCCTGATCAAGTCTGAGACCGCCTACAAGGTCTCCCAGAAAATGGCGGAGGCATCCGCCAAAAGGCCGGAGATTGTCGGCGAGACGCTCAATGCCATTGCCCGCGACGACAAGGAGATCCTCGAGGCGGTCATGGATGTCATGGAAACCGAGAAGCTGTTGGAGTCCGGAGCCGCGGTCGATGTCATGCCCGCCAACGCGTCGTTCATGGTGCAGTTGGGCGACGCGGGAGGGAAGGTTTCAAGTTCGTCCTCCCCGCCGCCGTTCACCGCCTTGGAACGTTGAGGGGCGGCGATGACCATGCCCGAAGCCGACTATGAACTGGTGGAGACCCGCCGCGGCGTCCGCCTGGAGCAGAATGGCGCCGCCTTGAGCGAGCTTTGCCGCGAAGCGGGCGCGACGGACAGCGTGTTTGACGTCCTGGCAGCCGCGGCCTTTGTGCTCTGTCCGGAAAAGCCCCTGGCGCTGTTGGGTTTTGCGGGAGGGGGGATGGTGGCGCCATTGCGGGCTATGGGGGGCGCGCAGACCATCGACGCGGTGGACCTGGACAACCGGGGGCACGAGATCTTCCAGGAGTATGCGCGCGACTACGCGGGCGACGTGAACTTTCATCAGGGCGATGCGTTGGCGTGGCTGGACGGACTAAGCGCGACCTACGATCTGATCATGGACGATCTTTCGATTCCGACGGAGGACGACGTCGTCAAGCCGGAGATATCGCGGACGAGACTGCCGGGAGTGATCCGGCGTCGGTTGGCTGCCGGCGGATCCATGGTGACGAATGTCCTGAGCGAAGCCGGGCGCACCTGGGCGGAGGTTACGGAGCCGGTGATCGAGGGCTATTCGAAAGCGCATGCCGTGATTCTCGAAGATTTCGCGAATCGGATTGTGCTGGCGGGCGAGCACCCCCACGACGCGCGGAGCTTGTCACATGCGCTAAGGCGTGCGCTTCGGGGGATTGGCTCCAGTCAGGCCGAGGCGATGCGGGTTGCCACGTTGATTGGGTGACGGGCGCGCAATAGCATTGCCAGAACGGCTGATTACGTTAATTTCCGCTGCTTTCAGGCAAATGGACGTAATGAGACGAACGACGTTGTTGATGGGAACCGTGGCGGCGATGCTGGCGCTGATTTGGAGCGCGGGTTGCAAGCAGCCGCCCACGCCGGAGCAGAAGAAGCTGCTGGAGGCGCATGCGGCGCCGCGAACTCCGCTGGAGAAGCTGAAGGCGAAAGCCAAGCAAGAGGAGCAGTCGATCAAGGAATCCGGGACCAACGCCACGATTGAGGCCACTGTCAAGCTGGCCAAGGCCTATGAGAATGGCTCGGAGGACCTGGGATTGGAGCCGGACTATTATCGCGCGGCGGTGCTTTACAAGCGGGCGGCGGCCCAAGGCGACGCCTTTTCCCAGAATCGGATAGGCGTCATGTTCGAGATCGGGCAGGGCCTGAATGTGGTCAGAAACTACGCCAAGGCGGCGGAATGGTATCAAATGGCGGCGGATCAGGGATACCGTGAGGCCGAATCCAACCTGGCTTTCCTCTACGAAAAGGGACGCGGGGTGGAACAGAACCATGTGACCGCAGCAAAGTATTACCTCAAGGCCGCCGAGAAAAATGAACCCTTCGCCCAGTTCCACCTGGGATTGCTCTATGAACTAGGCAAGGGGGTGGTGCGGAATGACGCCGATGCCGCCAAGTGGATCCTGCTCGCGGCGGACAGCGGCCTGATCGAAGCGCAGTTCAAGGCGGCGACCATGTATGAATCAGGACACGGGGTGGATAAGGACGTCTCCGAGGCCCTGCGTTGGTATGAGCGCTCCGCCCGACAGGGGCACATTGATTCCCAACTCAAGATCGCCGTGCTGCGCTTCGGCGGCAAGGACGTCAAGAAAGACGATGTCGAAGCCTACAAATGGGTGAACATCGCCGCCGCGATGGGCAGCGCCAAAGCGCGCCAGCTTCGCCTGCTTTTCTCAGAGAGAATGAGCAAGGAACAGATCGATTTCGCCCAGAAACGGGCGTCGGAATTCGAGCCCGAGACGGTCGAGACGGACGCGGCTCGCGGTCCGGACATGCCATTGTAACGGCGTGAGGACCTATTGACTTTCGCCGTCCGGCGCCGACATAGTCTTGTTCCATGCAGTTTGTGCAGAGTTCAACACCAATGATTTCGCCATGCTGACACTCAACGGCGCTTCATCCAACGACTACTGCGACGGCGTTTCGCGGCGTCAGTTCCTGCGCCTGGGCGCTTTGGGCATGGGCGGGCTCTGCCTGCCGGACCTGCTTCGCGCGGAGGCCTCGGCTGGCGTTGGCTCGTCCCACAAGTCGGTCATCATGATCTTTCTGGCTGGCGGTCCGCCGCATCAGGACATGTGGGACCTCAAGCCGGACGCCCCCTCGGAGATCCGAGGGGAATTCAAACCCATATCGACCAATGTGCCGGGAATCCAGATCGGCGAGTTGTTTCCGCGCATGGCCCGGATATCGGACAAGTTGACCTATGTGCGCTCGATCGTGGGCGCGACCGGCGGACACGACGCGGTTCAGTGTCTTACCGGGCGCACGAACCGGAACATGCCGCCGGGCGGCTGGCCTTCCATGGGCGCGGCCCTTTCGAAGCTGCACGGGCCGGTCAATGAGGCGCTGCCGCCGTTTGTCGGTCTGGCTCCCAAATGCCGGCATGATCCCTGGGGTGACTGCGGCACGCCGGGATTCCTGGGGCCTTCCCATGGCCCGTTCAAACCATTTAGGGGAGCCAGCAAGACCGACATGGTCCTGAACGGCGTCACCGTTGATCGCCTGGATGACCGGCGAAGTCTGGTCAAGGGGTTCGACCGTTTGCGCCGGGACATCGATCGGAGCGGCATGATGGATGGGTTGGACACCTTCAATCAGCAGGCCTTCGGCATCCTGACGTCCAGCCGGTTGGCGGAGGCCCTGGATATTTCCAAGGAAGATCCAAAGCTGGTGGAACGCTACGGCAAGGGCACGGAGAAGCCTACGGCGGACGGTCCCTGGAAACGGCTGGATCAATTCCTGATGGCCCGGCGGCTGGTTGAGGCGGGCGCGCGATGCGTCACCCTGTCCTTCAGTCGATGGGACTGGCACGGCAACAATTTCGGGCGCGCCCGGCAGGATTTCCCCCTCCTGGACCAAGGCGTCAGCGCGTTGGTGGAAGATCTTCATGAGCGGGGCATGGACAAGGATGTTTCCGTTGTCGTCTGGGGTGAATTTGGCCGGACGCCCAAGATCAACTCCAATGCCGGACGCGATCATTGGCCGCGGGTCTCCTGCGCCATGTTGGCGGGCGGGGGGATGAATCACGGCCAGGTGATCGGCGCCACGGATCGCCTCGGCGGCGAAGCGGTCGATCGCCCCGTGCGTTTTGGCGACATGTTTGCGACCCTTTATCGCGCGATGGGCGTTGATCCGTTCACCACGACGGTCAGCGACCTGACGGGGCGTCCCCAATACCTTGTCGATCAGGATTCCCGTCCGTTGCCTGAGTTGGTCGGGTGATCGGGCTCCAGGTCAAGCGCGGGATCAACCGTAGGTGGTGGGCGGCGGTATGATCGCCTTGGGGCGGTTGCGCGCCGGTTCGGACCTCGGCCAACAAGCGGAATGCATAGAATGAAACGAAGCTTTTTTTTCAATGGATGGTTCGCGGCATTGACCGCGCTGGCCTGGCTGCCCACTGGCGCGTTCGCGGAACGGCAGTCGCCGGCGAGCGTCGCCGGAATTGAGTTTCAATCTGTCGCCGTGGAAACGGTTGACGGGGTTGAGACGCTGGCGTTGAGGGGCGCGGATGAGCGGCGGCAGTTGCTGCTGAACGCGAGATTGACCGACGGCTCGGTTCGCGATGTCACCCATGAGGCGGCGTTGCGGGTTGAGCCCGAGGGCGTCGTCACCGTGACGCGGACGGGGCGGGTGATTCCGGCCGGCGACGGGAAAGCGACGATTGTCGCGGAATGGCCCGGGGGCAAGGAGGCCGTCATGGCGGTGTCAGTGAGTGGCTACAATGAGACCCGCCCGATCAATTTTCCGAATCAGATTGTTCCCATCTTCACCAAGCTGGGCTGCAATGGCGGCGGTTGCCATGGGAAATCAGGCGGGCAGAACGGCTTCCGGTTGTCCTTGCTGGGGTTTGAGCCGCAGGAAGACTACGAGTATCTGGTCAAGGAGTCGCGCGGGCGGCGCATCTTCACCGCGGCTCCGGAACGCAGCCTTCTGCTGCTGAAAGGCGTGGCGGCCTTGCCGCATGGGGGAGGCCGATTGTTGGAGGAGAATTCCGACGATTACCGTCTGCTGACGCGCTGGATTCGGCAAGGCATGCCCTACGGCAATCCGGACGATCCCAAGGTGGAGCGGATCGAAGTGTATCCGAAGACCCGGACCATGGCGATGCAGGGGAAACAGCAGTTGGTCGCCTTGGCGCATTACACGGACGGCTCCGTGGAGGATGTGACGCGGAGCGCGCTGTATGAGCCGAATGACAAGGAACTGGCGGAGACGGACAAGGACGGGCATGTCAGGGTCTTCGATCGTCCGGGCGATGTGGCGGTCATGGTGCGCTACCAGGCTCAAGTCGCCGTGTTTCAGGCGACCGTCCCCTTGGGGGCGCCGGTCGAAAACCTGCCGAAGCCCAAGAATTTCATTGATGAGCTCGTCTTCAAGAAGTTGAAGACCGTTGGCATGCCGCCGTCGGAGATCAGCGACGACGCCACGTTCCTACGCCGCGTGACGCTGGACGTCGCGGGGCGGTTGCCCAGCATGGAGGAGGCCAAGGCGTTTCAAGCCGACGCGGACCCCGGGAAGCGTGACAAGCTGGTTGAACGCCTGATTGCCAGCGGCGACTACGCGGACTTCTTCGCGAACAAGTGGAGCGCGTTGCTGCGCAACAAGCGGACCACCGGAGCTCACGCGCGCGGGACCTACGCCTTTCACGGCTGGATTCGGGACAGCCTCTACCGGAACAAGCCCTACGATCAGTTTGTTCGCGAGGTGGTCGCGGCCTCGGGAGAGATCGGGAACAATCCGCCGGTCGCCTGGTATCGTCAGGTGAACGACGCCACCGCCCAGTTGGAGGATTCGGCCCAATTGTTCCTGGGGATGCGACTGCAGTGCGCGCAGTGCCATCATCACCCCTTTGAGAAGTGGAGTCAGAAGGATTACTACAGTTTTTCCGCGTTTTTCAGCCGCATTGGCAAACGCGCCGGGCAGCGTCCGACCGAGGAGATGATCTTTCATCGGCGCGGCAAGGCGTCGGCGAAGAACAAGAAGAACAACGAGACCGTTTTACCGGCCGGGCTGGGAGCCGAGCCGTTGGACATTCCGGTGGACCAGGATCCGCGGCACGCCCTGGCGGATTGGATGGGGGCCTCGGACAACCCCTTCTTCGCCAAGGCCCTGGTGAATCGCTATTGGAAACACTTCTTCGGTCGCGGCCTGGTGGATCCGGAGGACGACATGCGCGCGACCAATCCCGCGACCAATCCCGAACTGCTCGACGCGCTGGCCGAGGACTTCATCAACAACGGGTTTGATCTCAAACGACTGGTGCGCCTGATCACCGAGTCCAAGACCTATCAATTGAGCGCGACGCCCAACGAGCACAATGCCGTGGACAAACACAACTTTGCCCGATTCTACCCACGGCGACTGGGTGCGGAGTCGCTGCTGGACGCCATCAACAGCATCACCGACCACCAGACCGTTTTCGCCGGTTTGGAGAAGGGGACGCGCGCGATACAACTGCCGGACAACAGCTACAACGACAGCGTCTTCTTCCTGAAGATTTTCGGGCGTCCGGATTCCTCCAGCGCCTGCGAGTGCGAGCGTTCCGACGACGCCAGTCTCGCACAGAGCCTGCATCTGATCAATTCCAAGGGCATTCAGGACAAGCTGACGGATCCCAAGGGGCGCGCGGCCGCGATGGCCGCCGACGGTCAGCGAAAGGATGAGGACAAGATCCGGGATCTGTATTACCTGGTCTATTCCCGCGAACCGGACGCCGAGGAAATGAAAATTGCCCTGGCGCACCTGGCCAAGCGACCCAAGGACAAGGACGGCAAGGAGATCGCCCCGGACCTTGCCCGGCGGCAGGCCTACGAGGACATCGTGCTGGCCCTGATCAACACGAAGGAGTTTCTGTTCAATCATTGAACCCTGATCATGCCATTGATTGGGGACTTGCCATGAGTCGAAGCGTCTTTTCCTGCAATCCGTTTTCCAAGGCGCGCGCGCTCGTTGCGCCAGCGAATTTCTGGGGCGCCATTATCTGCCTGTTTGCCTGGACGGCGTCCGCCCAATTGCCGCATTCCCGCCTTGCTTCAGTCTTTCCCCCGGGCGGCCAAGCGGGGTCGGAAGTCGAGGTGACGACGAGTGGGGCGGATCTGGTCGAAGGCCGCGCCTTGCTGTTTTCAAATCCAAACATCTCGGGCAAGCCGATCGAAGGGCAGGCGAACAAGTTCAAGGTCTCGATTTCAGCCGACGTCGCGCCGGGAATCTATGACGTTTGGCAGGTCGGAAAGTACGGCGTTTCCACCTCGCGCGCCTTTGTGGTGGGATTGCGCAGGGAGGTGAGTGAATCAGGTTCGCACGGATCGTTGACGTCCGCCGCGGAGGTCCCGCTGGGCGTTACGCTGAACGCGCGCGCGGAGTCGGGCGCATCGGATTTCTACCGCTTCAAGGCGAGGCGGGGACAACGCATCCTGATCGAGTGCGCGGCGCCGGAACTCGATTCACGAATGGAGCCTTCCCTTGTCTTGTATGACCTTGACGCGGCCGAGTTGGGCCGTTCGCGCAGCGGTGGCTTGATCGACTACGTGGCGACGGAGGACGGCGATTTGGCGGTCAAGGTTCATGATCTGCAGTTTCGCGGCGGGGCGGACCATGTTTACCGATTGCTTATCCACGATGGTCCGCGGATTGATTTCATGCTTCCGGCTGCCGGGCAGGCGGGCAAGGCGGCCCGGCATGTGGTATTTGGCCGCAATCTCCCGGACGCCCGATCCGCACCGAAGGATGGACCGTTGGAGCGATTGGAAGTCGAGGTGACGCCGCCGGCGAATGCGGTTGATTGGCGCGGGGCCCGGCCGGCGGGCATGGCTGCGCCGTCTGCGATCGGGATTCAGGGCTTTGAGTATCGGGTCGCTTCGGAGGAGGCGGGCTCGAATCCTTTTGCTGTGGGCATTTCCAGCGCTCCGGTTGCCGTTGAGAAAGAGCCCAACGACACCTCGGCGGAGGCGCAGAAGATTGCCGTTCCCATCGAGATTTCCGGGCAGTTTTACCGGCAGCGCGACCAGGATTGGTATGAGTTTCCGGCGAAGAAGGGGGATTCGTTCTGGATCGAGGTCATCTCCGAACGGCTCGGGTTGCCGACGCATCCCTTTGCGCTGGTCCAGCGGGTCACGGTGGATGATGGTGGCGTGGAGAAGCTGACGGACATCAAGGAGCTGTATGAGAACGCCGCCAATCTGGGAGGGAGGCGGTTCAACACCTATTCACGGGACGCGTCCTGGCGTTTCGATGTGAAGGAGGATGGGATCTATCGCGTGATGGCGAGGGATCTCTACAACGTGGCGGGCGCGCAGCCGGAACGCATTTATCGTTTGGCGATTCGGGCCGCGGCGCCGGATTTTCAGTTGGCGGCGATGACGGAGGAGCCGCTGCCGGTAAAGGCCAACACCCGTCCCGTTTATCAGTGGCCCCTGCACGTGCGCAAGGGAGGTTCCATGCCTGTTCGGGTGATGGCGGCCCGCAAGGATGGTTTCAACGACCCCATCACCGTCTCGGTCGAAGGCCTGCCGAAAGGGGTGATCGCGCCGAACGTGGTGATTCCTGCGGGGCAGACGACGGCCTGGCTTGTGTTCACCGCCTCGCCCGACGCCGCCGACTGGGGCGGGCTGATCAAGATCATCGGCGAGGGCAGCATTGGCGGCAAGCCGGTCAAACGCATGGCCCGCGGCGCAGGCATCAATTGGCCGATCGGCGATTATCGGACGGAAGCGGTGATCTCGCGGATGACGTCGGCGATTGCCTTGGGCGTGATTGGTTCGGAGTCGGCGGCGATCGCCATGACCGCCGGGGACGGGAAGCTCATCGAAGCGACGGCGGGCGGCAAGGTCGATTTGCCGGTCAAGGTGGCGCGCGCCGCCGGCTTTGGCGCGGACCTCAAGGTGAAGGTTCTGGGCCATGGCGCCTTTGCCAAGTTCAAGGACGCGACGATCAAGGGGGCGGAGGGCAAGGTGGCGATTGACCTCAAGGCCTACAAGTTGCCTCCGGGTGAACACGCGTTGTTCCTGCGAACCCAATCCAAGGGCAAGTGGGACAAGAAGGATTTGACCGCGACGTTCTACTCCACGCCGTTTCGGATCAAAGTGAATCCCGACCCGAAGAAATAGGAGCCGGGAAGCGCCGGTTGCTGGAGCGGCCCACTTGCGAATGAAATCAAGCAGAACTGAATACCGGTTGTCGGCCTCGATCGTCGTGGCGCTGTGCGCCCTCGTCCAACTTTCCGCGGCGCCCATACCGATCAAGGAGTTGAAGCGCACGACGCCGGTGGATTTTGAGAAGGAAGTGCTGCCCATTCTGCGGAGCAATTGTCTGGCGTGCCACAACAAGACCAAGGCGAAGGCGGATCTGCTGCTGGAGACGCCGAAGGACATCATCCGGGGCGGCGATTCCGGGCCCTCGGCCGTTCCCGGCGACGGGGCAAAGAGTCTGATCGTGGAATTGTCCGCGCACCAGGACGAGGATTCGATCATGCCGCCGCAAGGCAACAAGGTTCAGGCGAAGGACCTGACCCCGGAGGAGCTCGGCTTGATCAAGTTGTGGATCGACCAGGGAGCCACCGGCGAGGTGCTCGGCTCGAGCCAGATTGAGTGGCAGGCGTTGCCGAAGGGTTTCAATCCGATTTACTCCGTGGCGCTCAGTGGCGACGGTCATTACGCGGCATGCGGGCGGGCCAATCGAATTCATGTCTATCATCTGCCCACCGGGAAACTGATTACGGAGTTGCTGGATCCGGCGTTGGTAAAAGACGGTCCTTATCACGGATCCGGAGCCGCTCATCTGGATATGGTGAACTCGTTGGCGTTCAGTCCGGACGGGACGCTGTTGGCCTCGGGCGGATATCGCGAGATCAAGATCTGGCGGCGTCCGTTGGGCGTGAGTGACCTGGAGGTGAGCGCATCGAAGGTCGAGATCAGGGCGGCAACAGTCAGTCCCGACGGAAAATGGCTGGCGACCGGGGATGTCGCCGGTTCCGTGCGCTTGTTCGACCTTGCCAACGGCAAGCCCGGCAAGACCGTGGCGGCTCACCCGAAGCCGGTTGTCGCGCTGGCCTGGTCGCCGTCCGGCGGCCACCTGGCGTCGGTCGGTGAGGATAATCGGATTCGTGTTTGGACGGGGGCGGGCGACGTATTCTGCGACGCGCAATCCGGTTCGAGGGTTCGGAGCCTCGCCTGGGCGGGCAAGGAACCCCGGTTGATCACGGCCGGTGATGACAAGGCGATCCGGTTGTGGCAGCTCCCGGACGCGGCTGCGGCTGCGGCCAAGGCCCAATTGGACAAGGCGGAGGCGGAGGCGGTGAAAGCGCTGGAAGCGGCCGTTGCCAAACTGGGTTCCGCCAAGCAGGCGTCAACGGCGCAGGAAAAACTGATCGCCTCCGCAAAGGCCGCGGCGGACTCGGCTCAAACGGCCTGGGACAAGGCGGTTGCGGCGGCGGTCAAGGCCGACAAGGCGGTGGCGGTCGCTCCGGAAGAGGAAGCGAAGAAGGCGGCCCAGGCGACGGCGATGACGGCCAAGAAACAGGTCGAGGCGACGCTGGCGGGACTGGAGAAATCGAAGAAGGCGGCTCAGGCGGCCGAGATGAAGTTGGCTGGTTTGAAGAAGGCTTTGGAGGCTGCCGTGGCGGGGGCGAAGGCGGCGGAGAAAGGCGCATTTGAGGCCGCGTCCGCGGCGGCGGCCGCTGCGATGACCTTGGAGAAAGAGTTGTCGGGGCATACGGCTGTGGTTTTGCAGTTGGCGGGCAACCCGAAGGATGCGGGCCAGTTGTTGGCGGGGGACGCCTCGGGCTCGGTGCGTATCTGGGACCTGGCTGCGGGCAAGTCCGTGCGGGAATTCAAAGCCGGCGCGGCCGTGACCCATCTGGATGTGGGTCCGGACGGCAGTCGCGCGGTCGTCATCGCCAAGGGGCAACCGGCCAAGCTCTGGAACCTGGCGGACGGCAAGCTGATCGCCGAATTGAAGGGGGATCGCTTGGCCGGACTGACGGAGGCCGAAGCAACGAGGACCGTCGCCTTCGGCAAGGCGGAAGTCGCCTACCACAAAAGCCAGACGACCGCGGCGGAGAAACGCCAGAAGGCCGAGGCTGAACGAGTCAAGAAGGCGACGGAGGCTCTCGCGGCCAAGAAGAAGACCACGGACGAGAAGAAGGCCGCCTTGGCCTCGGCCCAGCAGGAGAAGGCGGCTGCGGACAAGGCCTTGACCACCCTGAAGGCGGAGATCAAGAAGATCACCGATGCATTCAATGCGGCGACCGCGGCGCAGAAGCAGGCGGAAGCCGCCACCACGGCCGCTTTCGAGAAGAGCGCCGCGGCCAGGTTGGCCGCGGATGGAGCCGCCGCCCGCAAGACGGCGGCCGACAAGGCGGACCAGGCCTCGGCGGAGGCCGCGAAAAAGAACCCGGGCGATACGGCGTTGGCCGAGGCCGCCAAGACGGCCAAATTGGCGGCGGAAGCCGCTTCGGCGGATGCGGCCGCCAAGCGGAAGGCGGCGGATGCGGCGAAGAAGGCAGCGGACCAGGCGGTCGCCGCAGTGGGCGTCAAGGGCTTTGCAGCAGGTCAGTTGAAACCGGAGTATGACCGAATCACCAAGGATGCGGCGGCGCGGACCAAGGCCGCGGAGGACAAGGTCGGGGCCGCCGACAAGAAGGTTGCCGCCGCGGACGCGGAGGCGAACAAGGCGGAGGAGGAACGCGGCCGCGCCGAGAATGAATTGAAGCTGGCGCAGACGGCGGAGAAACGCGAAGCCGCCGCGGTCGCCGCCTCCAAGAAGGCGGTTGGCGCCGCGGAAGCCGCGCTCAAGAAGATGGAGACCGACCTCGCAGCGGCCAAGGCGGCGGCCGGTCGCCAACCCGTGCATGTCGCCGCCGCGTTTTCTCCCGACGGGGCGAGGGTCGCCGTCGGGGCCGCCGATGGACGGGCGCTCTACTGGGACGGGAAATCGGGCGCGGCCCTGGACGGCTTCAGCGCGCATGGCAAAACCGTCAATGCGGTCCGGTATGGCAAGGCCGGTCGATTGATCACGGCCGGCGCCGACGGTCGCGTCCAGGTCTGGAGAAAGTCATCCGGTTGGAGTCTGGCGCGCCGAATCGGGACTGGCGACGCCAAATCGCCGCTGGTCGATCGTGTCAATGCGCTCGCGTTCAGTCCCGATGGAAAAAGTCTGGCTTCAGGAGGCGGCGAGCCGTCGAGGGAAGGGGAGTTGAAGATCTGGAATGTCGCGGACGGTCGGGAATTGAAGTCCATCCGCGGCGCCCACAGCGACTCCATTCTGGATCTCCAGTTTTCCTCGGATGGAACCAAGCTGGCTTCCTCCGGCGCGGATCGGTTTGTGAAGGTGATTGATGTGGCTTCGGGGAAAGCAATGAACTCCTTCG
>CAZFLK010000127.1:0-17299 GCA_964519245.1 uncultured Verrucomicrobiota bacterium
TGTCATCCTGGGTGATCGACTTCGGCGCCCGGTCCACATTGTTCATCATCCCGGCGACCGTGGCCGCCTACCACCGTCAGATCAACCGCCGTTACGAGGAAGATCTCGCGAAAGCAAAGAAGGACATGGAGGAATTCGAGGCCAACGAGGAGGAATTCAACACGCTGCAACAACAGCGCGAGCCATTCGAACGGCGCAAGGAATCCCTCAAGCGCAGCGAACTCCGCGCCGATATCGAACGCATCCTCTACGCCAAGCCGCCCCTCGCCTGGAATCAACTGAGCTTCATCGATTTCGCCCTGATTTACGGGGGCTACAAGGTCGCCATGAACTTCTGGATCTACATCCTTGAGAATTTCTGACCGCCGATGGACGCCGTCTTTTCGAATCCCCTCATCCACGCGACGTTGTTCTGGGTTTGCCTCGCCCTGCTCTTTCACACCTTCCTCGGCTACCCTCTCCTCGTAAAAGCCCTGGCGGGCGCAAAGCCTCGTCTTCATTCGCCTGCCCCCTCCGGCGATGCCCCGACCGTCGCCGTCATCATCGCCGCTCGCAATGAACAGGAACGCATCGTTTCCCGCATTGAGAATCTCCTTGCGTCCCACTACCCGGCCAACCGTCTTTCCGTGATCCTGATCTCCGACGGTTCCACGGACCGCACCGCGATCAACATCCAGAATGCGCGAATGGATGGCGTGAGAGTCATCGAGCGCAAGAAACCTTCGGGCAAGCCCACGTGTCTGAATGTCGGAGTCGCCGAGTCCGACGCGGAACTCATCGTGTTCGCCGACGCGCGCCAGCGCTTCGACGCGGACACCATTCCAAACCTGGTCCGCCATTTCGCGGATCCGTCGATCGGAGCGGTGAGTGGCGCCCTGTTCATCGAGTCTGCGGCCAGTTCCGTGGGCGGCGGCGTCGACGCCTACTGGAAGCTGGAACGAGTCCTCCGCGAATCGGAAGCGCGCTGGGATTCCTGCATTGGCTGCACGGGCGCCGTTTATGCAATCCGCCGGAGAATCTACGAGGAGATTCCAGCCGACACACTGATCGACGATGTGGAGATTCCCATGCGCATTGCCGCCAAGGGTTACCGCGTTCTTTACGACGTTGAAGCCAGGGCTTTCGACTCCCAATCGCTGGAACCCGCAAGGGAGACGATCCGCAAGCGCCGGACCCTGGCCGGCAACTACCAGATGCTGTTCCGACATCCGGGCTGGCTGTTGCCCTGGCGCAACCGGCTCTGGTTTCAGCTCATTTCGCACAAGTACCTGCGCCTCGCCGCGCCCTTCCTGCTCCCGATCCTGCTGACGGCCAACATCGCACTGGCAAAGCAACCCTTCTACGGCTGGCTGCTGTGGCCTCATGGCCTGTTTTATGCGCTGGCGTTCATCGGCTTGGTCCTGCCCTCGCGCCGATCCCCGCTTTTCTCCATTCCTTCCGGATTTGTGTTCCTGAATCTCATGTCCTTCCGCGGATTGCTCCATTACCTTTTCACCAATCCACGCGCCGGCTGGGAGGCCGCTTCCAAACCGCCGCACTCGACAGGCTGACAACGCGCGTCATCCCGTGTACAAAGCAATCGACAAGTGGCTCCTGAATTACCTCACGCGGAAGCGGAAAGCGCCTCCGCGCGACTCGCCCGTTGATATTCTTCTCTGCGTCTGCGATCACTTCGAACCCTTCCACGCCACGGACAAAGCCGGAGCCTTGTCGCGTATGCGTGCTTGGAACGAGTCCTTCCCAAAACTCATCCAGGCGTTTCGGGACGCCGACGGCGTCCCGCCGCGCCACACCTTTTTCTATCCCATCGAACAGTATGACCGAGACGTTATCGACGAGTTGGAGCGCCTGACCGACGCCTGCGGCGGCGAAGTGGAGATTCACCTGCATCACGACAACGACACCCCGGACGGACTTCGCGCCGCCATCGACCAAGGCGTCGCGAATTTTCGCCGGCACGGATTTCTATCGCGGGACCCACGCGGCGACATCCGGTTCGCCTTTATCCATGGCGACTGGGCCTTGGATAACTCGCATCCAACAGGACGCCACTGCGGCGTACCTGATGAATTGCGCATCCTCAGGGAATCCGGCTGCTACGTGGATATGACGTTGCCCTCGGCTCCCAGCCCGACTCAGACAAAAACCATCAACAGCGTCTACTACGCCAAAAGCAGCAAGTCGCCCAAATCCCACGACACCGGACGCCCGGTGCGCGTGAAGAAGAGCGCAGCGAGCCCGCTTCGTGACGACACGTCGAACCTTCTCCTCATACAAGGCCCCCTCGGGCTCAACTGGGAGCGACGAAAACTCGGCGTTCTGCCCCGCATCGAGAACGGCGACCTCACCGGAGCCAATCCACCAACCATGGATCGCGCCCGCCTCTGGCTTCGGCTGCACAATCACGTCGCCGGCCGACCGGATGTCGTCTTCGTCAAACTTCACACGCACGGCGCGATTGAACGCAACTCTGAAGTCTTCCTCGGCGAGCCCTACAAGCGCTTCCACGAACAACTGCTGGGCTCTTTCAACGATCAGCGGGGGCGCCGAATCCATTACGTGACGGCCCGCGAAATGACCAACATACTTCACGCCATGGAGGACGGAAGAACAGGACCGCCCGGAGACTACCGGGACTACCATTTCAAGCTCGCCGGCAAGCCGTGAAAGCCCTGTTCGTCTCCAACCTGTTCCCGGACACACGCGAGCCCCACCGCGGGATCTACAACGCTCGGCTGGTCAGAAGCCTTTCCTCCCGCTGCGAGGTCCAAGTCATTTCTCCGCGCCCTGCGCTCCCGTTTTTCAACGCCCCGCCACGCGCCCCCCTGCCGGAGGACGCGCCTCTGCGCCCCACCTATCCCGCCGCACGCTATCTTCCCAAGATCGGAAGCCCGTTCAACCATCGCCTGATGGCGCGGGCCCTGCGCCCCTCCCTGATCGCGGCGCGTCAACAGTTCCCTTTCGACATCGTCGTCGCTTCCTGGCTTTACCCTGACGCCTCGGGCATCTCCATTCTTGCCCGGGAGTTGAACTTTCCATTTGTCGCCGTCTGCCAAGGCTCCGACGCACACCAATACCTCGGCAACGCCACCCGGAGGCGCATTATCGTCGAATCCATGTCCCCGGCCGCCGCTGTAGTCGCCCGCAGCGACGCGTTGACCCGGTTGCTCGCGAACGCCGGAATCCCGAACGAACGACTCCATACGATCTACAACGGGGTCGATCTGGATCTCTTCCATCCCATCGACAAGGGCGTCGCGCGCGAGGCGTTGAACCTGCCGCTCCACGACAAGACGATCCTTTTCATAGGGAATTTCTATTCGGTGAAGAACCCCAAACTCCTGGCATGCGCTTACCGGCAGCTCTGCGCGCGACGCACGGACCGGCGGTATCGACTGGTAATGATCGGCGACGGTCCGGAGCGTCAGAAAGTCATCCGGAGCTTCGTCGGAACCGGCTTTGAGCAGACCACACGATTTCCTGGCCGACTGCCCCCGCAAACGGTCGCCCGTTACCTGCAGGCCGCGGATGCGCTGTGCGTTCCCAGCGACAACGAAGGCGTTCCCAATGTCATTCTTGAAGCCTTTGCCTCCGGGGTGAAAGTCGTGGCAACCGACGTTGGCGGCATTCCGGAAATACTGACTCAGCCGTTTCTGGGATCTCTGACCCCGAAAGGCGATGCGACGACGATGGCCGAGACGCTGCGCCACGAACTGGAGCATCCCAGCGACACCTCGCAAATCGTCAAACACGCCTCGCGCTTCTCCTGGGACAAGACTGCCGACTCCTTTGTGAGCGTCCTGAGACGGGCGTCCGAAGAATGGCCGCGCCGCGCATGTTCCGAGTAAGAGCGCCCCTACACCAGGCTGTGCTGCCGGAAGACCGAATCGGAGCGAAAACCTCCAGTTCGAAGCCCGCTCCGAGAACTCATCCAAACGCCCGTTTCAAACGCGCCTTGTCGTAGGCCCGCCGTTGGGACGCATTCATCTTGCCGAAATCGGGACGTCCGTCCGCCTTGACCGGCCATTCGACGTTCAGCGCCCGCCCCGGAGCCGGTTTCGGGACCTCCGAATTCCGCCGCGCTTTGCCGCCGCTTGAAGCCAATGGATTCTTACTGATGGTCGCCGTTGCCTTTGCCTTCGCCGAGCCATCATAACTCATGGATTGATCCGTGAGCTGAAGATCCTTGTCCAGGGCGCGCTTTGGCCGAATCTTCAAATGTTCCAAGACGCCGTGATAGGCGCGGACAGCCTCCTCCGGCGTCAATTCGCCATCGGTGATCAGACGCAGCATTTCAATAAACGCCAACTGATGCTCCGCGTTGTTGATCTTTCGGCCGTAAAGCCCCACCCGGGCGCCGTATTTCTTGGCGTCGTGAATCAACCTGAAGGCGTCGTAGGTCGTGCCCGCGCTGCCACCGAGAATACCAACCACCAGATTCGGATCGTACTGGCAAAGCTCCTCCATCAACCTGGGCCCATGGTAGACAATCTTCAGAAATACAGGCCTTCCCGCCTCCGGCACCCCCGCCAGATTTCGCAGGATATTGTCATTGATGAACTCACCCAGCTTCTCCGGCGGAATCCCGCTGTCCACGTTCGGATCAAACACCTCCAGAAAATAGCGGAACTTCTTCCGCTCCGCCTCCTCCCGAAACTCCTTGAACGCCTGCAGCGTAATGTAATCCTGATCGAGATCGTTCAGAAAGGTGACGGAATAGAGCCCGAGATTCGCGCCTGGGAATTCATCCTTCGTCCGATCACACTCCACCTTGCCGCATTGGATCTGATCGATGCTCGCCGAGCGAAAAGGCCGCGCTCCTTCCTTGAGGTAGCCGCCATGCCGGATCGCCCAGACATCCGTCGCGTCGTTGGCCCGGGCCGCCGGCGTAATATCAGAGTTCTTGAACAGCTCCTCCTTGATCGTCAACTGCTCGTTGATCGAAGCCGACATCAACATGATGTCAACCAACCCCTGATGGGCCACTTCGCGAATGACATCGAGATACTCCGGCAGATTGCGATAGCCGAACTCCTCGCGCGTCCAGACTTCCGGCGAAAATTGCGCGGGATGCTCGCCCTTCCGGGCCAGGTAGCTTCGCGGGCCGGTCGCCCGGACGCCAAACGCCATGTCCGCATCTTTCGCGTCGGCAATGATGAACGCGTCCGTGGACGGGTTCGACTTGATCTCCGCAAGCTTGTTATCGAGCGATTTCAATGCACTTCGACGCGGTTTGACAAATCATGCATTGACCTTGGACAACGTGTCCTTCAAGGCCTTCCCTGATTTCTGCAATCCCAGTTTCTCCTTCGGCCAGAGCTCGATCTCAACATGCTCCTCGGCCCCGCCCCGCCCCACTACGGTCGGCACGCTGAGGCAGATATCACGAATGCCGTAAGCCCCCTGCTGCAACGAAGAAACGGGAAGCAATCGCTTCTGATCCAACGCAATCGAATGAATCACGTCCCGAATCGCAATCGCCACAGCCCAACCAGCGCCTCCCTTGCGAGCGATCACCTCGGCGCCGCTGCCCTTGGTGCGCTCGAAAAGCTTGTTCTGAATGGCCGGACTCCACTTGGGCAACCCGCTCAAGGGAAACCCGTTCACCGAAGCCGAAGACCAGACCGGCACCATGGAGTCGCCATGTTCCCCCAGCAGGAGCGCCTTCACCTGGGTCGTCGCCAGATCCATTTCGTCGGCAATCAGCGAACTGAAGCGAGCGGTGTCCAGCATGGTCCCCAGCCCAATCACCTGCGGCCAAGGCAAGCCGCTGTCCCGCGCGGCAAGGTGCGTCAGGATATCCACCGGATTCGACACGACAAAGATGATCGCGTTCTGCTTCATGCCCGCCGCCTTGATGTCGGCAATGATCTGCATGAAGATCGAGACGTTGCGGTTGATCAGATCCAGGCGGGACTCATCCGGCTTGCGGCGCGAACCCGCGGTGATCAGAAAAATGTCGCTGTCGGCGGCCTGCGCGTAATTCCCCGCATGGATCTTCTGATCCGCCGTGAACGCCGCGCCATGCAACAGGTCGAGAGCCTCGCCCTCGGCCATGGCCTGATTCGCGTCAATCAACTGAATCTCCGACACCACGCCGCCGCACTGCAAGGCAAACGCCGCGCACGCGCCGACCCGTCCTCCGCCTCCGATAACTGTAACTTTCATATTCTCTTAAACCTGGAGTGTTGGAGAGATGGAGGGGTGGAGCCTTGCGTCAGCCTCAACTCTCCGTCGCCCCATTGTCTTCAATTCCGCATTCCAAACTCTGAATTCCGCAGTCGATTCACCCCTGCAGTTTCTGCATGATCTGATCCGTGATCGCCTTGACCGCCGCTTCGGCCTCGGGCGAAACCGCGTCGCTGACCTGTGCCTCGTCCTTGGGCGGAACCGCGCAGGTGACGCCCGGACGCCATTCCGCATTGTCACAAAGCTCGCACTCCTTGAGGCCGATCCGGGGATCCGGGATGCCGAGGTTCTGCTTGATCGCCAGCAGGTCCTTCAACTGTCCCGGGGTCATCGTGTTCGGCTCCTTGCCCAATTGCGCGGCGATCAACACCGTCTTGCAGTAGGCTTCCAGGATCTCCATCTTGAAATAGGCGTCCTCCACATTGTTGTGGCTCCACGAGACCACGCCGTGATTGGCCATTAGAATCGTGTTGTGCTTGTCGACCAAATCGGCGACCAACTTGCCCATCTCCGGCGTGCCGGGCGTGCGGTAGGGCGCGATCGCCACGGAGGAAAACACTTCAAACTCGGGAATCATGCAGGTGGGCGGCTCGATGCCGGCCACGGCGTATCCCGTGCTCGTGGGCGGATGGCAATGCGCCGTGGCGACCGCGCGCGGCTGCTTCTTCATGATCTGCAGGTGCATCAGAATCTCGCTCGTGCGTTTCTTCTGTCCGAGAATCTGATTGCCCTCGAAATCCACCAACGCCATATCGTCCGGCTTCATGAAGCCCTTGCTGACCAAGGTCGGCGTGCAAACGGCGATGTCCTCACCCACGCGGATTGCGATGTTGCCGCCGTTGCCATCAACATATTCCCGCTCCCACATGCGACGGCCGACGTCCACAATCTGCTCCTTCAGATCGCGGCAGTAGGCGGAATTGAAGAGATCCTCAAGATCTCCCTTGGGACTCTTGGAGCTGAGTTGCTGAGCCGGCGCCGACGCCCCGGTCACTGCCGTCGGGGACGACTTGCCTGACGTCGCCGAAGCTCCGCCCTTGCCGCCATGTTCGCGAATGATGTCCTTTGCCGACGGTGTCAGGATGGCTCCCGCCGCCAAGGCATTCAGATCCGCTCCCTTGCGAATCGCTTCCTCGACGTCCTTTGCGCTGATTACTTTTTTCATTTCTTCGGATTATAAAAAATGTTGTCCACCAGGGCCGCGTTGATGGCGTCCACCGGCGTAGGTTCCTCAAACGGAGCCGCCGCTTCAGCCCCTTCCACAAAACCGATCGTATCGCCGACCCCGCCCCCGAGATCATCGTAAACCACCAGGCTCGGCTGCTTGCTCAAGCCCTCGGGAGCCTCCTGCCCCTGTTGAAAATGTTCCCGGTCATAGGGACTCACAACCAGGAACCGCCCGCCCCCGTAGGCGGGGATTGTCTGACTCAGGGTCACGCGACCAATGACTCGGCCCAATCTCACGCCGCTTCCTCCTCCACCGTCTTGTCCACAATGCCCGTAATCATTTGCCTCGCGGGGCTCTTGTCATCACCCACCGCGATTCTCGCCGCCTTGCCATCCGACGACACGATCACGTGCTGATGCATGCCCGCGCCATGGGCGTCGATCGCCACCAACGGCGTGCCCTGGGGTTCGCCGTCCCGGTTGATCGGTTGGCAGATGACGAAACGCCACCCGTTGAAACTCGGATGCTTCCGGGTCGCGATCATGCTGCCTTCGACGCGCGCAAGTTGCATGGCAAGAAATCGACCTTGAAGTCTCAGTAGATCCGCAGGTTGTCGACCATCACGCAACGACGAACGCGAGTGAAGGTCTTCGGGTTGGTGATGCCTTCCCCGGTGGGCGTGGCGATGGAAAAACTCAGGTAGCCCTCGCCGCCCAGACCGAGCCCGGCGCCACAGGGGCCGTTCTTGACAAACAGGGTGGTATCCAAAGCCCTCGCCATGGCGGTCATGTGATTCACGTCATGGGAGTGAATGATCGAGGTATGCTTGTAGTTGTGCTCGGCCTCCTTCGACCGCGCGATGCCCTCCTCCACTGATTTCACCCGAACCACCGGAATAAAGGGCATCATCTGCTCCTCGATGACAAACGGATGATCCGCGTCGGTCTCTGCAAACAGAAGCTGCGCGCCGCCCGGGATGGAAACGCCCGCCGCCTGGGCCAGCACACTGGCGTCCTTGCCGATCAGATCCTTGTTGACCACGGCGTGGGAACAACCGCCCCCCTCGCCTTCCTTGATGTCAAAGGCAGCCTGGGTCAACGCATCCAACTGGGTTGAATTCAATTGCGCGGCGCCATTGCGCTCCATCGCCGACATGAACTTCGAGAAGGTGTTTTCCAGCACGAACACTTCCTTCTCGCCGATGCAGAGGAGGTTGTTGTCGTAAGCTCCGCCGGTGATGATGCTGCTCGCCGCGCGATCCATGCACGCCGTGTCGTCAACCAGCACGGGCGGGTTGCCCGGACCGGCGCAGATGGCCCGCTTGCCGGTCTTCATCGCCGCGGCCACCACTGCCGGACCGCCGGTCACGCACAACAGGCGCACGAATTCGTTCGCGCAAAGTTCGGCAAACGAATCCAACGTCGGCTGCTCGATGATACAGATGAGATTGTTGATGCCCGTTTCGCGCTCGATCGCCTTGTTGAATTCCCGAACCGCCATGGCGGCGCAGCGCGCAGCGGATGGATGGGCATTGAAGACCACCGCGTTGCCGGCCGCCACCATGTTGACGACATTGCCGGCCAGGGTCGGAATGGAGTGTGTGGACGGCGTAATCGCGCCGATCACGCCAAAGGGCGTGTATTCCTCCAGCGTGATGCCGTTGTCGCCGCTCATCCCGTAGGGATTCAGCCACTCCACACCGGGAACATTCTTGATGATCTGCAGCTTCTCGATCTTGTGATCGAGCCGGCCAATCTTCGATTCCTCCAATTCCAGGCGCCCCCACTCCCGAGCGTTGTCCTCGCACATCGTCTTGACGATGTCGATGACCTGCCGCCGGGCGGCCACGCCCTTCTCCCGCAATTGCTCAAACGCGGCCTGAGCCGCGTCACAGGCGTCGTCGGCGGTCTCGAACACGCCGTGATCGCCCGATACCCCGTTGCATCTGCAGTTCTTCTTGGGCTGGACGGAGGGAGCCGCCGCGGGCGCCGACGAACCGCCGCCCGCGCCCAGGCGCCCCAGCACTTCGGCGACGACGTCCTTGATCAATGCTTCGTTGAGTTCAGCCATGGTGAAATCCGTAATGCGTGTTTGATTTAATGTTTCCCGCTGGTCGGCCGGAGCGCTTCGCGCGTCGTTCGCAGCCGCTTTGACCAGTCTTTTCTGCTGGCGTCGCCGACAGTGCGCCGCCTTTGGAGCTCAGCGCTGCTCAGCTATTTCCGTCGTAGATCTTCTTCCCGAACACGTCCACGGTGTCGACGATGCCGATGATCACGGCATCGACCGGCGCGGACTTCAGGTTGGGCGCCAGGCGAGCGGAACTGCCTTGGCAGAACAGGACCATCTCCCCCTCGCCAGCCCCGACGCTGTCGACCGCGACGATGGTGTTCGCGCCCGGGCGAAACTTCGTCGGGTCTTTGTCGTCGACCAACTGCGGGCGCAACAGCAGCAGCTTGCGGCCAGCCATCGCGGCGTCCTTCTTGGTCGCGACGATGGAACCTTCGACTTTCGCGAGGAACATGACGTTGGCAGTTCGGGGCGGTTCAGCGGAGCGCGCGCGGCCGACGCGGGGGCGGATCCCCCCACGACGACCAGCGTCCAGATCACTTCGCTCCGGGCAGAACCTTGTCCGTGTCGTTGTGCGGACGCGCAATGACGTGCACGCTGACCACTTCGCCGCCAACCTGCTCGGCCGCGGAGGCCCCGGCGTCGGTTGCGGCCTTGACCGCGGCGACATCGCCCTTGACGACCGCCGTGACGAGCGCGCTGCCGACCTGCTTCATCGGGCCGGCCAGTTCGACGTTCGCCGCCTTGAGCATCGCATCGGTCGCTTCGACCAACGAAACCAGGCCCTTCGTTTCAATGAATCCAATTGCTTGTTGTGCCATAACTTTTTGCGTTGAGGTTTGAGAGTGTCTTCTTGTTGAAAGTCGTTCTATCTGTTTTCCAGGAATCGTTGCACTTCGAGGGCGACAACCAGTTCCTCATTCGTGGGAATGACCATCACCTTGACCTTGGAGTCCGCCTTGCTGATGACAGCCTCGGTCGCCTGGGTCGCGTCGTTCGCCGACGCGTCTAGTTCGATGCCTAGGTTCTCCAGGTTCGCGCAAATGGCTGTGCGAATGGCCGCGCGGTTCTCGCCAATCCCGGCGGTAAAAACAAGGGCGTCAAGCCCGTTCAAATCCAGATGATAGGCGCCAATCCAATGACGCGCCGAATGCGCCAGGCAATCCAGGGCCAACCGGGCTCGATCATTACCTTCCTCGGCCGCTTCCGCGATGTCCCGCAAATCATTGCTCACGCCGGAAATCCCCTTCAACCCGCCTTCGGAACACATTTGCTCCACCGCTTCATCCGCGCTGATGCCGAGCTGCTTCATCACAAACGGGATCGCCATGGAATCCAGGTCGCCAACGCGATTGTTCATGGGCAGTCCCGACTGGGGACTCAGCCCCATGCTGTTGCCGATTGCGGCGCCGTTCCGAATGCCGGTGATGGATGAGCTTCCACCCAGGTGACAAGAAACGACGCGCAGGGTCGGGCCGTTGACCGGCGTGGCGCCGCCATCCACATAGAGCCGCCGAGCTCGCTCCGCCACGTCTTCCCGCCCGAGCAGTTCCGCCGAGCGTTCCGCAATGAACTTGTGACTGGCTCCGTGGAAACCCAGCCGGCGCACGCCGAGTTCGAACCATTCCTGCGGCACGGCATAGCGTTGCGACGCCGGCGCGCTGAACTGATAGAACGCCGTCTCGAACAGACCGACCATCGGCGTGTTCGGCATCTTGTCGCGAAACTGCCGAATGCCGCCTATATAAGGTGGATTGTGCGCGGGAGCGACGTCGTTGTAGGCCTCCATCGCCGCCAACACGTCATCATTCAACTCGACGCAGCCACTGACATCCTTGGCCAGGACGGTCTTGAAGCCAACCGCGGCCAGATCCTGCTCGCCTGCAATGAAGCCGCCCTCCTTGAGGGAGGCGAGGCATTCCTCGATCGTCGCGGCGTAATCCGTCACGCGCTCGAAACCGCCTTTGGTCAGCATCTCCGCGCCGCCGCCGCTGAAGTCGAACAGTCGATACTTCAGCGACGTCGAGCCGATGTTGGCGATGAGAATCTTCACAGTGCGGGATTCGAGGTTTGGATTGCGGAACCGCTGCGGCGCGGACTGCGGCGTGAATTCAGATTGAACGCAGCGCGCGGAACCCATTCCGCACTCCGCCGTCCCCATTCTGAATTCAGGCCAGCCACTTGCCGAGTCCGACCAATTCCTCGTGCGGACGCGGGATCACCTGCACGCTGACTACTTCGCCGACCTGCGAGGCGGCGTCGGCGCCGGCGTCAACCGCCGCCTTCACCGCCGCGACATCGCCGCGGAAAAAACCGGTGACCAGACCGCTGCCAATCTTTTCCCAGCCAGTCAAAGTGACGTTGGCTGACTTGAGGGCCGCGTCACACGCTTCGAGCAACGCGCAAAATCCCTTCGTTTCAATCATTCCCAATGCTTCTTGAGCCATAGTATTTCAGGAGTCGAGTGTTGAAATTCGGTTTGCCTAGAACAATTCGCCTTACTTGCCGCGGGCCTTGGGCGCGTCCAAAAATACCTTGAGCAGATCCTCGTGCGGACGCGCGATGATGTGCGAACTGACGAGTTCGCCAACCTTGTCCGCCGCCGCGGAACCGGCGTCCACAGCCGCCTTGACGCTGCCAACGTCGCCCTTGACCAGGACGGTGATGAATCCGCCGCCAATCGGGACCGACTTGGTCAGATTGACATTGGCCGCTTTGACCATGGCGTCGCTGGCTTCAACGCTGCCAACGTACCCCTTGGTCTCGATCATTCCTAATGCTTCGCTCATTTGTTTGTCTGTTGTTCGGGGTTAAGTGGTTAAGTTTCCTATTTGATAAGTTCGCAGAAGGTGTCCGGTTTCAAGTTGCAGGCGTTGCCCTCGTCCGTATCGATATGAACCTCCAGCTTGACCTTCTCGTCCATGCGCACCAGCAGTTCGTCGAAGATGACGCCGCAAGCCCCCCCGACCCGCAGCTTCATCATGTCCTTGTCCTGCACACCGTAGTAGTCAGCGTCGTCCGGGTGCATGTGCACGTGGCGGGCGGCCCGAATCACGCCGGAATCCATTTCGAAGAAGCCATTGGGGCCCATCAGCATGCATCCCGGTGTGCCATCGGTGTCTCCTGACGAGCGCAACGGAATGTCAAAGCCAAGCGCCACGGAATCAGTGTACGCCAACTCCACCTGGTTCAACGGCCGGCAAGGCCCCAGGATGCGGAGGTTGCCGATCACACGCTTGCGCGGCCCCACCAAGGTCACGGTTTCCTTCGCCGCATAATGCCCTTCCTGGTAAAGCCATTTCATCGGCGTCAACTCATGCCCCTTGCCAAACAAGGCCTCGACCGCCTCCGGAGTCAGATGGCAGTGCCGGGCGCTCACGTTCACCAACAGCGGGTTCGGCGCGCCGGCGCTTCTCGGAGCGGGACGCCCCATGCGTTCATACACCGCCTTGCGAACCAAATGTTCGATCGCGGCTCGGTGAGGAATAGCGTTATTCGTCGACATGGAAATCGGTGTTAAGCGTATAGTTCCAAAAATTTTCAAAATCCGTCAACCAGATTCTTGCAAAAATTACCAAAACCTGTCACACAACTGTCACCATGACTGCCGAAGAGCGTCAAAAGAGAATCGAAGATCACCTGCGCAAGGTGGAGTTTGCCTCGTTGGATGAATTGTCGGAGCAGTTGGATGTCTCTGCGTCGACGATTCGACGCGACCTTACGGCCTTGGAGTCCACGGGGTCCGTCCGCCGCACCCACGGCGGCGCACGGTTGGTGGCGCCGGACTCCGACGAGTTCGTGTTCTCGAATCGCGATGAGCGTCAACTCTCCGAGAAGGAGTTGATCGGGCAGGCCTGCGCCAAACTGACCGAGACCAATCAAACGGTCATCATGGATGGTGGAACGACGGTCTTCCACGTGGCCAAGTACCTGGAGCCCAAGACGCCTCACATCATCACCAACTCCCTGCCCGTGGCGAATCTCTACGCCTCGCACCAGCAGGTCGAGGTGGTCCTGTCCGGCGGCGTGATCTACCCCCGCCTCGGTGTCCTGGTCGGCCCCCTGGCCGTGGACGCCTTCGTCAAAATGCAAGCGGACGTGGCCATCATGAGCTCGGGCGGCATCACCCCCGAGGGGGTCAGCAATTCCCACGTGCTGCTGATCGACATTCAGAAGGCGATGATGAAGGCCGCGCGCAAAGTGATCTTCTGTCTGGATTCCACCAAGTTCGGCCGCCAATCCCTGACCACGCTCTGCGCCCTGGATGACATCGACGTCATTGTCACCAACAACGGCGCCGACGCGGATTTGATCGATGCCTTGCGCGCAAAGGGAATCGAAGTGGTGATCGCGTCAGCCGGCAGGTCGTAGCCAGCCCCCCAGCCTACAACGTGTCCGTTGGCTGCAAGGTGCGCTCGACGAACAGCCGGTCCCAGATCTCCAGCCAGAGAAGACTCCAGATTCGATGCGTGTGGTCCCGGACTCCGTCCCGGTGTTCCTGCACCACCGCCTGGATCCGGCCTCGGTCAAACCAACCCTTCGCGGCCACATTGCCTTCCAACACGTATTCATTCACCGCCGACGTGAACTCATTCCGCAGCCAGTGCTTCAACGGCAATGAGAATCCCCGCTTCGGCCGATAGATGAGATCGTGAGGCAGATGGCGTTCCGCCAATCGTTTCAAAAGGTATTTCTGCACCCCGCCACGAACCTTCAAACCCGATTCGATCGACCCCGCCAAGGCCGCGACCTCCGCGTCCAGGAACGGACTCCGGAGCTCCAACGAGTGTTTCATCGAGGCCACGTCGATCTTGATCAGGTAGTCGTTTCTCAGTCGACCGACAATCGTCAGGAACAGGTTCTGGTCGATCAGATCCAGCCCCTTGATTTCGTCCGTCCACGATTCGTAGATCTGGTGGGCCATCTGCCCTCCCAGTGACTTTACAAAGCCTGGGGTGTAGAGCAGCCGCTTGTCCGGAGGTGTCCAGGCCTGGGTATAGAGATGCCGGATGGCGGGATCATCGCTTCCATGAACGAGCAGCGTTCGCAGTTTCTGCATCAGCCCCCCATCCGTCGGAAGCCGATCCTCAGGCAGGAGCATCGTCTCGAGAGACCGCCTGAGCCCCCGGGGCAGAAACTTGCGGGCCATGGCGGAATACCGCGAGACACGGGCAATATCATATCCACCGAACATTTCATCGCCCCCATCTCCCGTCAGCGCAACCGTGACCTTTTCTCTCGAGACCTGGGAAACGTAACCGGTCGGCAAGGCCGATGAATCGGCGAAGGGCTCCCCATACTCCCACACCAACGAAGGCAGACTCTTCAAGACCTCAGGCTCGAGAACGCGCTCATGGTGATCGGTCTGATACCGTTCCGCCACGGCCCGGGCATACTCCGCCTCCGAGAATTCCTGATGTTCGAAGCCGATTGAGAAGGTCTTGCAGCCGCCGCCCATCTCCTGACTCATCAACGCCACGACCAGGCTCGAGTCAATGCCGCCGCTGAGGAAAGCGCCCAGAGGAACATCGCTTACCAATCTCTTCCGGACGGCCCGGCGCAGGGTTTCCTCGATGGCATCGACCGCCTCCTCTTCGCGAAACTTGCGCTTGGGAGCAAAGGGCGGCTTCCAGTATCGCCGCACCTCCACGCCGGATTCCGACAGCTTCAACCAGGAGCCCGGGGGAGCCTTCTCCACCCCGTCGAAAATACAGACTTCCTGCGTTGGCGAGAGATGATGCAAATAATGATCAACCCCCCTCGGATTCACCTCCAACCCGGAGGGCTCCAAGGACCAGATGGCCTTGATGTCCGACGCGAACGCGATCCCCCCCGCGTCACGCCGATAAAACAACGGCTTTTTCCCAAACCGGTCCCGCGCCAAAAACAACTCCTGCCTGACATCGCTCCAGACCCCCAGGGCAAACATGCCGTCCAGCTTCTCAACGACGCGCTCTCCCCATTCCTCGTAACCATGAATGATCGTCTCGGAATCCGTCTTGGATCGGAAGACATGTCCGCGCTCCTCCAGTTCCCGCCGCAGTTCCCGAAAGTTATAGATCTCCCCGTTGAAAACACACCACAAGGTCTCATCCTCGTTCGGCATCGGCTGATTGCCGTTCTCACTCAGGTCGATGATCCGCAGGCGCCGAAACCCGAGCCCAACGTGCCCACTGACACGTTCTCCCGCGCAGTCAGGCCCGCGGTTGACCATCAGGTCGCGCATTCGCCGCAGCGCGCCGGCATCGACCGGCGTTCGATCAAAGCGGATGATTCCACAAATGGCGCACATGCTTGGTGAGGTTGGCTCGGACTTTGACAGCGACGAAGCTGGGCCGCGGCCTCCAGCCCGCGACATTCCGCAGTCGAGCAAAGACGCCGCCAACCATCCGACAGTCTGTTGACCGGCCTTCAACAGCGTCAAGCATTTTGCCATTCGATGCCGAGCGCAACGCCGGGCTTTCCCGCGAAGGGATTGACGGTTGAAGGCGTTCGCCCTAGCGTCCCCCGACTGACGCCACACCATGCGTGAATCACACCTCCAACACCTTGTCTGTCCGGAATGCCAATCCGGTCTCGAACTGAAGGAAGCCGCCAAACGCGACGAATCGCGCATCCAGGAGGGCGTCCTCCGCTGCTCGAAATCCGAGTGCCGCAAGGAGTACCCGATCCTTTCCTCCATCCCCCGCTTCGTTCCCGTTGAGAACTACGCCTCGGGTTTCGGGCTGGAATGGAATGAGCACGCGCGCACGCAATACGACAGTCACAGCGGTTGCAACATTTCCGAGAAACGGTTCTTCGAGGAGACCGGCTGGCCCCGCGACCTCAAGGGCGAGGTGATCGTGGAAGTCGGCGGCGGCTCGGGAAGGTTCACCGAGCAGGCCGCCTCGACCGGGGCAACCGTGCTTTCCCTGGATTACAGCTATGCCGTCGAGGCGAACCATGCCTCGAACGGCGACAAGGAAAACGTCCTGATCGTCCAGGGCGACCTCTACAAGATGCCCTTCAAGCACAATGCCGCCGACCGCATCTACTGCTTCGGCGTCTTGCAACATACGCCCGAGCCGAAGAGATCTCTCTGCGAACTGCCCAAATACGTCAAGTCCGGCGGCAGCGTCGTTGCCGACAACTACATCATGCCCACCGGCATTCGAAAGCTGCTGGCGACCAAGTATTGGTTCCGCCCGATCACGAAGAGGATGCACCCGCCGACCCTCTACCGACTCTGCAAATTCTACGTGAAGTTGATGTGGCCGCTGACCAGGCACATTCACAAGCTGCCGAAGGGGGCCTACATCAATTGGCGTCTGCTGCTGGCCGACTACCGCGATGAATTCGACCTCTCCGAGGCCATGCAGCGGGAGTGGGCCATCCTCGATATTTTCGACAAGCTGGCCCCCGCGTACGACTTCCCTCAGACGCGGGAGACCATCGAGGCGTGGTTTCAGGAAGCGGGTTTGAAGGACCTCGATGTCCGCCCCGGTTACAATGGCATCCAGGGACGCGGCGTCAAACCCTGACGCCGGCAAGGCAGGTTTCAAGTCCTCGCGGATCCGTCACCCGCGCCCGCCAAGATCCGCATAGATCTCCGCATACTTCCGGGTCATCGAGCCGATCGAGAACTCCTCCTCAATCGTCTTCCGCGCCGCGACGCCCATCCGGTCCAAACGCTCACGATCGGAAATGGCCGATTCGAGGCGTCGGATGAGATCGTCCAGTTCGCAGACATCCGCCATGAGCCCGTTCTCGCCATGATTGAGAACGTCCTCGACGCCACAGACCACGGAGTTGCAAAGAGCCGGCGTGGCGGTGGCCATCCCTTCCAACATGGCGTTGGACAAGCCTTCGACAACGGACGGAATCGCCACCAAGTCC
>CAZFLK010000128.1:0-17246 GCA_964519245.1 uncultured Verrucomicrobiota bacterium
CAAGCGGCACGAGAAAGAATGCAGACGTTCCTGCGGAAAGCCATGACGGGACCTGAAATGAAATCCGATCTCGGAAGAATCTATTCGGCGGCGTTTACAGCCGAGCAAACACCCGATCTCATCGCGTTCTTCAAAACTCCCGAAGGCGAGGCCTACATCGACCAGCAGAGCTTCATCACGAAGGAGTCAATGAAAGTGTCCGAGGCTCTGTTTGAGCCACTCTTGGAAGATCTGTTCGAGTCTGAGGAAGCCGAGGGCGCAGTGGGGGCCTTGTTCGAGGGAATGGCCGAGTCCGCCTTGTCCTCAGAGGGTGGAATGTCCGCCAAGAATACCTGTATCATGCACCTTAAACATATTGACGGAGCCAAACAGCAATGGGCCCTCGACAACAGGAAGAACGCGGTGGACATGCCGACTAAATCCGACCTCTATGGACGCTCTAAGTATATCAAGGCGGAGCCGAAATGCCCCGAGGGCGGCGCATATACCATAAGAAATATAGGCGAGGACCCCACGTGCTCGCTCGGGGCAAGCCATGGACATTCACTCTGAGCGTCGGTATTCCCCAATTCGCGTTTCAGCCGTTTGGGGTGTTTGCGCCCCAACGTGAGGAGGATGCGCCTTCCTTCCCACCTGGCAGGAAGGCGGAAAATGATCTTCCTCCCGTTATTTGCGAGCCCCCCGCCCCCTTCGAATACGGGACAGGACGGGACACTCGAAACGTCATTTCGTGCATGATCGTGCGAGACCCGATCCAGACTTCGAAAACGGTCGTTCAGCATAACACCATCACACACAACAGGATCGCGCACGACCGCGTATAATGCGTCGAAAAAATTCCTGACCTCGTTTGATTTCGACTCCCGCCGCCTCCACCATCCTTCGCTCGCCAATCGACGCCAGTCGATGGGCGAGCGAAGGATGCCCTCCGAAGCCTCGGCGAAGGGGGGCAATTGACGAAACGAGCTACGGATGGCGAGCCATCTGCCTGCAAGGCCAAATCGCTACAACAAACAAGGCCTCGCCAATCGACGCCAGTCGATGGGCGAGCGAAGGATGCCCTCCGTAGTTCGCAGAACGAAGGGGGCATTTCACGCGACGAGCTACGGATGGCGAGCCATCTGCAACTTGTCATCAAGGATGAATCGCCGGGAGAAACGCGGGCTCGTCTTCCGAATCCTTGGTAAAGAAAGGGCGAAGAGGGGATGAATCACCAAAACAAACGAATCTCATGCACTACGCCTACATCCTCCGCAGTGTGAATCACCCTGAGATGCGCTACATTGGCTCCACGTCCGATCTCAAGTCCCGGCTTGCCGCGCACAACGCCGGAAAGAACCCATCGACCGCGAAGGGGCGTCCTTGGAAGATCGAACTCTACATCGCGTTCGAATCCCTCGCCAAAGCCAGAGCCTTTGAGAAATACCTCAAGTCAGGGTCGGGGCATGCCTTCGTAAAACGTCACTTCTGACACCGTAGCCTGTTTCTTCGGATGATCCCGATGGCGCGATGCCGGCCGTGCTGCGACGTCTTCTCCTTGCTCAGTGAACGAGGGTTAGTTGAACTCCCCCGCCAAACCCGCCACGAACTCCAGGGTGGTCGCGAAGGGCAGGGAATCGTAGGCGCCGAAGAGATTTGTTTTCTGCCGCAGCTTGGCGCGGGTTGTCGCCGGGCTGGTGATGCCGCAGAGAAAGCGGGTGAGCTGCCGGGCGGTTCGGATCGACTCGTGGCCCTCGGAGGTCAGAGCGCGCACCCGTTCTTCGTCCTGCCGGGTGAAGGTCCGTGGCTCCGCGTCGCCAAGTGGAGAAGCCTTCTCCCCCAGGCAGCGGCAACAATGCCCGCAGTCGTCGCGCTCCTCGCCGAAGTAGCCGAGGAGATGCCGGGTGAGGCACCCGTCGTGCCGCGCGAGTTCCAGAACCCCTTGGATGCGTTCGATGTCGTTGCTTTCGCGCTTCTGAAAGCGGGCGTTCAGCGAGGCGACGAAGGCGGTCATGTCCTCCGGGATCCGCAGTCGGCGATAGCCCTGGCGCACGCCTGCGACCTGCAGGATCAAATCGCCCTTCTCTTCGAGATAGCCCAGCGCGGCCACGATGCGGTCCCGGGGTTGCCCGATGGTCTGGCTCACCTGCGTCGTGTCCAGCGTCAGCCATTTGGTTCCTTTTCGGGCATGTCGGAACACGCTTCTCAGGAACTCGGCCTTTTCGCCGCTGACCCGGGCAAACATCTCCGAGGAAGGGCATTGGGGCTGGAACTTGTACTCGCTGTAGAAGGGGCCGGTGGAGGCGAGGCAGCCTTCCAGTTCGAGGTAGGTGAGCAATGTCTTCACCACTAGCGGCCGCACATCGAACTGGCCGGACAATTCGTATTCCGAAACATCGAACACCTCTCCCGCCTCGAAAATGCGCCGTGTGAATTCTTCGACTGTCCCGGGTTCGGGCGTGTCGCCATAGCTGAAGTTCTCCAATGTGACGACGTCGTCCGCCGAGGCGAGCATCTCGCACACGGAGGGTTCCCCATCCCGGCCCGCGCGACCGATTTCCTGGGAGTAGCTCTCCAACCCCTTGGGCAGGTTGTAGTGATAGACATAACGTATATCCGACTTGTCGACGCCCATGCCGAAGGCAATGGTGGCGACAATGATCGCATCCGGCGAACTCATGAAGGCGTCCTGAATCGCCGTGCGATCCTCGCTCTTCAGGCCGGCGTGATAGGCGGTCGCCTTGAGCCCCTTGGCGGAGAGATACGCGGCCGCCTCCTCGGCTGTTCGCTGCAGCGTGACGTAGACAATCGTCGAGCCGGGCGGTCGTTCGCGAATCCGCTCGAGCAGGAGCTGATTGCGGTCGCGTCCCGAGCCGGGGATGACGCTCAGTTCCAGGTTCGACCGATAGAAGCCGGTATGCACTTCGTCGTCGGCGGCGATATCGAACGCGGCGCGCACATCCTTCGCGACCGCCGGAGTCGCGGTCGCGGTCAGGGCCAGCGTCCGTTCCACATTCAGGTCCTTCGCCAACTGCGCGATCTTGAGATAGTCTGGCCGGAAGTTGTGTCCCCATTCACTGATGCAATGGGCTTCATCGATCGCGAGCAGTGAAATCCGCTGGCGTCCGATCGCCCGCAGGAAGCGTTCGTTGCCCAGTCGCTCGGGCGAGATATAGAGCAGCTTCAGATTGCCCGCGTAGAGATCATCGAACAGCGCGCGGTTTTCCTCCTTGGTCAAGGTGGAATCCAGCCGGGCTGCGGGCGCGCCCTTGGCGATGAGAAAATCCAGTTGGTCCTTCATCAGCGCGATCAACGGGGAGATCACGACCGTCAAGCCGTCGAGCATCAGCGCGGGCAACTGGTAGCAGAGACTCTTGCCGCCGCCGGTCGGAAAAATCGCCAACACCGACCTGCCCTCCAGCAGGCGCGAGATCGCGGCTTCCTGCCCTTCGCGAAAGCCGTCGAAGCCGAATCGTTCTTTGAGTTGTCGTTGCAGTTCTGACATGGGCGGTGATCCTGAAAAGAATTGGGGGAATGACTCCGAAACAAAGCCGGTTTGCCGCCCGATCGAATGAAATGCAAGCGCTTCCAGGTGCCAGGTGAACATTTCTTCCTGAAATGTCGCGAATAGAACATCAAACGGGCTGAATCCGGCAGTTCGCGAACGACAAGTACGATGAATGATCGCCTATGAAAGCGGGATTTCAGTGGGCGTGGCGGCGTTCACCCCGCGCCGAGGACTCAGACGGCGCTGAGGAATCCAGTCAGCAACCATGCGTTTACGGCGCCAAAGATAAACGCGGGTAAACATTCACGCACACCGTCGTTGATTCTGCGGCGAACGACCAAGGCCAGAAGCATTTGGGTTGTCAGTCCTGCCGCCGCTGCGGCCCCGGCCAATGGAAAAATGAGCCCTCCAGATAGTCCGACGACAGCGAGGAATTGGGTAAGCCCGGTCAACCGGCGGTAACGTTCCATGCCGTAGCGGGCGAACTCCCGTTTCATGTGCGCTGAAACAAGGCAGTTGATCGAGTAGATCAGAAAGGAGATCGCGCATAGCAAAACGATCATTCTGAACGACAAGTTGTCCACGACAGGGGTCATCGCCTTAATAGCGTCGCTCTTTCTTGGAATGCAAGAGCTCTTCGTTCTCGATGGTCGACCCGGGCCAAAGCCGCCAGCGCCAATTGGATCACGGCTCCTGGGAGAGGGGGCAAGATGCGAGCGCTGAACTTAGCTTCCTCGTTTCGCCCGGAATGCCATGGCGGCTGAAGGCTGTGGAGACGAAGCAGCATGGAGCGAAGGCGTGACTGGGGTCCGAATCGGACGCTGGGCTACGGCTCGGCAGGCCCGCTACGGATGACCCCTTTCGAGCGTCCGGCAAACCAGCCAGCTCATGACACAGGCGATGGCGATCAGGGCGATGTTGCCAACCAACAAGGCCGGGAAACCGAGGCCGCGATCCAGCAGCCAACCAAAGGAAGCGGGGCTGAGCGAGGTGCCGAATACCGCCAGGCTGCCGCCCAGGCTCTTGATGGCACCGAGGTGGCGAACGCCGTAGAGCTCGGCCCACAAGGACGAGGTGGCGCTTCCTTTCATACCGAGGCAAAGCCCCGTCAACGCCAGGTAGATCCCGGCCGCGATGACGTGGTCGGAGATCAACAGAACGCCCATGCCGAGGGCCATGGGCAGTGTCAGGAAGGGAAAGATTCGCGCGGCGCCATAGCGGTCGATGGCCGGGCCGATGGCGAGCGAGGAGAGGATGCGCGCAATGGCGAAGCCGACGAAGCCGAAGGCCATTGTCTCCAGTGTCCAGCCCTTGAACTCGGCGAGGCTGGCCTGGTGAATGATCAGGCCGGTCACGGCGATGGGCAGGACCAGGATCGAGGGGAGCAGGAGGTAGAATCGCGGGTCGCGCAGCACGTGACCGCGCGTCCATTCCTTCTCGGCAGCATCGCTGGCATCGCCCGCCTTGGACTGTCGAGGGTGGTTGTCGACATCTGAATGGCGCAGTAGGGCGATAATGGCGGGGACAAGAATCAGAGCGACGCAGGCGGCCTGGATCGTCCAGACGGATCGCCAACCGACGGCGGCAATCAGGGTGACAACGATCGCCGGAAGCGCGCCTTCGCCGATGGCGAAGCCTGTGCTGGAAACGCTTAGCGCCTTGCCTCGATTGACCGAGAAGTTTCGCGCCATGGTGGTTGAGGCTGTGTGGCCGCAGAGTCCCTGTCCCGACAATCGCAGGAGGAGCAGGCAGGCGAAGAGTTGCCACCAAGTCTGGATTGCCGACATGGCCAGGCAACCCAGGCCCACGCCGATGGCAACGCCGAGCGCATAGCGACGGACGGGAACGTCGTCGATCCAGCGTCCGACAAAGGGCAAGGCTCCGGCGCTGCACAGGGTTGCCAGGGAATACAAGCCGCCGAACTCCGCGGCAGAGAGTCCCAGCCCCTTGTCGAAGCTGGGCACGAACAAGGAGATCAGGAAGGTCTGTCCGAAGCTCGAGAAGAACGTCATGAACATGCCGAAGGCGAGCAGCCTACGGTTGTCTCGAATGAATTGGGCGTAGTTCCTCATGCGAACGCGATCGGGGGTTGTAGTGAAAGAACGACGGCAAGTCGAACCCGCACTTGCGTGGAGGTAGCCGCCTTCGTGAGAAGGTGGAGCTGGGGCATGAGGGGAAGGGTGTAGCGGACGTGTGTCGTCCACGCTCATACGAGCGCGGCTACGTGTGATGTGGAGGTAGCCGCCTTCGTGAGAAGGTGGAGCTGTGGCATGAGACGGAGGATTTAGCGGACGTGTGTCGTCCACGCTCTCACGAGCGCGGCTACGTGTGATGTGGAGGTATCCGCCTTCGTGAGAAGGTGGAGCTGGGGCATGAGACGAAGGATGTAGCGGACGTGTGTTGCGAATTCTGGCAAAGAGACTAGAGTCCGGGTGGTGAGAAAAAGCCGGACAGAGCAGCAGAAAGCGGACCTCGAGCGTTCAATGCGCGAGGCGGTGAGTCAGCATGGCAAGTCGCTGTGGGATGTTTCGCACGAGTCGCCGTTGCTGGTGATTTTTCTGCGGCACTTTGGTTGAACGTTTTGTCGTGAGGCGGTGCGTGACGCCGCTGCCCAACGGGCAGACATTCAGGCCGGAGGTTGCCGAATCGTGTTCGTTCATCTTGCCACGGAGGATCTTGCAAAACTTTTCTTTGAGAAGTTCGGCATGGGTGATGTGGACCGTATCAGCGACCCGGACGGGGCGCTGTATGAGGCGTTCGGATTGGATCGCGCGGGTTTGCGGGAGATTCTAAGTCCTTCTGTCTGGTTTCGCGGGGTGAAGTCGATTCTGGGTCACGGGTTGGGAGTTCCACGCGGCGACACCCTGCGCATGCCTGGCGCCTTTCTGGTGAACCAGGGCAAGGTGGCGAAGAGTTATTTTCACCAGACCATTGCGGCCCGGCCTGACATGAAGCGGTTTGCAGACGAGGGGGTTCAGGCCTGTCGGATCTGAGCGTGAGACGATCTCAGGGTTCACGGATGACCGCCGCCTTGTAAAGGTGTTGGGTCAGGCGGCGAATCTGTTTCTCCCAGGCAATGATGGAGGACCACTCGTCCGGAATCTCAAAGTAGCCGTAGTAGGCGCCTGCGAGCTGGCCGTAGATCGCGCCGGTGGTGTCGGCGTCGTCGCCCAGGTTGACCGCCTTCAAAGCGCCGTCCCGGAAGTTGTCGGTATGGTGGAACGCCCATAGCGCGGCTTCCAGGGATTCCACCACGTAGCCAGAACCCCTGATTTCGGGCGGTTGCCGGCGTTTGAAAGAGCCGCCCGCGATCGTGGCAATCGGCTCGCAGAGGGGCTCGCGCTCCCAAAGCCCCGCCACCATCGAGTAGTTATCCGAAAGGAGGGTGTCCTTGTCCGTCTCGTGGAGCGCGCCGAGAATCAGGCTTGCGTAATAGCGGCAGGCGTCGAGGCAAGGGTCGACGCCGTGGGTGGTCCGGGAGCTGTCCCGGGCGCGATCGATTGCTTCCTTGGGGCTGCGGGCGAAGTAGAGTGGGATGGGCGCGAGGCGCATCAGGGAGCCGTTCCCGGCGCTGCGTTCATCAGTCGAACCGCAGTAGCCGTGGTGGGTCTGCTCGTAGAGTTCGACGGCGGCGCGAACGGTGGCGCCGATGTCGAAGCACTCATCGCGGCAGGACCAGTAACCGGCGCGATACCACTGGCGATAGCGGTCCATTTGATCCACCTCGTCGAAACCTTGGCGGGCCAGCAGACTTTCAGCGAGGCACATGGCCATGGAGGTGTCGTCGGTCCACTCGCCGGGGCGCAGACGGAAAGGTCCCCCGCCGACCATGTCGTCGATGGGGTCGAAGGTTCCGGGCGATTTGAACTCGAGGGTCGTGCCGAGGGCGTCGCCGACAGCGAGCCCGAACATGGCGCCGAGGTAGCGATCAAAGTCCGGAGGGGCTTGCATGATGGGCAATGAATTTAGCGCGGGCGTTCCAATTGACAACGGTCAAAGCAAGTAGACAAGGGAGATGCAAGGGCCGGCTCGTGAGGGGGGCTCCCCCTCCTGTCGAATGAGGGTGTGGCGAACTGTCCCCAGAGGGCTGCGATGACCGGGGCGTCGGTTGACAAGGGGCAAACCGAGGGCAGGTTGGGCCGCAATGACAAAACAGATATCAGGAAAGAAAGCCGCCCCGAAGTGGGCGCTTGCGTTGTTCGCCGGGTTGATCTGGGTTTCTGCTGCGCCGGCGGAAACGCCATTATCGGAGATTCCAGTGAAGGACATCGATGGCAAGGAGCGGATGCTGGGCGAGTTCAAGGGGAAGGCGATCCTGATCGTCAACGTGGCCTCGAAATGTGGCTACACGTCCCAGTATGAGGGGCTCGAGAAACTTTATCAGCAGCACAAGGGAGAGGGACTGGTGATCGCGGGGTTTCCGTGCAATCAGTTCTTTGGCCAGGAACCGGGCAGCAACGAGGATATCAAGGCATTCTGTAGCGAGCGGTATGGCGTATCCTTCCCCATGTTTGCCAAGTTGGACGTGAAGGGCCCCGGACAGCATCCTCTCTTCAAAGCCCTAACCGGTGAAGGTTCGCCCCTTCCCGGCAAGGTTTCCTGGAACTTCAACAAGTTCCTCGTGGATCGCGAGGGTAAGCTGGTCGCTCGGTTTGGCTCCAGCACGAAGCCTTCCAGCAAGAAGTTGTTGCAGGCGATCAACGAGGCGTTACAGGGTAAGCCTTGATCCGGGGCAGATCAGTCGCGAAGCTCGCCATCATGGAAAACATCCTCACCATCCTCTCGGTTGTGGTCGCCCTGGGCATATTCAACGTCTGGGTATTGCGTTTTCGTCAGCCGACGAGTTGGCGCGGCGGCGACGCGAAGAGCATGAAGGAGGAGTTCGCGGTGTATGGTTTGCCGGACTGGATTCTTTATGTGGTTGGGGGGCTCAAGCTTGGTTTGGCGGGGCTGCTGATTGCGGCGATTTGGTTTCCGGCGGCGAGGCCCATCGGCGGCGGCGGGCTGGCGGCGCTGATGGTCGGCGCCTTGGTGATGCATGTCCGGGTCAAGGATCCCGCCCGCAAGTCCGCCCCCGCGGTTTGTATGCTGGCGATGTCATTGGCGTTGGCCTTGATCCAATGAGCAAGCGCGTTGCTGTGCGCGCGTTTCAAGGTCATGTGCGAGCTCTTGTTTCGCGGGGAGGGATTGGATGAAGCGATCTCATGACGTTGTCATCGTCGGCGCGGGTGTTGCCGGCCTGAGTTGCGCGCGGGCGCTGCATGAGGCGGGGCGCGATATTCTTGTATTGGATGCCGCCGACGGAGTCGGGGGGCGGGTGCGAACGGATGCCTGCGAGGGGTTTCTCTTGGATCGAGGGTTCCAAGTCTTGCTAACGGCCTACCCCGAAGCCCGAAAGACGCTGGATTACGATCGCCTGCGCTTGCAGAGATTCTACCCGGGGGCCCTGGTCCGATTTGCCGGGAATTGGCATCGGGTCGCTGATCCCATGCGCCGGCCATTCGCTGGAGCGCTCAGTGTCTTCAATCCAATCGGCTCCCTGGCTGACAAGCTGCGCGTGGGACGACTCCGATTCACCGGGGGGCGTCGCCATGAGGCCGGGCCGGAGCAGGACACCCTGAGCGCGCTGCGGCAAGAGGGTTTTACCGATGCCATGATCGAGCGATTTCTGAGGCCCTTTCTCGGGGGTGTTTTCCTGGAAACGGAGCTTCGGACGACCGCTCGCAAGTTTGCCTCGGTCTGGCGTCGCTTCGCCGCTGGGGATATAGCAGTCCCGGCGGAAGGGATGGGCCGGATCCCGGCTCAGTTGGCGGACGCGCTGCCGAAGAGCGCGATCTGTCTCGGGAGTCGCGTCGATTGTGTGGGAGCGGGAGAAGTCCGCCTGCAAAGCGGGGAGGTCATCGCGGCCGCAAGCGTCGTTGTCGCCACGGAGGCGGGGGAGGCGTCGCGTCTGCTTGATGGCTGTCTGGAGGCGCCGGAGTTCAATCGTGTTTCCTGCCTTTACTACGAAGCGCCCAAGCCGCCGATCAAGGGGGCGATCCTGGCTTTGAACGGGGAGGGCTCGGGGCCGATCAACAACTTGACGGTCATGAGTGAAGTCTCCGCCCGCTATGCGCCCCGTGGGAAGTCCCTGGTATCGACAACCGTATTGAATGGGTGTGCGTCAGATGTCGCAGTCCTGGAAGGGGAGGCAAGGGCCCAGCTACGGGAGTGGTTCGGTCAACAAGTGGATGCTTGGAACATGTTGCGACATTATCGGATCAAGCAGGCGGTTCCGTTTCAGCCATCGAGCTCGACAGTGAAACCCAGGGTTCGAAAGGGCGTTTACGTATGCGGCGACCACTGCGATTTGGCCTCGCTGGATTCTGCGATGGCCAGCGGGCGCGCCGCCGCCTCTTGCTTGCTGGAGAAACGTGAGACGTGAGGCGGCTAAGTCCCGCTCACTGAGAGGAGTCATTCTGCGGAGGAGCGGTCGATTTGATCGGTTGGGAGGATCGCTCTTGCGGGGATCGCCGATAGGCTTTGATCCACTTGAGCTCGAGGGAGAAAGGGCCAGGTTGCTTGTCGGCGAGGATCATCCCCAGCAGGCGGATCTTGCTTGGCTCGAAGGGGTATTGACTGAGGTTATATCCGCGAAAACTTTGTTTGAGTTTGGCGAAGGGGACGTCGACCACAATCCACTGACCGGCCTGAGTCTCGAAGGAACCCGAGTAGGAGACCGGCCAACCGCGGAAGCGGGAGTCGGTGTTGAAGCGGACTTGATAGGTTCGTCCGTCACCGCGGACCTTGAGTCGCACGCCGTCGTAGTTGGAAAGGTCCAGGCGTTCTGATTTTCGGATGGATGAGAACCCGCCGTTGTTTTCGAGCGAAAGGATTCCGGAGAAGCGGAGGCCGTTGGCAGAATAGGCGGGGCCGCCGGATGAACGTCCGCCCATCACGCCGTCGTTGACTGCCCGCCATCCAGTGAGCGAGTCCTGGTCGTCGAAGCGATGGAGTTCGAGCTCGTCGGCGGCCCCGGGGGAGGCCGTCAGGTGGGCGGCAATCGCGAAGGTGAGGAAAAGTGGTTTCACACTGGGAAGGTCGACGAGACGTCGCGGGAGTCAACCGTGGCGGCATCGTTTGACAGGGGCGGTTGCCGGGAAGCTGAATGGCGCTAGCTTCCGCGCCGTGTCATCGGAAACAATCACATTTGACGCGCCGTTCGGGTCGGGACTTGGGAGCCGGCTTGCAGGAATGGTGTGGGGCAGTTTGATCGGCGATGCGCTGGCCATGCCGGCGCACTGGTATTACAACCGGACCCAGTTGCATATCGATTACGGCGAAATTCGCGATTTTGTCGCCCCGAGAAATCCGCACCCGGGCAGCATTCTTTGGCGGTCCGAATACACAGCGACCAATCCCCGGGGGGAGATCCTGCATGATCAGGCGCGCCATTGGGGGCGGAAGGGAGTGCATTACCATCAGTTCCTCAAGGCCGGGGAGAATACGCTGAACCTGAAGCTGGCCCTGTTGCTTGGCCGCACGTTGATGTCGGCGGGCCGTTACGACGCCGACGCTTATCTGGACGCCTACATTGAGTTCATGACAACTCCGGGAAACCACAACGACACTTACATTGAGGAGTGTCACCGGGAGTTCTTCAAGCGTTACGCGCGCGGTCTTCGTCCGCGGAAATGCGGCGGTGAGGATATCCACATCGGCGGTTTGGCCTCGGTTGCCGTGCTGTGCGCCTGGGCGCATGGCGAGGCGGCGGAGGCGGTTCCGCTTGTTCGCGAGCACGTGGGCCTGACTCACCGGAGTCGGGAGACGCTTCAGGCCGCGGAGACATTGACCCGAATGCTTTGCGATCTGCTTCACGGTGAGGTCATGACAGAAGCCATGAAGCGTCGGGCTCCCGCGTGGTTGAAGTTGAAAGACGCGATCCAATGGGGGAGGGAACCGAACAGCGTCGTCGTTGGCCAACGTTTCAGCCCGGCCTGTTATATCAAGGAGGCGTTCCCAGCGACGCTCTACCTCGCTTGGAAGTATGCCGGTCACCTGGAGTCGGGCCTGATCGCCAACACCAATCTGGGCGGGGACAACTGTCATCGTGGCGCGGCGCTTGGCGCATTGCTGGGCGCTGCGGGAGGCGTGTCTTCCGTGCCATCCCGATGGCGGGAAGGCCTTCTGGCCGGCGGGGACGTCGACGCGTTCCTGGCGGGGCTTCCGACAGTCGAAACCGAGTCCCATGAAGCTTGAGCTCGAGACCCTGATCCTGCTGGGACATCTGGCGGCGACGCTGTTCATGGTGGGGGTGATCTGGTTCGTTCAGGTCGTGCACTATCCCTTGTTTGCGAAAGTTGGCGCGACTGCATTTGCGGCGTATGAGAGAGAGCATGTCCGCCGCACTGGGTGGGTGTTGTTGTTTCCCATGACGCTGGAGTTGGCGCTGTCCGTCTGGGTTGTGATCCTTCTGGGTGGTCGGATGGCTTGGGCCGGCCTCGTTCTGGTGGGGCTCATCTGGGGCATGACCTGGGCTGTGCAGGTTCCCGCTCACCGACGCTTGGAATCCGGTTTCGACCCGATGGCGTGTCGCCGGTTGGTCCGCACCAACTGGGCGCGGACGGTTGCATGGACTTTGAGGGGAGGCGTGGCGCTCGCCATGACGCCTGCAATGTCATGAAGCGGGCTGATTCATCGCCCCGTTGGATGTACGTCGCACTGACGCTTGCGGCGGTTTACAACCTCCTCTGGGGCGCGTTCGTCATCTTCTTTCCAAGCGCTGTCTTTGATTGGGTGGGCATGCCTCAACCGACTTACCCGCAGCTGTGGCAGTGCATTGGAATGATCGTGGGAGTCTACGGCGTGGGGTACGGAATTGCGGCCTATGATCCGGTCCGGCATTGGCCCATCGTCCTGGTTGGTTTCCTGGGGAAGGTCTTTGGTCCCATCGGCATGATCCAGGCCTTGGCGACGGGGGCGCTGCCGGCTGCGTTTGCTCTGAACTGCGTGGGCAATGATGTGGTCTGGTGGATCCCGTTTGCCTTGATCCTGCGGCATGCCTGGCGATGTGAGCGAAACTCGTGACCGCTTGGAATTGCGGGAGCCATTGACAATCGTTCAATCGCGACAAGCTTTCCCACATGAGTGTCATTGAACCCAGATTGGACGCAGGAGTGTCAGCCGGCGACGGCTTGTCGCGTCCTGTCGAAGAAACGTATCCGCGGGCGCGTCTTCGGCTGGGCATTGCGTCGGTTGGCGCGATCGTCACCGTTTGCGCGATGGCATTGATCTTCGATGTGGCCGCTTGGTTGGAGACGATTGCCAGCGATGGACCGCTGGGGGATTTGAAAGCCCTGGGCGTCTACGTAGGTTTCTTTCTGCTGCTGGGGGCGGCTTTCGACCTGGTGGGCGGCAGGATCTTACCCTTGGCGCATGGTCGGCCGACGCAGTCGCGTTGGGTGTTTGGGGTTGGTCTTGTTCGCGGCATCGTCCTGCACGGCGCCTTTCAGTTCCTCTGCGCCTGGGGGCTGTTGCATTCACTGCGGTCGGGAGGTTGGCCGATGGCGGCGGCTTTTATCGTCGGCGCTTTTTTGTTCCTGACGGTTGCGCAGCGAACGCTGGTCAAGTTGCTTGGCGATGTTCGCGAGGAGGAGCGATCGCCATTTCCTGCAAAGTCGGTTGGGACGTTGGTTTCTGCGGAGGAGGGGTTTGCCGGCGGAATCACCGGTCTGCCCGGGTTGGAGCGAATTGATCTTCCGGGGAGGTGGCGATCGGAGTGGCCCGCCGGGCAGATCCAGTTGGCGTTGGCGCGTCGTCGCTACGCAGTTCAGTCGGGCTTGTATTGGAAAGGGTTGGCTCTGGCCGTTGCCTGGAACGTGGCGGGAGCTGCGTTCGCTGCCTGGGTTGTTGGAGCGCCCGAGGGCAGCGTCAGTGAGGTGGCGGTGTTCTCCCTCTTGGTCACACTTTGGAGTTTTGTCGGATTGCTGGTTCTCCCGACCGCGAGTCGCAACGCGGTGATCGCGATGGATCGGGAAATGATCAGGCAGGGGCGTTCTGCGGAAGAATTGGCTGAGTTCGCCGCCGATTGCGCGCTCCTGCAGGATGGCGAGATTGCGCGCAATGACCGGGTTGAGACCTTCTTTCACCCCATTCCTTCGCTCGAGCAGCGTTGGGTGGGGCTGGAGACACAAGCCAGTGGTTTTGCAGGATGGAATGCTTCCCGCCAGATGCTCTACTTTTCCTGGCCGATGCTCGGCATGGTGTCACGCGCAGTGCATGGCAATGTCGGCCGCCCGACCTTCTGGGTGATGCCGCCCGCTGATTGATCATGAACCGTGAGCAGGTGATTGTTGTCGGGGCCGGCATCTCGGGGGTCCTGTTGGCGCGCGCCCTTCAGCCGGCGGGCGTTGACGTCACTGTTCTGGAGAAGTCCCGCGGATTTGGCGGGCGTATGGCGACCCGACGCTGGGATGAGCAGCGGTTTGATCACGGCGCCCAGTATTTCAGGATTCGATCCCCGCAGGCAAGGAAGACGCTGCAGCCGTTGATTGATGGAGGCGTCGTTGTCCGTTGGCCGGGCGGCGGCGCGTCCGGCTCCGACGAGGAACGATGGGTTGGTCGTCCGGGGATGAGCGCCGTCGCGCGCGCGCTGGCCGGGGATCTGCGTGTGATCCACGAGGCCCGGGTATTGGAAGCCCTGCCGAATGACGGTGGGTGGAATGTTCGACTGGTCGATGGCGGGGAGTTGCCTTGTCGCGTCTTGGCGTTGTCGTCTCCCGTGCCGCAATCGCTGGAGATTCTGCGGCCCGCATTGAATGAAATGGACCCGGTTGTCCGGCTGCGACTTGAAGGTGTCGACTACGACCCTGGCTATGCGCTGTTGGCGAAGTTGAAGGGCGCCGCCATCGGGAGTTGGCGTTCCGGGATGACGCTGGCCGATGAGAGGATTGCCTGGGTCGCGGACAATCAATCCAAGCTGCGGCCGGGAGAGATTGGTGATGGCGCGCTCGTTGCGCAGTCCACGCCGCATTTTGCCCGGGAGCACGAACATGAGGATCGCAAGGTCGTGGCCGATCTGATGGCTGAAAGCGTTGAGGCATTATTGGGGGTCCGGCTCGAGGAACAACGCGTCCATTGGTGGAAGTATGCGGCGCCGTCGTCTCGTCTTGCGGAGCGCGCGCTTTGGTTGGACGGCCCATCGCCCGCGGTCCTGTGCGGTGACGCGTTCGGTGAGGGCATGGTGGAAGGTGCCCTGCTTTCGGGCCTGGCTGCGAGCGAGTTGGTCCTGAGCCGGTTGGCAGAGTGAGGCATTTGGTTATGAACGGAAGATTCCTGGTTTTCGGAGCCACGGGCGGCATCGGCGGCGCCCTCTGCAGGCAATTGGTAGAAGACGGCTGCGAGCCTGTGCTGATCGCGCGGGATCGGGGCAAACTGGACGAATTGTCAGAGGAACTGGGCGTTGCCTCGCATTCTGCAGATTGCCGTGATTGGGAGCAGGTAGAAAGCCTGGTCGCGAACCTTGACGAGGAAGACCAGCCCTTCGACGGCGTCGCGGTGTGCATTGGGTCGCTCCTGATCAAGCCGGCTCACCTGACCCGGCAGGAAGAATTTGAAGCGACGATCGAGAACAATTTGTCGGTTGCGTTTGGGATTCTCAGAGCGGTTGTCAGGCCCATGATGAAGGCGGGAGGCTCGATTGTGCTGGTGTCCTCCGCGGCGGCGCGCATCGGGATCTCGAATCATGAGGCGATCGCCGCGGCGAAGGCGGGGTTGATCGGGTTGACCTTGTCGGCTGCTGCGACCTATGCGGCTCGCGGCATTCGGGTGAACTGCGTGGCGCCGGGGTTGACGGAGACGCCCATGACCGAGAAGTTGACCGCCAATGAGGCGGGCAGACGAGGCTCGGAATCCATGCATGCCTTGGGGCGACTCGGTCGTCCGGAGGAAGTTGCGAGGGCCATTGCCTGGTTGCTGGACCGGCAGCAGTCCTGGGTTACCGGCCAAACCATTGGAGTGGATGGCGGATTGGGCGTGACCCTGGCCCGGAGGGCGGCCTGATGAGCGAGGCGAGCCTCATTTTTCCGTTTCAGCTTTTTGACCCTCACCCGGCCATTGAGCGCGGTCGGAAGGTGTTTCTGATCGAGGACAGCCTGGTCTTTGGCGATCCCCACGTTGGACTCGGCTGCCACAAGCAACGACTCATTCTGTTGCGGGCGGCGATGCAGAGCTATGGCGAGACGCTCAGGGTCCGCGGCTATGATGTGGAGTATTGGCCTTGGCGGGAGGGGTGGACAATCCGTGACGCGCTCGCGGAACTGACGCGCGGGGGATTCGATGAACTCCACGTGTGCGAGACGGTGGATTTCCTGTTGAAGAAGCGCATTGATCGAAGGAGGGAACGGGTTGGATTCCGGGTGGTCTGGCATGATACGCCCATGTTCCTGACGCCCCGGGACGTTCTGGCTGAACATTTTGAGGGTGGCAAGAAACCGTTCATGGCGCGGTTTTACCAGGCGCAACGAAGCCGGATGGGCATCCTGGTGGACGGCTCAGGCGCACCGGCCGGGGGGCGTTGGAGTTTCGATGACGAGAACCGCAAGCCAATGCCGAAGCGTGGGTTGGAAGCGCCGCCGCCACTGCAGACGGCGGCCTCGGCGGACGTTCAGCGGGTCATCGCGTCTGTGGAGGCAGATTTTCCGGACGACTACGGCGCGATCGAGTCTTTTCACTATCCGGTGACGCACGCCGCCGCTGCGCGGTGGTTGGACGAGTTCGTGGAGAATCGATTGGAAAGGTTTGGTCCCTATGAAGACGCCATCAGCGGGCGCGAGCGAACGCTCTTCCACAGCATTCTGACGCCGATGCTGAACATTGGGCTGCTGACGCCGCAACAGGTCGTGGACCGGACCCTGGAGTTCGCGGCCGAGCGGGACGTTCCGCTGAACTCCCTGGAGGGCTTTATCCGGCAGATCATCGGCTGGCGGGAGTTCATGCGCGGGGCCTACGACTACCTCGGGGTCCCAATGCGCAATGGCAATTTCTGGGAGTTCGAGGACCGCCCCATTCCCGATGCGTTCTATCGTGGGGAGACCGGGGTTGAACCGGTGGATGTCTGCATTCGTCGCGCCTTGGAGACCGGCTATTGTCATCACATCGAAAGGCTGATGATCCTGGGCAACTTCATGCTCCTTTGCGGATTTCATCCGAAACGCGTCTGCGACTGGTTCATGGAGCTGTTCGTCGACGCCTATGACTGGGTGATGGTCCCCAATGTGCATGGCATGAGTCAGTTCGGCGACGGAGGGATGTTCACGACCAAGCCATACATCTCCGGCTCGAACTACGTGTTGAAGATGAGCGATTTCCGGCGCGGTCCGTGGTGCGACGCTTGGGATGGCCTGTTCTGGACGTTCATTGAACGACACGAGGCGTTCTTTCGCAGTCAGCATCGGTTGGGCATGATGGCCCGGCAACTGGACAGAATGAAGCCGGAGAAGCTGAAGGCGCACCGCGAAAACGCAGCGGCATTCCTTGGCGGTCTCGACGCGGGTGGGTCCGTCTGAACGGGCGTCGCCTTCAGTGCGCCTGGAGCCAGTCGCGCCCCTCGCCCATCTCGACGACGATGGGAACGTCCAGCTTGATGGCATTCTGCATCTTCTCCTGAATCATGGGTTTCACCGTGTCGGCCTCGGCTTTGAGAAGGTCGAAGACGAGTTCGTCGTGAACCTGAAGCAGCATGCGCGTCCGGTAGCCCCCGGACTTCAATTCGGCGTGAATC
>CAZFLK010000129.1:0-17145 GCA_964519245.1 uncultured Verrucomicrobiota bacterium
CCGCAACCGCTACCGTAAGAAAGCCCGATAGCATCCCTTAATCCCGTGCCATTCGGGCCTGACACCTCGTTGAACGGGATGAACGTGATGGAGGCGGCCCGGAAAGTGAAGGGCTCGGACTCCCGGGACGCGCAGATTGAGATGATCCTGGAGATCAACGCCAACGGCGGCGCGTCGGGGGTGTTTCACAGCATGAATGAGCAGGATTTGATCGGTTATCTGCGGCATCCGAACACGATGGTGGCTGCGGACAGCGGCGTTCGGCGCTGGCAACACGGTGTGCCGCACCCCCGGGGCTACGGGAACACCGCCCGCTGTCTGGCCCGGTTCGTCCGGGAATTGGGCGTCTTGAGGATGGAGGACGCCATCCGGCGCATGACCTCCTTGCCGGCGTCCACCTTTCGCTTGAAGGATCGCGGCGTTCTGCGGGAAGGAGCCTGGGCGGATATCGTGATCTTCGATCCGGGCAAGGTCCAGGACAACGCCACGTTCACCGACCCGCATCACTATTCCACCGGGTTCAAGCGGGTTCTGGTGAACGGGGTCGTCACGGTGGCGGATGACCGGCACACCGAGACCAGGGGCGGAATGTTGGTCCGGCGCGGGGAATGAGGGCGGCGAGCGATGAAAATCACGCGAGAGGCAACCGGACGTTGCGCAGTCGGAACGCATTGGGTATTTTCCCGGGCATGTCTCTTGTTCGACTGAGTTTGCTGGCGTTGGCGACGTGTCTGGTATGGACGGGTTGTCCGCCGAACGACCGCAAGGTGGATGAGGAGAAGGAAATGTGGTACATGCGCGGCGAGAGCCGGCAGAACAGCATGGACTACAAGGGCGCGGTGGAGGCGTTCCTGAAAGCTTTGGAGACCAATCCTCATTCGGCGGCGGCCCACAAGAAGCTGGGGATACTGTATGATCGGGAGGAGGAGGTTCGGGATTATGCGGCCGCCATTTACCACTATCAACGACTGTTGGCGCTGCGGCCGGACGACCAGCACGCGAACATCATCAAGGACGCCGTGCAGAACTGCAAACAGGAGTTGGCGGGCGAGGTCGGGCAGATTCCGGTGGATGACGTCACGGCCAAGATCCTGGAGGAGCGGGACGGCCTCAGTCAGGAAGTCGTCAAACTGCGTTCCGAGAATCTCAAGCTGCGGGAGGCCTTGGCGCGCGCGGGCGGCGGTCAAAGCGGCGTCAATCTGCCGGAGTTGACGTCGAATACCGGCGGCGGCATGGCTGTCGGGACGGGCGGCGTCGCTTCCCGACCTCCGGCGGAGGAGCCGCCGATTCGAACGGCGGAGCCGCCCCGGGAAACCCGTCCAGCGCAACCGGATCCGCGTCCGACGGGCCGGCCGACCACGCACGTCGTCCAGAAAGGCGATAATCTCTATCGCATCGGCTTGCGTTACGGGGTGAGTTCCGCCCGCCTGCAGCAGGCCAATCCCCGCGTCAACACCCGAACCATGAAAGTGGGGACGGTCCTGCGGATTCCGCCGGAGCGTTGAAGCGCGCCGCTTCGGTCATGGCACAGCGAGTCTCGTTCTTTCTGGTGACGGCGTTCTTCGTGACGATGAACGCGCTGCTGTGGCGCTCCGAATTCAGGACGGACGGCGAGCCCGGCAGCGAGGTGCCCACCGAGGTCGTCGCGGAACGGTTGCTGACCTCTCCGGACAATTCCCACCTGGAGATTTTTCACAGCGGCAAGCGTACGGGGTTCGCCCGCTGGTCGGCCAACATCGGCGAGGATCTGGCCACGGGGCGCCGAATGGTGTCGGACCAGTTGGAGGGGCAGATCCTGAAGCTCGACAGCTACACGCTGGATTGTGATGGGGAGTTTCAGGTGGACTCCTTCACCAACCGGTTCCGCTTCTATCTGGGCGCGGAATTTGACACGAACATGAACTGGACGACCTTCGCCGTCCGTGTGATCAAGCGGCCCCAGAGCTGGGAGATTCGCGCGGACGTCGAGACGGAAACCTTGACCGTGACGCACGCCGTGGCGGATGGGTCGCCCGCGTTCATTCAGGAGATTGCCTTCGACGAGTTGCTCGAGCCCGGAAAGTTGTTTCGCCGGATGGGGGTTCCCTTTGCCGGCCAGTTGCTGGAAGGGCTGGCGGGACGGTTTGCGCCGGGCGGGCGGGTCAAGGAGGTGAAGGACATGGCTTCCGGCATTCGGTTGCAGGCGAACAACGACCATCTCAAGCTGCGCGGCGCGCGGGCGCGGGTCTATCGGTTGACCATCAAGTTGACGGACCAGCACGAGATTGTCGCGATCGTCAGTCGGGTGGGTGAAATCATGAAGGTGTCGCTGCCCTATGAACTCACCCTGGTCAACGAAGAGCTGGTCCGCTGACAAAGCCTCATTCATCCCATGATTGAACTGATCCATTTGGTCAAGAAGTTCGGCGACCTGGTCGCGGTGAACGACATTTCGATCGAGATTCCGGCCGGGGAGTTCTTTTGCGTGCTGGGACCGAACGCCGCGGGCAAGACGACGACGATCAAGATGCTGACCGGGTTGATCAAGCCAACGTCGGGCGCCGCGAAAGTCTGCGGCATCGACGTGCAGAAGGATCCCCTGGAGGCGCGCAAGCGCATGGCCTACGTGCCGGACTTTCCCTTCCTCTATGACAAGTTGACGCCTTGGGAGTTCATTCGTTTCACCGGGCAGTTGTTTCAGATGCCGGACGCTGAGATCCGGTCGAGATCCGAGGAGCTGATCGCGCGTTTTCACCTGGACGAATACCTGCGCAAGCCGATCGAGGGACTTTCGCACGGCACGCGTCAACGCATCGCCATTTCCGCCGCCTTGTTGCACCGTCCGGATGTGTTCGTGATTGACGAGCCGATGGTGGGTTTGGATCCGCAGCATGCCCGGGTGGTGAAGGACATCCTGCGGGAGCGGGCCGACGAGGGGATGACGGTCTTTCTGTCGACGCACCAGCTCAGCATTGCGGAGGAGATGGCCAACCGGATCGGCATCATCAACCGGGGCGCGTTTGCCGGGGTGGGGACCCTGGATGAATTGCGCAGCCAGAGCGGTTCGGACGGGAAACTGGAGAACTGCTTCCTGTCGTTGACGGCGGAAGCGGCGGAGGAGCCGGAGACGGCGCCGATTGCGTGATGGACCGGACGGATGCCAGAAACGCCATTCCCTCGCCCATGGCATTGTTGCTGAGGGTCAGCCTGTTGCAGGCGTGGAGGAAACTTGGAGCCATCCGCAGCCAGTCCCGGTTGCTCAGCTTCGTGATCTTCGGGTTCATGGTGGGCTACGTGGTCCTGTCGTTCCTCCTGTTCTACAATGGCCTGCAATTTGTGGGGCGATTTCCCGGGTTGGGGGAGGTGCTGACGGAGAGGCTGCTTTTCCTCATGTTTGCCTGTCTGTTCGTCATGCTGTTGTTCAGCAACCTGGTGATTGGTTACACGAACCTGTTCCGGAACCGGGAATCCACGTTTCTGCTGACCTCGCCGGTGTCGTTTCAAACGATCTACCGTTGGAAGTTCATGGAGACCTGCGCGTTGGCATCGTGGGCTTTCCTATTTCTGGTTGCGCCGCTGTTGGCCGCTTACGGATTGCACCAGCACGCTCCCTGGCATTTTTACGTGATGACCGTGGGCTTGGTGAGCGTGTTCATCATCCTGCCGACATCCCTGGGGGCATTCTTCGCCATCAATTTGGCGCGTTTCATGGACCGGCGCAGTTTTCAGGTGGCGATGATTGGATTGGCCTTGGTCGTTCTGGCGGCGGCGGCGATCTACATGAAGCCGGAGATTGTCCAGGAGGATATTGAGGACACTCGTGTTCTCGGGTTGATGGACCGGTTGTTGGTGCGAACGCGATTCGCCCACTATCCGCTGTTGCCGAGTTTTTGGCTGTCCTCGGGCGTGGTGCATTGGTTGGAGGGGGCGGTTGCGACCGCGACCTTCTTTTTCCTGGTGATGCTGAGTTATTCGCTGTTTTTCGGGTTCCTGTCCTTCACTTCGCTGGGTGCGATGTTCTACGAGGCGACGTCCGTGGCGCGCAGTCGGGGCGGGGTGTTTGGACAATGGGAGTGGTTCAAGCGGCGGGATTCACGGCGGCGGTCGTTGCCGGATTCGGGCGGGGTTGCGGAGTCCTTCCTGAATTGGCTTTTCTGGCTGCCCTCGGATGTGCGGGCCCTGCTGGTCAAGGACATCCGGGTTTTCTGGCGGGACACCACCCAGTGGGGGCAGACGCTGATGCTTTTCGGGTTGTTGGGGGTGTACATTCTCAACCTGCGCCATTTCTCCAACCAGATGGTGAATCCGTTTTGGATTCATCTGGTCTCCTACCTGAATCTCGGCGCGTGTTCGCTCAACCTGGCGACGTTGACCACGAGGTTTGTCTACCCGCAGTTCTCCCTCGAGGGCAAGCGGATCTGGATCATCGGCATGGCCCCGCTGGGGATTGTCCGGGTGATCCGGACGAAGTTCTGGTTGGCGGCGTTGTCGGCGCTCGTGGTCACGATCGGTTTGATGGCGCTTTCCTGTCGGATGCTCAATTTGCCGGCGGATCGCACGGTGTTCTTCAGCGGGGTGGTTTCGGTGATGACCTTCACGTTGACGGGGTTGGCGGTCGGGTTGGGCGCCCTGTATCCCAATTTCAAGGAGGACAATCCCAGCAGGATCGTGAGTGGCTTCGGCGGCACGTTGTGTCTGGTCTTGAGCTTCGTCTACATCGTGTTCTCGGTGGTCACGCTCGCCTTGGGAGCCGCCTGGTGGAAGGCGCAGGAGGCTTCCGGCAATCCGGAAGCGCCCTACATGCTCCTGTTTCTTTCCGTTTCCGCCGCGCTGCTCTGGCTGCCGATGAAGCTGGGAATGGCCAAGGCTCGCAGCACGGAGCTGTAGTCTGCGGCCGGAGCCTGGTCCGTCTTCGGGATCAGCCGCAGCGACTTGCGCAGCGGATTCGCGGAGAGCCTGACCAGGACGCCCTTGTATGGCCACGCGGCGGCGGCTGGTCTCCGACACAGCTGTTCCGTTCTGACTTTTTCTCCCAGGTTCAACCACGCCCGGTTCGTCACATCCTTCACACGCCGGCTTTACACCGGGGGCGGGATCCCTAGAATGCGGGCATGCCATCGGACCACGATGAATCCGAATTCGTTGACAGCGATTTCCTGGATTCCCGCGACGTGAAATCTCATCAGGCGGAGGGCTCCCCGGAAGCGTCGGGAGCCGGCCTGAGCGACGAGGAGTTGATCGAGCAGGCCAGCATGGCGCAGCAGCGGCTCTCCCAATTGCAGCTCGAGCAGCGGGAGATGCAGCAGAAGCTGAGCGATCTGGAGGAAAGCAAGCGGCGGCGGCACGAATGTGGCGTTGGCCGGGAGGAGGTTCTCCGTGATCTGACCCGCGGCATCGCGCTGTTGGAAAAGGCTGAGTTCGACGCCCAGGCCGAGCTGGAACAGATGACCCGGACCTTGCAGGGGTTGCGGGAATCCATGACCAAGGTGGAGGCGATCGATGAGTCGAACTGGCGGAATGCAGACTGGAACGTTCAGTTGTCCCGGGATTCGGCCGCTGTGGAAAACGCCCGGATGGAATGGAATGCCGCCCGCCTTCGGTGGGATGTCTTGAACAGTTCCAACCTGCTAGACGAAGACAACGGCCAGACGGAGAGCAAGCCGGTCAAGCCCTTTACCGAGGCTCAGTCGTTCACGGACTTTTGTCGACTTGGATTTGCCCTGACCTGGCCGGTTGCGGTCGCGGTCGTGATCGTCGGGGCCCTGATCGTGTTTGCATTGATGCGTTGAAGCCTGACGTCATGGGCTGGTTTGAGCGAAACAAGGATCCGATCGAAGCGCAGCAGCGAGAGTTGGAGCGCGAGCTCGATCGTGTCCGCAAGCAGATCCGTCGCCTGGAGACGCACGGCGAGAGGCGCCCCTCACGGACTCAGATGCCGGAGCGCCGGCCGATTGGTCTGCCCGCCGCGAAACGGCGTCGCCCCGCGCCGCCGCCGACGCCGGCGAACGATCCGATCTTCGAGGATGCGCCCACCCAGCCGGTCGCGACGCTTGAGGCGAAGGAGGAAGGAGCCGAGCCCGATGCGGAGTCCCGCGAGCTCTACAACCACGACGGAGTTCGAAAGTATGATCTCGTGGGATTGTTTCGCCGGATCAGGATCGCTTTGTTTGGGGCGAAGGAAGAAGACAAGAAGCTGATCAACTATCTTGCCGCGGGGAGCATTCATGGCCTGCGGCCATTGCGTCACGAGAAGCGCGTGGCCCGGAATCGCGCCTTGTTGGCGGCGGGCGGATTGATTGCGGCGGTGTGGATCGTGATCGCCAAGTTGGTCGGAGCCCCCTGAACCGCCGGGCGGTCCGACATCAGTCGCCGTCGGGCGAGGCCGCGGAATTCATTGCCCGGCGGCTTTGGCGACCGCCGGCGCCTCCGGTTCTTCCGGGCGGAGATCGACGCAAACGACGGATCCCTTGCCCGTGCGGGCGAAGACTCTGCCGCCGGAGAATGCGGGGGAAGACCAGCACCTGTTTCCCAGCACGCGCGCGTAGGCGAGCTCCGTATAGGCGTGGGGATTGGCTTCGATGATGATCAATTCACCGAGTTCGGTCAGGGCGATCAAGCGACCGCCGGCGGCAATCAGGGATCCGAATCCGAAGCGATGTCGTTCCCACATGCGTTTTCCGGTGGCGAGGTTGACACAGACCAGGCTGTTGTTGGCGCGCCCGGTTGCCTGGCCGTCGATGCCGTAGATGAAGTTGCCCAGCGCGACGCCGGGATTGAAATGGCTGCGCAACGCCTTCGTCTGCCAAATATGACGGGGGACTCCATTGATCAATTGAAACATGGCGCAGCCGGCCCCGTAGCCGGAGGAGGCGAAGATGCGGTCCCGGACGATGATCGGATCCGCCGCGTTGACGTCATCCTTCGTTTTCCATGGATGCCCCCAAAGGCTGCGGCCGGAACTTGCCGGGTCGACCGCGATGAGATTGCGTTGACCGAATATCAGCACGGTTGGGCGGCCGCCGAGTTGGAACGGGACGGGAGAGGCGTAACCGCCCACGCCTCGACTGGTCCAGATCGGCTTGCCCGTGTCCTTGTGGAACGCCGAGCCGGCGGCGCCGGCGTTGAGAATGACCTGGTCGCCGAGGATGAGCGGGGAGCCTGCGAAGCCGTAGGTTGGCGGCTTGATTCCGGTCAACTCGGTGATCTTGCGCGTCCAGTGGGTTTTGCCGGTCCGGGCGTCGAGGCAAAGCAGTTGTCCATCCTTGCCCAAGGTGTAGACGCGTCCCTGATGAACCGTGGGGGTGGCGCTGGGGCCGCCCTCGTACTTGCCGCCCGCGAGTTTCGCCGGGTAGCCCGAACTCCAGAGGACCTTGCCACTCTCCGCGTGCATGCAGACGACCAGGTCGCGGCGCCCGTCGTGGCTCATCGTGTAGACCCGCTCGTCCGCCACGGAAAGGGAGGAGAAACCGACGCCGATGCGCTGGCGCCAGAGGATCCTGGGCCCGCTGCGAGGAAACTCGGAAATCCAGTCGGTCTCGTGGGAGATGCCGTTGTGGTGCGGTCCGCGCCAACGGTTCCAGGTGGCGGAGCGGGGATCCTTGGGGGGCTTCGGAACGGGGACGCCCGGGGGCGCGTTGCGGGCGGCGACAGGGTCCATGCCCAGCGCCGCCATTTCACTGGAGCCGCCGAGGCCCGGGCGGTCGGGTATCAGCGGCGCCGGCGTGGACATGGGCGCGCCGACGTTCGGACGTTCCGGATTCTCCTCTGCGGGCGTCGCGTCGGCGGTTGCATTGCTCGTCGTCGGCTCCGGTTCAGGGGGCGTCATCTGCATGGCGGGCTCCTCCCGGCAGGCGATGCCCACGGCGCAACCAGCCGCCAGAAAGAGAATCTGAAACCGGAGTCGGCGGCGGCTTGGTTGGGAATCGAAGCGCATGCCCCACTAATACGTCGAGGCGGTCCGGGCGTCAAACAGCGGTCGGTCGCGAACGGGCGGGCTCCGCGGGGCACGACGGTCTGCTGAGTCGGAAGAAACGAACCGTGAGCCAGATCGCCGCGAGCGTGAGGCCGGCCGCCAGGCCCCACCAGACGCCGATGGGGCCCATCTCGAGATGGAAGCCGAGGATTGCGGCAAGGGGGACCTGAACGCCCCAGAAACAGCATAGCGCTATCAGGGCGGGAGCCCGCACATCGCGGATGCCGCGCAGGGCGTTGCCCGACATGACCTGCACGCCATCGGCGATCTGGAACCACGCGGCGATCCCGAGCAGGGTCGCGGTCAGTTCGATCAAGCGCGGCGCATCCACGAACCAATCGGCGATGCCGTGGCGGTGGAGGATGAGAACAAGAGCTGCCGAGCCCATCAGGGCGCTTGCCATGACGAGGCCGATGACGCCGATGCGCCGCACTCGTCGGGGTTGGCCGGCTCCGTTTGCATGGCCTACGCGGACGCTGACGGCGACCGCCAGTCCCAGGGTGATCATGAAGGTGGTCGCCACGCATTGCATGGCAACTTGATGCGCCGCCAACGCCTCCTTCCCCAGCCAGCCCATCATCAGGCCGACCAGGACAAAGGCGGCGACCTCTGCAAGGTGATGCAGCGCCGCGGGCCAGCCGAGTCGCCACATCCGTGTAAGGGCGGTCCGCTGAATCGGGGCAATCCAGGCTCGGGGATGCCAGGGAGCCAATGAAGGGGCGCGGATCGTGTAGCCGATCATGGCGACGGCGCTGAGCGTGCGCGCGATCAACGTGGCCCAGCCCGCGCCCTCCAACCCAAGTTTTGGGGCGCCCCAATTGCCGTAGATCAGGATCCAGTTCAGCAGGATGTTCAGGCCGACGCCGCCGAGCAGAATGAGGTTGGGAGCCCAGGGGTGATCGAGGGCTTCGCCGTGGAGTTTGCCGGTGTGGGCGAGGAGTCCGGGGACGAACGAAGCGGCGAACAGGATGAGGTAGGTGTGGGAGGCGGCCGTGACGTCCTCCGGTTGACCGAAAACGGGCAGGAACCACCCCATCAGGCAGGCGCAGGCAAGGACGCCGGCTCCGGCCAGACCAGCCATCAGCAAACCGTGCCGTAACGATTCGCCGACGAACTCTCGATCCCGGGCTCCGAAGCCATTGGACACCTCGACGGAAACCGCGGTCAGCAGCCCGATCGAGAAAATCAGGGGGGGGTGGACAATGTTGTTAACAAAGGCGCAGGCGCCCAGGGGGACGACGCCCAAGGGCGCCACCATCCGTGTGTCGGCCAATCCCAGCAGCGCCTGACTGAGCATGCCCGTGGCGACCGGAGCCGCCAGGGCGAGGGTGGGGCGGATCTCCCGCGTCCATCGACGCCACTGCCGTTGTCCCGCTGGATTCATCAAGGGCGGCGAGGTCGGGCGCGACGGCGGGATGTCATCAGGCGCCCGAATTGAACTGGTCTACAGTCCGCTTGAACAGCACGTTGAAGGTGGTCATGGAGCCGTAGCAGCGGGTGATATACTGCTGCAGTTCGAACTTCTCGCTGTCGCTGAGCCCCTTGTGCGCGTTGACCTTCTGTTCCAGTGTCCGGAGGTTGTTGCGCATCATGACGATCTTGTGGAAGAAGGTCTCCAGCGGCACGTCTTTCGGTTGCAGGGCGGGGTTGTGGGGATGCAGGACGAGTTTCCCGCCCTTCCAGCGTTCCGCCAGGTCGTTCACCGTGATGTCCTGTTCGACGAGGTCGAGGCTCTCCACGGTTTCCTCGATCACCTGCTGAATGAACAGGTTGAGCGGCATCTGCAGTCCGGGGACCGCGGCTTGTTCGCCGGCGGGTTCCATGCCGCTGGTGTCGGGCGCGACGGTATGGGTGCCGTCGTCGAACCGGATTTCACAAAGTTGTTCGGAGATGCTCTTGACCACGCCCACGCCGTGATGGGGGTGGTTGACCTTCATGCCGATACGGAGTTCTTCAGTTCTCATGACAATAGAATGCGTTACCGATGCTGGGGCCGCTGATTTTCTGCGCGGCGGAACATAGTGCAGATCGGAGGCGGAAGGAAATGGAATCCTAGCCGCGCCCGATGTAGGGCATGCCGGTCGCCATGACGGTCATGAACTGCACGTTGGCGACGAGCGGCAGGCTGGCCATGTAGAGCACGGCGTTCGCGACGTTCTGCAGATCCATGGTCGGTTCGATCTGTTTGCGGCCGTCGGCTTGGGGAACGCCGGTTTTCATCTTCTCGGTCATGTCGGTTGCCGCATTGCCGATGTCGATCTGGCCGCAGGCGATGTTGTGTCGGCGGCCGTCGAGCGAGGTTGATTTCGTCAATCCGGTGATGGCGTGCTTGGTGGCGGTGTAGGGCGCCGACATGGGGCGGGGGACATGCGCCGAGACGGAGCCGTTGTTGATGATCCGACCGCCCGCGGGATCCTGCGCCTTCATCACCCGGAACGCCGCCCGGGTGCAGAGGAATGCGCCGGTCAGGTTCACATCCACCGCTTTTCTCCAAGCCTCGATCTCCAGATCCTCCAGCGGCACGGAGGGGGTGAAGATGCCGGCGTTGTTGAACAGGAGGTCGACGCGGCCGAAGGCGCTGAGGGCGTTGTCGAACAGCGCGGCGACGGAATCGGGATCGGTGACGTCGGCGGGGTGGACGAGGGCGTTGACGCGGGTCTCACCGGCCAGTTCAGCGGTTTCTCGAAGGGCGTCTTCACGGCGACCGGCCAGGGTGACGGACCACCCGGTGCCCAACAGGGCGAGCGAGCAACAACGTCCGATGCCTGAGCCCGCGCCGGTGATGATGGCGGATTTCATGGGCGCATCCTACCGGCCGCGCGGGTTCCTGGCGACATTCTTGGTCAGGGAGGCTCCGTAACGCTTTCGGAACGCGAGCGGGGTCATGCCCACCACCTTGTTGAAACGTTTGGTGAAGTGGCTCTGGTCGTAGAAGCCGGTGGCCAGCGCGATCTCGCCCACGTTGCCGGTCGTCGTCGTCAGCAGTCGTTGGGCTTCCTGAATCCGGAGCGAAAGAACGTATTCCATGGGAGAGAGACGGAGCAGTTGCCGGAAGCGACGATTGAAATGGGCAATGGAGATGCCGACGATGGCGGCCAGGCGCGCGACCGTGATCTCGTCGACGAAATGGGCGTCAATGAAGTCCATCACACGCTGCAGTTCCTGGAAGTGGCCGCGCCGGTCGTCGGGCGTCGCGATCGGATGCATGAGGCCGACCAATCCGATGACCTCTCCGGCCGTGTCGAACAGCGGCGCCTTGCTGGAAACGAACCAGCGCGGGGTGCCGCGAACGTGCGGGACGAGCCAGACTTCGTTCAGCGCGGGGGTCGATGACTGCATGACGCGCCGGTCCTCGCTCTCGTAGGCCTCCGCGAGCAAGGCCGGGAAGAAGTCCCGATTGCGCCGTCCGATGAGATCCTCCTCGCGGGTCAGTCCGTAGGTCTCCAATGAACCGGCGTTCGCCCGCACGTAGCGGCTTTCCAGATCCTTGACGAACAAGCGCGCCTCCGGCGCCTGCTCCATGACCTGAAGCATTGGTTCGATCGCAGGATTCCGTTTGAAAAACCGCTTTTGAAAGCTTCTCATGGATTCGGACTTCATGATTGAAAAATACAAAAATGAAGCATGGGTTTACAAGACGTGAGGCGGGGTGGGATTTAGCGTGTGAGCGTGTTCTTGTATGAACTGAAGCAGAACTTTGGCGGATCGGCTGGGGGTTCCGATCATGAACCGATAAGACAAAACCATGATTGATTTTCTTGCGGAGAAGGACGCGTCGATCTGCGGCGGCAGTCATTTGTCGCGGCGGGAGTTCCTGCAGGTGGGCGCCTTGGGCGCGGCGGGGCTGTCGCTGCCGCAGTATTTGTCGGCCAAGGGGCAGGGGGCGGTGAAGCCCGGCCATGATGAGAAGGCCTGCATCATGATTTTCAATCTGGGCGGTCCGAGTCATCTCGACCTGTGGGACATGAAGCCGGATGCGCCGAGTGAGATTCGCGGGCCCTTCAAGCCGATCCGGACCAAGTCGCCGGACATCGACATCTCGGAGATTCTGCCCCGGCACGCGAAGATTGCCGACAAGTTTTCCTTGGTTCGCTCCTGTCATCACAGCGGGGCGGCGGTGCACGACGCGGGGTGGCAGATGATGCAGACGGGGCGCCGGTTCACTGGCGGCATCCACACGCCCCACGCCGGTGCGGTGGCGAGTTATCTGAAGGGGCGCAAGACCGATCTTCCCCCGTTCGTGGTCCTGCCGGAGTTGATGGGGCGGGGCGGCGGCAACCTGCCCAACGGTCAGGCGGGCGGTTTTCTGGGGAAGGCGCACGATCCTTTTGCCCTGATGGCCGATCCCTCCAAACCCAGGTTCAGGGTCCCGGACCTCCTGCCGCCCGATCATATAGGAGCCAACCGCCTGGCGCGTCGCAAGTCGATGCGGGAACTGGTCGACCAGACCGTGAAGAGTTTTGAAGCCAGCGAGGACGCGAGGTTGATGGACGACAACTTTCAGGCGGCGTTCCGGATGATGACGAGCGATCAGGCCCGGGGGGCTTTCGACCTGGAGAAGGAACCGCAGAAAGTGCGGGAGCGTTACGGGATGAATCGCTTCGGGCAGTGTTGCCTGCTGGCGCGCCGCCTGGTTGAGAACGGCGTGCGTTTCGTGACGATCAACACCTTTCTCACGGTCTTTGGCGAAACGACCTGGGACATCCATGGCTCCAAGCCGTTCACTTCGATCGAGGGCATGAAGAACGTCGTCTGTCCGCTTTACGACCAAGGTTACTCGGCGTTGATTGAGGATCTTCACGAGCGCGGCATGCTCGACAACACGCTGGTGACGGGGTTGAGCGAGTTCGGGCGCACGCCGAAGGTGAATCCGGCTGGCGGCCGAGACCACTGGCCGCAATGCTTCACGGTTTCGTTTGCCGGCGGCGGCGTGAAGGGGGGGCAGGCGGTGGGCGCGAGCGATCCGATCGGCGGTTTTCCCGCAGAGCGGCCGGTCGGGCCGGGCGATGTGGTGGCCACCGTGTTTCACAGTCTGGGTTTTGATCACGAGGCGCATCTGCCGGGGCCGGCGGGACGGCCTTTCCCGTTGGTGGATCTTGGGACGCAACCCATCAAGGAGTTGTTCTGATGAGGAAGTGGCGGATGAAGACGGTGACGGAAGTCGCGAAGCGGCGTCAACCCGAGGAGGGGCGACATTTCTGTCGCCCTGCCTGCGAGGCAGGCACGGATGGGCGAGGTATGGTGAAGGGTTTGGGACGTATTCAGGCCGCAACCGTTTTTCACGCGCTTGTCTGGCCTCTTCTTCGGGGCCACGGCGACAGGAATGTCGCGGTTCCTTGGTTTGGCGCCTCCCGCATTCTGGGCGTGTTCCTGTTGCTTGCCTTCTCTGTGTCCGGCACAGCCGCCAATGCCGCGTCCGAACCGGCCGAATGGACCTTTCGCAACCATGTCTTGCCCGTGCTTTCCAAGGCGGGCTGCAATGGCGGGGGATGTCATGGCGCGCTGGCCGGCAAGGGCGGATTTCGCCTCAGCCTCAATGGCTATGACCCGGAGGGGGATCATTACAACATCACCCGGGACGCCCGCGGGCGTCGCGTCGAGTTTGCCGAACCCGCGCGCAGCTTGTTGCTGACCAAGGCGACAGCGGCGGTGAAACACAAGGGCGGCAAGCGATTTGAAGCGGGATCGCGCGATTATCGTGTCCTGGCGGAATGGATTGCCGCGGGAGCCTCGCCGCCGACCGGGGAAGACGCGATCCTGGAACGTCTGGAGGTTGAGCCTCGTCAGGTCCTGGCCAAGAAGGGCGACAGTCGATCCCTGACCGTTCGCGCGCATTACAGCGACGGGACAATCGAGGACGTCACGTCGTGGGCGAAGTTTGCGTCGGCTGATGAAACGGTCGCCCAGGTGGACGTCGATTCGGGCGAGGTTCGGGTGATTGGCCATGGCGAAGGCGCGATCACGGTCTGGTTCTCCAGTCGAATTGAGATCGCCCGCGTGACCTCGCCGTTTCCTAACACTGTGGCGGCTGAGGTCTATGCGTCGTCGCCGCGGCAGAACTTCATCGATGACCTGGTCCTGGATCAGTTGCGGTCCTTGAATCTGCCGCCGTCGCCGAGAGCGTCGGACGAGGTGTTTGTGCGTCGGGCCTACCTGGATGCGATCGGCGTTCTGCCGACGCCCGCCGAGACAGTCGCCTTTCTGGAGGATTCGTCGCCGGACAAGCGGGACCGGTTGATTCGGGGCCTGTTGTCGCGTTCGGAGTATGTGGACTATTGGACCTATCGCTGGTCGGATGTCTTTCTCGTCAATGGGAGGTTGTTGCGGCCTGATGCGGTGAAGGCCTACTACGAATGGCTACGTGGTCGGTTGGCGGCCAATGCTCCATGGGATGAGCTGGCCCGTGACCTCGTCACCGCGAGAGGCGACAGCCTGGAGAACGGCGCTTCGAACTTTTATGCCGTGCACCAGGATCCGGAGTCGATGGCCGAGAATGTCAGCCAGGCCTTCATGGGCCTGTCGATTGGCTGCGCCAAGTGTCACAACCATCCATTGGAGAAGTGGACCAACGACCAGTATTATTCCTTTGCGAACCTGTTCTCCCGAGTTCGCGCCAAGGGTTGGGGCGGCGACGCTCGAAACGGGACTGGCAAGCGCACGATTTACGTGGCGGATCGGGGGGAGTTGATCCAGCCGCGCACGGGGAAGCCGCAACCGCCCGCGCCCCTGGATGCCGAGGCGCTGCCGTTCGATACGGAGGGGGATCGGCGTGAGTATCTGGCCGATTGGCTGACGTCGCCGGTTAACCCCTACTTCACCAAGGCCGTTGTGAACCGGGTCTGGGCCGCTTTCATGGGGACGGGTTTGGTTGAAATGGTGGACGATCTGCGGGTTTCGAATCCGCCGAGTAATGGGCCGCTGCTCGATGCCTTGGCTGCGTTCCTGATCGAGAAGGAATACGACCTCAAGGCCTTGATGCGTTTGATCATGAGCAGTGAAACCTATCAACGGAGTTCCGAGGCGCTGCCGGGCAACCGCGATGACAAACGGTATTACTCCCGCTACCAACCGCGCCGTCTCATGGCCGAAGTGCTGCACGACGCCGTGGCCGGCATCACGCAGAAGCCGAGTGTCTTCGAGAACCTGCTGAATCGGGACGGCAGCAAGACCAAGACCGGGTTCTACAGCAAGGGCACGCGCGCGCTGCAGTTGTTCGATTCAGCGGTGGACAACTACTTCCTGCGGACTTTCGGTCGCAACAAACGCGACATCACCTGCGATTGCGAACGTTCCAATCAACCCAGCATGGTCCAGGCGCTGCACCTCTCCAACGGCAGCACATTGAATGACAAGTTGCGCGCGCAGGGAAGTTGCGTGGATCAGGCGATGGATGGGGCTGATGCGGGGCAGATCGTGGATCGCGCGTATATGCTCAGCCTGTCGCGAAGTCCGACCGCGAAGGAGCGCGCGGGGTTGGTGAAGCTGCTTTCGGAAACGCCAGCGAAGGAAAAGCGCGCCGCAGTCGAGGATTTGTTCTGGGCGCTGATGACCAGCCGGGAGTTCTTGTTTCAACATTGAAATGACGAGCCACGACGATACGACGGGCGTGAAGGCCAATCCCACGGAGGGGCGACATTCCTGTCGACCTGCCTGCGACGCTGACTCAGGGGCGTTGGGCGCGTCGCGTGGTGTGTGTGGTTTGTTGCGCGCAGTTGATGCCCGCGCGCTGATCTGGCCCCTTCAGGGCCGCGGCGGCAGGAATGCCGCCGCTCCCCGGTATGGCGATCGCCATGCTCATTCCCATCGCATGCTTATGAATTCAGTTCTACGTCTGAGCCCTTTGCTGGCGCTTGTCTTGTTCTTGGCGTCTGCCACTGCCGCCCCCGACTACGCCAAAGACGTTCACCCCATCCTGCGTGAATACTGTGCGGGGTGTCACAACAAGGACGACTTTGACGGCGAGTTGTCTGTGGAGTCTTTTTCCGATTTGATGAGGGGCGGTGAGAGCGGAAAGTCGATCGTTCCGGGCAAGGCGGAAGAGAGTCTCTTCATCAAGGTCCTGACGGGGCAATCGAAGCCCAAGATGCCGCCGAGGCGCAAGCCGCAGTTGTCCTCCGGACAAATTGAAACGTTGAAGCAGTGGGTCGCTGCCGGAGCCAAGGGGCCGGCCGATGGCGATGCGCCGACGGGGTTGGGGATGCTGCCCAAGGTTGAGCCTGGCGCGGGTCTTGCCGCGCCGGTCACCGCCATCGAGTATTCCCCCAAAGGCGATCGTTTGCTGGTCGCGCGGTATGGGAAGATTGAGCTGTTGGAATCGGCCTCCCGCAAGGTGATTCGCGAGTTTGCGGGGCTGCCTGGGAAGGTGAATGCCGCACACTTCTCGGCCGATGGCTCGAAGGTCATTGCGGCCTCCGGCGTCACGGGACTGAGCGGAATGGCGTTCGTCTGGAACACCGAGAGCGGGGAGAAACTGGGCGAGTATGGCAAGGGGCACGGCGATGTCCTGTTCGACGCGGAGTTTTCGCCGGATGAAGCGATCGTCGCCACAGCGGGCTACGACCGGAGCGTGAAGTTGTGGCGGGCTGGCGCCGGCGAACTGATCCGCTCCATCGAGGTGCATAATGGCGCCATCTTCGATTTGGCGTTCAGCCCGGACGGCTCCATCCTGGCAAGCGCGAGCGGCGATGAAACGGTCAAGTTGTGGCATGTCTCGGACGGGCTGCGGCTCGACACGCTGAATCAACCGCAGGGTGAGCAGTTCTCGACGGCGTTTACGCCGGACGGAGCGCAGGTGCTCGGGGCCGGGGCCGACAATCGCATTCGTTTGTGGCGCCTGGTGTCGCGGAAAACACCGCAGATCAACCCGGTCGTGCATTCGCGTTTCGCCCACGAAGGCGACATCGTGAAGATCGCCGTTTCCAAAGGCGGGAAGTGGCTGGCGTCGGCTTCCGAGGATGGCGTGATCAAGCTTTGGACGCTGCCGGACTTGACGCAGCGGCAGCTGATCGGCGGGCAGTCGGACCTGGTTTCCGGGCTCGCGTTTGCGCCGGATGGCTCCCGATTCGCGGCGGGTCGAATGGATGGTTCGCTTTCGTTTTACGATGTTCCGGGTGTTGAGGCGCTTGCGAGCGCGAATCGGGGCGGCGCGGAAGCCGTGAAGTCGAAGCCGGTCGCGTTGGCCGGCGAGGTGGCAA
>CAZFLK010000130.1:0-16891 GCA_964519245.1 uncultured Verrucomicrobiota bacterium
TCGGCCCAATTCGAGTCGGACCCCGCCAAGGTCATTCCGGGGGCGGATGTGGTCATCTTCTGCGGCCCCATCAGCATCTACCCGACTTGGATGCGCGGCATCGCGCCCCATCTCGATGAGAACACGATTGTGGGCGGCCTTTTCCTACAGGGCATCCATCTGCCCTCGATGGGCAAAAAACTGGGCTTCCCCGAGTCGACCACCTATTACGGATTCGGGCTCTATCCCTTCGCCAGCCGCATCGTGACCTTCGGATCCCATGTGAAGGTTCTCGGGGCCAAGGACTTTGTGAACCTCTGCATCACCGGCCCCCGCGAGGAGGAAGTCATCCCCTTCTTCCAGAAGTTGATCCTCGCCCCCATGGAATTCCGACGCCAGCCCCACTTCCTCGCCTGCGTAATGAACACCACCAACGCCCTGACGCACCCTGCCCGGATGCACGGCATCTTCAAGGATTGGGAAAGCCCGGACACCACCTGGAACGAGAAAGATATCCCCCTGTTCTACGAGGAGATCGACGAATACTCCGCCCAATCCCTCGAACGCGCCAACCAGGAAGCCCTGCGCATTCGCGACGCCATCGTCGCCCAGCATCCGGAGATCGACTTGTCGGCGGTCAAGTCCCGGCTCGAGGTCTTCCAGGCCTACGGCGACAATGTCGGCGACTTGACCTCCCTTTACACCGCCTACCGGAGCAATCGGGCCTACAAGGGAATCACCGCGCCGCTGGAACCAACGGACGTCCCCGGCAAGGTCAAATGCCCCGCCGGCCATCGCTACTTCCAGGATGACATTCCCTACGGCCAGTGCGTCTTCCGCTACCTCGCCGATTTTGTCGGCGTCAAGACGCCCGAACTGGATATGCTCATCGAATGGGGGCAGAAGGTCATGGGGAAGGAGTATCTGGTCGACGGCGAACTGAAGGGCAAGGACGTGGAGGACATTCCCATCTGGGGCTACAGCCTGGAGGACTTGGTGTCGGCGTAGGGGCGGCGTCGACCGGCATCCGGAGCACGCCGAACGCAGGTTGGATCGCCTTGAGCGCCTGCTCCCTCTGTCCTGCCGGCGTGAAACCCCGGGCGCCCCAACGGACATGGGAATGGAGGCATGGGAAGCGATGTCTTGCATTCCTGTGCGTCCAGTTCCGAGGAGCCAAGTTTGGGGTCGATCCGGAGCCGTATTTCCGCAACCCTTCCCCATGAGCGCAAAACCGAAATCGCCACCCCGGGAGCGGGATATGGGTCTGTGCCCCTGCAAGAGCCGCTTGGAATATGCCGCCTGCTGCCGCCCGTTCCATCAGGGCAAGGCCAAACCGGACACCGCCGAACAACTCATGCGTTCCCGCTACAGCGCTTATTTCTTCCGGCTCGTCGACTACCTTGTCGAAACCACCCATCCCGACACCCGGGAGCCCGGATTGAAGCGGGAGTTGCAAGCCATGATTCATCAGGTCAACTGGAGCTTCCTGACCATCGTCGGAACCTCCAAGGGCGGCAAGGAAGACGCCACCGGCAAGGTGGAATTCATCGCCGATTACTTCACCAACGGCCAACCTGACCAACTTCACGAACGCTCGCGCTTCAAACGGCACAAAGGCGCCTGGAAATACCTGGACGGGAAAGCCTGACCTCCACGCTCCAAATGCCCCCCAAGAACGCAAGAAATGACTCTGTTTTTGAATCATTCGGAATTGACCGCGTCCAACTGCGCGTTAGTCTCCCAGTTCCTTTAAGTCGGACCCAAAGCCCAAATTGTCATTTTAAATATGGACCAAAAACAAAACTCCCAGATGGCCGGCGGCGACAACCGCCGGAAGTTCATTCGCAAAACGGCCGGCGCCGCCGCTGTCGCCGCTGCGGTCAACCCCTTCAAGACGCCCGTTTACGGCCAAAGTCAGGCTCCCTCCGCCAACGTCAAGGGGGCCAACAACCGGATCGTGATCGGCCATGTCGGCGTCGGCGGCCAAGGCGGCCGGCACGTCCGCGGCTTCACCAGCAAGCATAAGGAAAACAACACCATGTCCGTCGCCGTCTGCGACGTCTGGCAGAAGCGGCGCGAACTCCACAAGAACAACGCGGAGAAGAACCAGGGCAACAAGGTCGAAATGTATTCCGACCACCGCAAGCTTTGCGAACGCAAGGACATCGACGCGGTTGTGGTCGCCACGGTCGATCACTGGCACGCCCAGTGCGCCATCGACGCCATGGAGGCCGGCAAGCACGTCTACTGCGAAAAGCCGATGACGCGCTACCTCGACGAGGCCTTCGAGGTCTATGACGTCGCCAAGAAGACCGGCAAGAAGGTCCAGGTCGGCTCCCAGGCCGCCTCGGACGCCAAATGGCACAAGGCCGGCGAACTCGCCCGCGAAGGCGCCATCGGCCCCCTGGTCCTCGGTCAGGACTCCTACATGCGCAACGCGGCCGCCAAGGGCGGTGAGTGGAACTACAAGATCGACGCCGACGCCCGCCCCGACAACCTTGATTGGAAACGCTGGATGGGTCCGATCAACCGCAAGACCGCCTTCAATGCGGACCACTACTTCCGCTGGCGCAAGTATCTCCCCTACTGCGCCGGCCTGCTGGGCGACCTTGCCCCGCATCGTCTGCATCCGCTGATGATCGCCTCCGGCAACCCCGAGTTTCCGAGCCGCGTCGTCTGCACCGGCACCCGCAAGATTTCACTGGATCGCGACTGCACCGACAGCACCCAGATCCTGGCCGAATTCCCCAGCGGGTTGGTCCTCCTCGTCACCACCTCCAGCGTCAGCGAATACGGTCTGGACAGCGTCATGCGCGGTCACCACGCCCGTCTCGAATTCGGCGGCAACCGCGTCAACCTCATCCCCGAGCGTCCGTTCGCCGATGAACTCGACCGTGAGGAATTCAACAACCTCACCCCGGGTGAAGACGTTCAGGTGCACGAGAAGGATTTCATCGACGCCATCCGCGAGAACCGCGAGCCGAACTGCGGCATCGATCTCGCCATCCGCACGCAGACGGTCGTTTCCCTGGCGGAAATGTCCGAGCGTCTCAACGTGACCTGCCTCTTCGACGAGAAGACCCGCAAGATCACGACCGGCGAAGGCACCGTCCTCAAGCCGATCACCTACGGCACCCTGCCGCTCTCCTGATCGGCTCCTTTTCCTCAAAAGGGCTTCGCACATGGTGCGAAGCCCTTTTTTCATGTCCTGATTCCATCCGGCCTGTCAGGTTCCACGGATGCTCGCCATGTCGGACCACGCCATCGTCCTTGTCATCATGGTCGGTGTGTTCCTCGTCCTCACGGTCCAACTCTACGCGCTCGCGCGGCTCTACCGTCGCAGCAGTCAGGGCCAGGCCTTGATCCGCAGCGGCGTTGGAGGGCCGCGCGTCAGCTTCACCGGCCTGCTCTGCCTGCCGATCTGCCACACGGTCGAAACGATCGACATCACCATGAAGCGCCTGAATGCGTCATTCCGCGACGAGCAATCGCTGACGACCAAGGACGGCATTCAGGTGGAGGTGGTCGCCGCATTCCTGATCCGGATCGAACGGTCGCCGCAGGACGTCTTGAAGGTCGCGGACACCATTGGAGCCGCCAAGGCCGGCGACCTGGAGGAACTCGCGAAGTTGTTCCAGTCCCGTTTTGCCGATTCCCTTTCCGCCTCGGTCCGCGAAACCACGTTTGAGGACCTTGACCGGAAACGCGAGGCGTTCCGCGCGGACGTCATCCAGCGGATCGGCTCTGACCTTTACGGATACAGCCTGGAGGATGTCGCGCTGGACCACTTCGGGAAACGCGACTGGACGGCGGATTGAAGCGGGAACATCAGCCCCGGACGTCGAAGCAGAGCAGGACGTCCTGGTCGCGCAGAAACAGCCTCCCGTTCACGACGACCGGGTGCGCCCAGGTCTGCTTGCCGCTGCGGTCCGGCTGATCGAAGCGTCCCTTTTCGACATACCCGGTGGGCGTCGCCTCGACCAATGCCACGGTTCCCGCCCCCGATTCGCTCCGGCAATAAAGATGTCCGTCCGCGTAGACCACGGCTCCCTTCCTTACACCGCGATTCTTCCAGGCCACGTTGCCGTTGGTCACGTCCATGCAGGTCCAGTCCCCACGATCGGAATGACCATAGACATGCTGCCCCACCAGGACCACGCCTCCATGGTGATTCACAAGGTCCCGGTTCGCATAGATCTGGCGCGCCGCCATGCGGCCACCCGAGCCACCCACCTGGAAGGCATTGCACCCGACGCCATAGCCTGAGGTGACAAACACGATGTTGTTGTAAATCACGGGGGTGGGAATGACCGCGGTCGCGCCTTTCCGCTGCGCGCTCCAGATGATCCGTCCCGTTTCCGCATCAACCCCGGCCAAGGTCTGTTGGGTCAACTGGACATAATGTTTGCGACCACCCAGATTGGATATGATCGGCGACACGTACTGCACCTCGTCCGTCCACTCCCGCGTCCGCCATACCGGCGACGCATCCATCTTGTTCAAGGCCAGCATCAAACCGCCCCGCCCGCCCGGAGACACAATCAACCGCCCCTCATCCACGAGGACGGATTCCGAATAGTTCCATTGGGAAAACTGGCCGGCGAAGTCCCGGGTCAGGTTCTTTCGCCAGACTTCACCGCCATCGCTGACGTTGAGACAGACGAGGTCGCCGAACTGCCCGAGCGCATAGACCCGGTCGCCATCGACCGTGGGGGTCGACTTGGTGCCCTCGTAGTTGCCTCCCGTCCGGCCCAGCGAACGGGAACTCCAGAGCTTGTTGCCGGTGGCCTCCTCGAAACAGTGGACTGCGCTTGCCTGGCCCCCATCGCCCATGGTGAAAACCCGCCCTCCAGCCACCGCCACGCTGGAAAACCCGCCACCGCAGCCTCGCGTCTTCCAAAGCAAGGGCGGGCCGCCTGCGGGCCACTGCTTGGCCAACCCTTTCTCATTCGAAACGCCGTCCCGATTCGGTCCACGCCATTGCGGCCAACTATGGTCCGATGGGAACTCCCCGCTCGCGACCGGCGCGGCGGCGCCGCCCGGGGCGGACGCATTGCCCCCTCCGTCGCCCATGTTCATGCCCATCGTCATCGAACCGCTCCCGGTCAAACTCGTGTTCGAATCAGCGCCGCCAACGTTTCCTCCGCCCCGCTTGGATTTCACGTAAAGGAACCCGCCAACGCCCGCGCCAATGACGGCCACAACGCCAATGACGGCCGCCAGCAGCATTGTCTTCCCGCCGCCGGAGGAGTCCGTCGCTGTATCCGGCTCCGCCGTCTCGGGAACCGCTGGATCCCCCGCCGCATCCGCGACCGTCTCCTGCACATTCAGCGGCGTGGGAACGGTGATCTGATTCTGGCAGCCGGCGCAGGTGATCGCATGACCGATCCAGCTGTCGTCGACAGTCATGTGCTGGTTGCAGTGGGGGCAGGCAAACTTGAAGTCGCTCATGGAGAAGTTCGTCTTGTAGAAAGTTAATGTGTCTGAGTTGTCGTGAGACTAATCCGTCCCGCCATCCACTTCAACTTTGGCTCATTTTGGTTTTGAGTCGAGTCCGACGATTGCGCAGCATGCCGGCGTTGTCCGATCATCGCGCCGCCCCATGAAAGAACACCACCGCAAACGAATCCACTGGTTGTCCGGCTGGGCGGCAATGGCCCTGACCTTGGGGCTCAGCTGCGGTTGCCGAACGGTTCCGGTCGACGAACAGCGACTGGTCAGCAAGCCGTGCATGCAGTTCTCGGATTCCCCCCTGTTGACGCCCCATCCGCTTCTGATCTCGCTGGTCGAAACGGGCCGGGCTTCCGCCGGCGGCGCGCGACCGACCGGCTGCTCAGCCTGTGGGCGGTGACTTCATCGCCGGAAACTCACGACGTATGCGGGCGCTGCTCTCCCGAGATTCAAGCGAGTTCCGATTGGCGACGTCTATCGCCGCCGCGCTGTGGCTTTCCGCCCTCGGCGCGCTCGCCGTTCCCGCCCCCGACTTTGAACTGAGTGAGTTTCACAGCGGCAGGACTCATCGCCTCGCCGACCACGCAGGCGAGATCGTGTTGGTCGACTTTTTCGCCTTCTGGTGTCCGCCCTGCCGGGAATCCTCCCAGGCTTTGGAAAAGGAGATCAGACGCCACTACGAAGCCCGCGGCGGCAATCCCCACGGAGTTCCGGTCAGCGTGATCGGCATCAATGTGGAGGCCCGGGAGCGAGCCAAGACCGCCGCCTTCATTGAGGAGACCGGGCTCGGACTCGCGCTCGATGGCGGCGGAGACTACTTCAAGCAGTTTTCCGCGGAGGACCTGCCCTTCTTCCTGATCATCGACGGAACCAAGACCCGGGACGACGCTCCGGTTTTCGAGATCGTCCGGCAGGTGACCGGCTACCCCGGAATTCAACCACTGAGGAGCATTATCGATTCCATCGGCGGTTCCACCCAGCCATCCGCTCCGCCCGCCGAGACCAAGACTCCCCTTTCGCAACCGTCGTCATTGGCCCGCCGGAGCAGCTCTCACTCCGTGGAACTTTCATCGGAGTGGATGCAATCCGACATCAGGCTCTCATTCAACTCCATCCGCTATCGCGGGCAAAGCCCCCGTTCACAATGGTCGGCCGAGTTCGCGGCGGCGACCATCGACTTTGACTACCGGCCCATTCCGGCAGACATCGTGTTCGGCTTCGGCTCCCCCGCCCCGGTCGCCGAGAAGCGTTTGGCCGGACAGCTTCAGGGAGGAACCCAATTGAACAACCGGCTCCAACTCCTCGGCGGTATCGGCGTCTACGATGGTTTTCCGGAACACCGTTCGGTCTGGTTCGACCGGTTCAACCGACAACGCTACCTCGGCGTCCCAATACCCGGCGACAGCTATGCCATCCCAGAGCCTCACGGCTTCAATCTCTCGACCGGCCTGCGCTGGGAATATCGTCCGGCATCCGGTTTCCTGGAAGCGCGCTACGGCTTCGGGCAGGACCACATTGCCCCAGGTTACTCCATCGACGCCGCCGGCCTCCACCGCGGCCCGACCATCCTCAATACGACCCGACTGAGCCTTTCCTCCGAGAATGTGATCTCCCGCCGCGCCCGCCTGCTCACCGAGGCGTCGCTTGTGTTCACCTCGACCCGCGACGTCCGGTATTCCCTGAAGACCTCGCTGAATTTCGCCCTGACCGACCGGTGGACCCTGCGAGCCCACCTGGGCGGCGCCAAGGAGGATCCCAGCTTTGAGGCCTACTACACGGGGGCCACCGTCGAGCGGGAATTGAATGAACACTGGGCCGCCAGCTTCGACGCCTCGGTCTATCGCGATCTGGGCGAAATCGAGAACTCCGCCTTTTCAACCGCCGCCCCCGGACTTGACACCCTCCGCCTGGGGCTCGGAATCCGGCGTGCCGGTCGACGCTCGTCCTGGAAGTTGTTCGCCGGCCCCTATTTTTCGGACTACGCCCCATTCGGGCTTGGAACGGCCTTCTTCAGCGGGTTGTATCAGGACCGTTCCTGGGTCATCGTCCAGGGAGCCTGTTCGTTCCAATTCTAAGCGCGCCATGCCGGGAACCATCGCAACTCCAGACTCGCAGCCAGCGCCAGCCACGCGAAGGGCGTGCCTTGGGTGGGGCGTCCTACTGACGTTGCTGATCCACGCGACAGTCGCCGCCGCCCAACCCTACCAAGTCGGCGACGCGGTCGCAGACTTCCCGCTGAATCAGCGCGACACCGGCATCACGGAGACCTTCGATTCCCTGAGCGACTTCGAAGGCAAGATCATCTTCCTGGAGTGGTTCTACTACTGGTGTCCCTATTGTCAGCAGGCGGCGATCGATATCGAGCGCGACATTGTGCAGCGCTACCAATCCGAGAACGGAAACCCCGCCGGAATCGAAGTCGTCCACATCGCCATCAACCTCCAAACCGGGGCCGATGCCTCCACGGACGCCTTCATTCGAAACGCCGGTTTTCATCTCGTTGCGGACGACACCGCCTTCGCCGCGCGCAATCTCTTTCATAACGAGGGCTTCCCCGTCTTCGTCATCATCAACGGGGTCAAGGGATCTCCCAGCCACCGGCAATGGGAGGTCCTCTACAGCGAGAACGCCTACCATTCTTCGGCCGACACCACTGCCTTCCGGCAATCGATCGACGCGGTGCAGAAGCCGATCGCGCCGGCCGCCGCCGACAACGTCCACCGGCGACAGGACGGCCGTTTCGAGATGAGCATCATGGGCGATGTCGACCGGGCCTACGACATCGAGGTTTCCACGAACCTCAAGGATTGGGCCTTCCTCGAATCCGTCGTCATCACGGCCGGTGGAACACTGTGGAGCGACCTCTCAAGCCCGGGTGAGGACCGGCGATTCTATCGCATTGTCGCGCGCCCCATCGCGCCCGATTGATCCACTGTTGCCGCCGCCGCTATCGGCGGCTGCCCACCGTCATCAACCTCACCAAGCCGGACCGCGTCGCCTCGGCGTCCGGATAGTCCCGGGCCAGATTCCTGAAGGCGGCTGCGGCGCGATCAAAGTCCCCATTGATGGCGTGGATCTGAACCACGTCCGCCCATGCGCGGGCCGAGGGATTCGTCAAGGCGGTTCCTTCAACCAGCCGGATCAACTCATTCAAGCGGCCCGCGTCGAAATAGATTCCTTGCATGGCCAGGATCAGGCGCTCGACCGGCAGCGTCACACGCGCGCGGGTCTTCCGCGAGGTGACGGTGTGCTGGATCCGCTCCGGCACGACGTCCTTGTCCCGCCGCAACCAGGCTTCCACGATATGCTTGATGGCGTCGACCTTGCGCCCATCCTGCCGCGCGAATTCCGCCGCCAACTGCATCGCCGCGGCATCGCGCCCTTCGCTCTCCAGATGGCGGTCCAACAAAGCTTGGGCATGATCCCGTTCGGTCTCCCTCAGCCGTCGAATGGCGTCCAGCCTGCTCTGGTTTGATGTCAAGCGCAGCGCCAGGCCATGCCGCGGGGAGGCGCCCTCCAACACGCTCACCGAGATTCGCTTCGGCGCGCGTTCAATCTCACTGACGCCTCGCAGGGCCTCGCGCGCAGCTGCTGCCGCGCGTGGATGTCGCCGCTCGTAATCCCGAAGAACGCTTCGCATCTCATCGAACAGAAACTCCTTCTGTTGGGCGAACAATCGGAGATTCACGACCTCGACATCATCCCGCCCGGCCTCCATCACGCGCCCCAGCAGCGCCAAAGCCTCCATGTTCCGATCCTCTCGCAGGTGGTAGGCAATCGCCAGCTTGACCGTTTCCCAGGCGACGTCCCGCTCGTCAGGATTCATTCCCCGATAGCCAACCCAGGCGTTCTCCAAGTCCAGACACGTCCGGGTTTTGAAGAACTCCGGAACCAGCGCGTCCAGCGCATCCAATGCACGGCAGCGATATGTATCCGCGAAACGTGTCACCTGCTGCGGCATCCCCAAATTGTCCGGCGTCGCCGGAATCACCGAAAAATTCGTGGGCGTGTAGAGTTTGGCGGGGGATTTTCCGCTGGCGGACGAACTCCTGATCTCGCCGCTGACAATCCTGGAGAAACGCTCGATGGCCTCACGGTCCTTGCCCTCCAACCGGCTGATCTCCGCCAGGTGGAACTCCCCAAAGTGCCGCATCCCGGGATCCTCGCCCCGGAGCAGCAACTCGCACATTTGCCGGGCGCCGACCAGTTCCTCGCCGTCAAAAAGCAGACCGGCCAGGGTTCGCGCACGAACGAGCGTTGAATCCGGCCAGATCTCGAGCGTCCACATGGCCATTCGGCCCGCCCTGGCCGCCTGACCGTCCTTGAGCAACGCCGCCACCAGGCATTCCGCCCCCAGGGCTCCGAATTCGCTCAACGGCCCCATGTTCTTGCTCAACAATTGGATCGCATCCTGCATGCGACCCGCGGCCGAGAGAAACACGGCCGTCCGAATCGCAATCTCCTGGTCGGCGGCATCGAACTCCAGGTAATCCAGGCCCGCTTCCGCGGCAAGGACCGGATCGCCGGACGCCTCACAAACGGTCACCCAATCCCGCCTGAGGCCGCGGTCATCCGGAGACTCCGCCATCAACCGCCGCCAACGCTCTCGAAATGCCTCCGGATTCCCGGACTGTCGAAGGACTCCCGCAATATCGTAGATCAAACTGCGACGCGCCTTGAGGTCGCCTCCCCAAACCGCCTTGGAGCTCTTGTCACGAGGAGAAGGTGTCGGCGTCGCGCGGTTGGGCGGCGCCCCGTCCGGAAGCAGAAGGTTGCTGAGTGGCCGGCCGATCAAGTGGGCGCTCACCACATTGCGGCTTCCCAGAGGAATCCCGCCGCGCCCCTTCGGGTGGGCGGTCCGCCCCTGCCGCTCCGCCAAGTCCAACAGAGCGAACAGCTGATCGACCGACTCTTCGGGACGCCCCGCCAACTCAAGGACCTTGGCATAGGCATAACGCAACCGGGCGCCCCCCGGCGCCAACCCGACGGCGCGCCGGCGCAGGTCTGCGGCGCGATCCAGGATGCCGGCCTGCTCGTGCAACGTGGCCAGCCGCCCCAACTCTCGCGGGTCTTCCTTGCTTCGTTCCACGAGTCTGCTCCAGGTGTCGCGGGCTTCGTCGAGCTTCCCCAGTTGCGCCTGGATCCGGCCCAATTGCTCATAGTCGGAATCATCCGGGTTCCCCTTGAGTTCAAGCAAGGTCTGGAACCAACCGAGGGCGTCTTCCAGGCGCCGCATCTCAAAGTTGGCCTTGACCAACGCGCGCACCGCGCCGACCGCGTCAGCCGCCCGTTCCCGCGCACGCATGAGCGTGGCGATGCCCTCCTGCTCCCTCCCTCCGGCAATCTGAATGACCGCCAACTCTTCGTAGGCTTCCAATCGTCCCGGCGCCCTGCGCACCCGCAATTCGAACTCATCGACGAGCGCCGGAAAAGTCCGCTCCGCCACGGCAATTTCCGCCAGATCCCGCAAGGCCGTCCGACGCAACGCCGCCGTTCCGGCCATTCGGAGCAATCTTCGATACGCCATCGACGCCTCCCCGGAACGCTGCACCCCCCGCAACAAACGAGCCTCGGCCTGGATGTAGCGGGGCTCCTCCGGCGCCAACTGCGACGCGCGCCGAAACGCGTCCAACGACCGCTCGACGTCGCCGTATCCCTGCAGCAACTCCGCCAGTTCCGCATGGGCTTCCGGATCCGTCGGAGCCACGCCCACCAGCGACTCCGCCGCTTCGATGGCCAGGCTTCGCTCGTCGATCCGATCATAGAGCCCGACCAGCGCCCGCCAATGATCCCTCGCCCGGGCCGAATCCGCCTTGGTCAGCGGCTTGAGAATCGCGATCGCTTCCAACAGGCGCCCGCGGCGGGCGTGGGTCCCGGCCAGACCGGCCTGATAAGCGACATTGCGCGGCTCCAATTCCACTCGCCGCCGATGCCATTTCAAGGCTTCCTCCTCGTCTCCCATGCGTTCATGGAGCGCCACCAATCGGGAGACCAGCTCAACCGATCCCGGATCCTTTGCCAAGTCGGCCTCCCAGGCCGCCAGCCGCTCCGCCAGCTTCCCGTCGGCCTGCAACGCGTCGAACCAACCCCGTTCGCCCTGCGCCCGCAGGGAAGCGGCATTCGAGAATTCCGCGACCCGCTGAAACTGCAGCGAAGCCTCCCGCGGTCGCCCGGAGGACAACAGTGTCCGGGCAAAACGCAACCTCAGGTCATGCCTGTCCGGCGACCGTTGCAGAAGACGACGATACACGCCGATCGCCTCGCTTTGCCGCTGGTTGGCTTCCAACACTGCCGCAATTTCCGCCAACTCATCCGGCCCACTGTCCGGCGCCGCAAGCTCAAGGAGCCCGATCGTCGCGGCATCCGTGTCGCCCATCCGAAACCGAAGCAGGGCGACGCGCAGTCTCCATTCACGCCGCTCCCGCAATGCCAGGGCCCGCTGGTAGGCCTCGATCGCCTCGCCGGCCATCCCGCGTTCCTCAAACCACGAGGCCACGGTCGCAAGCCTCCCGGCGTCCTTCCCCCGCTCGCCGGCAACCCATCTCAACCAGGTCGCCCGAGCCTGCTCTTCATCGCCGATCTCAAATTGAAACTCCCCCAACTGACGGACGCGCTCAGGATCATCGGGAAACAATTCGATCAGCCGCTCGCAGCCACGCACATAACCTTCCCGGTCGCCGCGCGCCTTGCAAAGCCGCAACAGACGCTGATGGACCTGCTCATCACGCGGGCTGCGGCTGAGCAACTTCAGATAGACCTGCTCGGCCTCCCCGCCCCTTCCCATTTCCTCCAGGACTTCCGCCCTCAGTTTGAGCCAGGTCAACTGCCTCCCCGCAGCCGCAAGCCGCGCATCGACCTGCTTCAGCAACCCGGCGAGATCGCCCCGCTCGCGATAAAGGCCGACCAACCGCCTCTCCAGGTCGCGCCGCAGCCAATTGCCAGGCGCCGCCAGATCCATCGCTTGTTCGAACGCCGCAACCGCCTCCGAGACCCGCCCGGCGTTGACCTGCGCCATCCCCACGCGGCGGAGGGATTGGCACCGACGATACGGATCCGCCGCCGCCAGGCCGACAATCTTCTCATGCACCGAGATTGCCTTGTTCCAGAGCTGGTTGTCCTCATAAACGGCCGCCAATTCCTGCAAGGCAAACAGATCCTGAGGATCGCGTTCGACCAGTTTCTCCCATGCCGAAACCGCCTTCTCCATCTCCCCCCCGCGCAAATAAATCAGTCCCAGTCGGCGACACGCCTGGTTGCGCCGATCCACATCCGCCAACCCCTGAATCGCCAACTCCAGGTTGACGGCCGCCTGTTCATCCTGCCCCGTCTGCAGGTAAAGACCTCCAAGCGACTCCCTGGCCTCCGCCGCGTGTTCGCCATCCGCCATCACACCCCGCTCCAGCGCCCCAATGGCTTCCTCGATTCGAAATTGCCGGGCCAACAACCGCCCTAGAATCAGCTCCACGGCTCCTCCCTTTCCCGCTCCGGACTCGGCGCGCAAACGCGCCTCCCATGCCGCGAGCCCCTCATTCTCCGCATACCCCTTGAAGACGCGGTCAAAGGCCTGCTCCTGAAACGGGTTTCGCCGCAAGATCTCCTCGTAGCGGCCCCGAAGCTTCCGATCCGCCGCCGCATTTCCGCTGCGCTGCGCCAGCGCCTCCCCGGTCACGGACGCCAGACAGACAAGCCCCGCCAACGCCGCCTTGATCCGGACGCCCCAACCGGATTGACGCCGGTTATTCATCGCTCCAATAACAGTGGCCTTCACAGTGACAAACGCTTCTGAACTTACGGCTTACCGGAAGACCGGGCAAAGGGAAAGCGCTGCAGGTGAGCCCTAGACAGCCCTGTGATCAGGAAGACCTCTTTTCGTCTCTTTGGGACTTTGCATGGCGCCACTCGTTCACAATCGCACCCTCGTGGTTCCAAGCCGACGTTCACGCGCCGAAAAGAGTTTGGAATGATTCGGTCTCGGGCCTAGATTCACGCCGTCGCACATCGACCCAAACATCACTCGCCGCATGAATTATCACAAGCACGCCGGCCTCAGACGCCTCCTGATTGTTTCCCTCGCATTCGCACTCGCGTGGTCGGGTTCCGCCCAACCCGCCGAAACCATCGACCCGACTCCAGTCCGCGGTCGCTACTTCGTCTCGCCTTTCGGCAACGATGAATGGTCCGGCAAGATTCCCGAGCCAAACGCGACCCGGACCGACGGCCCCTTCAAGACCTTCGTCCGCGCCCGCAAGGCCCACCGGGACGACACCGTGCAAACCCGCATCATCGTCCGCCAAGGCGTCTACCAGTTCGCCGAACCCCTTGTTCTGGAGAAGATCGACTCCGGTTCCAGTTACGAAGCCTACCCCGGCGAACGCGTCGTCGTCAGCGGCGGCCGGCCCATCCTGAACTGGCAGAAAGGCGGCGGCTCCGCCTGGGCGGCCAACATTCCCGAAGTGCGCCGCGACCGTTGGCAGTTCCGCCAACTCCGGGTCGGCGACGAGATGCAGATCAACGCGCGTCATCCCGACTTTGATCCCAACAATCCGTACGAGGGCGGCTGGGCCCATGTCGAAGGGGCCGAGAAGAAAATCGGACAGTTCGGCGTCGGGATCTCCAAAATCCACAACCGCGGCGATTGGGTCGAATGGGCGGTCTCCGTCCCCGCTGACGGGAACTACCGCATTCTCTTCCTCTATCAGGCGGCGAACCGTCGCTACCGCATCGCCGATGTCGGCGAGCGCATGTCGCTTTCCATCGACGGCGGCGCGCCCGTCAAGTTGAAGAACCTGACGGACTCGGCCCGTTTCACCTGGGCCGAGGTCGCCTCGGTCACCCTGACGGAGGGCGCGCACAACCTTCGTTGGACGAACGATGAAGGCGGCTTCCTGAATCTGGACGCGCTGCTGCTGACGGATGACCCCGCGTGGGACCCGCTCAAGTCCCGCACCCCCGCCGCCGGGCGCGCGGCTGTCACGCAGCAGGCCGAGATCATTGAGAACCACGGCTGCCAGGAGATCGTCATCCCCGAATCCCGATCCCCCTCGTCGCGCACGGCGTTCAAGTTCGCCTTCGGCGACATCCCCGCATTGGCCCGCTCCATTGCGCCGGAGTATCATATCTTCACCGGCACCGGCGCCGGCAACACCATCCTTTATCAGCGTCGCCTGGACCTTCGAACACGGACGGTTTCCGTCGAAGCCGGCAGCAACGCCTCGAACGAGATCCTCCCCGGCAGCCGATTCTTCGTGAGCAACATCATGGAAGGCCTGACCAGTCCGGGCGAATGGTATCTCGATACCCGCAGGGCCACACTCTTCTACTGGCCCAAGGCGCTCGACTTCCAACAGAAGGGCGTCGTCGCCCCCTTCCTCGACCGCATCATTCACCTCAAGGGAGACCCGTCCAAGAACGACTTCGTCGAGGCCGTGACCATCAAGGGCCTGACCTTCATGGATACGACCTACTCCCGGAACTTCAACCCCTTGCTGCCGACCGACGCCGCGCTCTGGCTCAGTGGCGCCAAGAACTGCGTGGTCGAGGGCAATCGCTTCCTCCATCTGGGCGGCAATGCCATCCGTCTCGACGAACAGAGCCTCAACAACGAGATCGTCGGCAATGAGATCGCGCACACCGGCCAGGGCGGCATTGTCCTGCTGGGCGACAACCAGTCCCAGCCCAAGAAGACCGTGATCGCCGGCAACTGGATGCATCACCTCGGAACCGTGCTCAAACATGTCGCCGGCGTCTACGCCGTCAGCGCCAGCGAAACCCGCGTGGCGCACAATCTGTTCGAGGAGTTGCCGCGCTACGCCATCTCGCTCAAGAGCGTCAGCTCCCGCGGCTATTCCCACGGCAATGTGGTCGAATACAACGAGATTCGCCGCACCTGCCTCGAAACCGCCGGCGGCGCGGCCATTGAGACTTCCGGCCCCCACAAAATGGATACCGGCAATGTCATCCGCTACAACCGCATCCATGAGACGGTCGGCCTGACCTGCGACGAAACCGGCGAGTTCCAAAAACCGTTCCTCAGCTGGGGCATCCTGCTCGACGCCTATTCCAGCGGGACCACGGTCCTTGGCAACGAGGTCGTCGGCAACGCGCAGGGAGCCCTCTGCATCACCGGCGGCAAAAACAACCGCATCGAAAACAACGTCTTCGCCAACGGCCTGAAACATCAGGTCCTCTTTCGCGTGGACCCCAGTTCGGAGAAGAACAGCTTCGTCCGCAACATTCTCCAATACACCCTTATCGAGGGTGATTTCATCGGTTCAACCGGACGCTGGTCGCCCAAGTTCCTCAATCTCTGCGACTACAACATCTACTGGCAGACCGAGGGTGTCGGTTACCTGACCTCCGCCACCAAACCCCTGACGCCCCTGGGCAATTTCGCCAAGTGGCAGTCCGCCGGATTCGACAAGAACTCCTCGATCGTGGACCCGGGCTTTGTCGACGCCCTGAAGAACAACTTCACGCTGCAGGCCGGTTCCCCCGCATTCACAAAAATCAGCTTCCAGCCGATCCCCTACGACCAGATCGGCCTGAGCGGGTTCGAACGTTCATGGAAGAAGCCGTGAAACGAACGGTCGCACTCCATCGGATCGCCTTCTTGAAGCGCGGGCTTGCCTGAAAGACACGCCGCATGGATATCGCCGACGCGCTGCTGTCGTTCATCATTTTCGTGGGATCCGTCACCCTGCACGAAGCAGCCCATGCGTGGGCGGCGATGAAAGGCGGCGACCCGACCGCCTACCATGGCGGTCAGGTCAGCATCGATCCGACGCCCCATATCCAACGGGAGCCCTTCGGCATGGTGATTCTCCCCCTGGTTTCGCTGTTTCTGATTCAATTTCCCCTGGGCTTCGCCAGCGCCCCCTACGACCCCATTTGGGCCATGCGTCATCCGAGACGGGCCGCGCTCATGGCGGCCGCCGGCCCTGCGGCAAACCTGCTCCTGCTCCTCGCGGCGGCCATCGCGATCAAGGTCGGATTCATCGGCGGATTCTTTCACGCGCCCGACTCGCTGGGCTTCGGACACATCGTCGGCGCCGAGGGCAAATTCGCCTCCGGTATCGGCTACCTGCTCGGAATGGGTTTTTGCATGAACCTGTTGATGTTCGTCTTCAACCTCCTGCCCCTGCCGCCGCTGGACGGCAGCGGCATTCTCGTGGGAATCCTGGGCGAGAAATCCTCGGAAAAATATCTCCACGTAATGCACCAACCCGCCTTCATGCTGATCGGAATGCTGCTCGCCTGGAAGGTGATCGGCGCAATCTTCTCGCCCATCCTCGTGTTTGCCATCAGCCTCCTCTACCCCGAGGCCAGCTATCGGTGACGACTGGCGTTCTTCGTTCCTCGTTCTTGGTTTCTCGTGCTTCGTTCTTGGCCGGTCGCGACGCAGTTCCGGCTTTGCGGAACGAAAGCACATTCTCGGTTCCGACTTCTGACTTCTGACTACTCG
>CAZFLK010000131.1:0-14062 GCA_964519245.1 uncultured Verrucomicrobiota bacterium
ACTTCAGATCTCAGGGGAAATCAGAGTGCTCCTTCACCTAAACTGAGAACTGCTGCGCGGTTTGACTAATTCCCGGCGAGTTCGTTGCGCACCAGTTCCGTAAGAGGTTCGACGGTGGCTTCGCTGAAATCGAAGCGGCAACCGGCGGCCTCGAACAATTCGGGCAATGGTCGGGAGCCGCCCAGCTTCAGCGCTGCGTGATAATCGGCGATGGCCTTGCGCCTGTCTTCCTTGGAATTGGCCCAGACCTGCAGCGCGCCCAATTGGGCGATGCCGTATTCCACGTAGTAGAACGGGTGCAGGAAGATGTGCAGTTGGCGGTGCCAGAGGCTGGCGCGGTTCGCCTCGTAGCCGGACCAATCGACCTCGCCGCCGAAGCGGTCCATCAGTTCCAACCACGCCGCCGTGCGTTGTTCGCGGGTATGTCCGGGGTGGGTGTAGATCCAGTGCTGGAAGGCGTCAACCGTGGCGATCCAAGGAAAAATGGAGAACAGACTCTCGAGGTGGGTGCGCCGGGCGCGATTGGCCTCGGCGGTGGGGTAGAACTCTTCCAGGAACTCGTTGCCCAGCAGTTCCATGCTCATGGAGGCGACCTCGCAGAACTCGATGGGCGCGTGGCGGTAGGGGTAGATCTCCTCTTCCCGCGTCGCCAGGGCGTGGAAGGCATGGCCGGCCTCGTGAAGGATGGTCTCCACGTCGCGCTGCACGCCGACGGCGTTCATGAAGATGAAGGGCAGTCGGGATTCGCCGAGGGTGCATTGGTAGCCGCCCGGGGCCTTGCCCTTGCGATTGGCCAGATCGAGCAGCTTGAGTTCGCGCATGAGTTGATAGTCCTCGGAACACTGCGCGTCCAGCTTGTCAAAGATCCGCTGCGTGGTTTCCGACATTTCGTCGGCCGTGGCGAAGGGGCGCAGCGGAGGGCGGTTGAGCGGGTCGACAGCGAGGTCCCAGGGGCGGAGGGCGTCGAGTCCGAGTTGCTCGCGACGCTCGGCTTGAAGTTCCCGCAGCGCCGGCATGATCGACTTCTCGATCGCCTGGTGAAATTGGAGGCACTCGTCGGGGCCGTAGTCGAAACGGCATTTTTCCCGGAAGGCGAAATCGCGATAGTTTGAGAAGCCCGCGTTGGCGGCGATCTGCTCGCGGAGCGTCAGCAAGCCTTCGAACTGTTCCTCGAACTTGTCCGCTTCCTCGAGACGTCGGTTGGCGACGAGTTCCCAGGCTTCCTGACGTGTGGCGCGGTCGTTCTCCTCCAGGTAGCGGCCCATTTGAACGAGGGTTTTCTCCTCGCCCTTGAAAGTCACGGTGAGGGATCCCGCGAGTTTCTGATACTGCTGGCTGAGGCGGGATTCCTCCGTTTCCAGGGGCACGTTTTCCTCACGGTATAACGCCACATGAACGGCCATGTCGCGGTCGAAGACCTGGTAGCGCCTTTGGGGCAGTTCGGCGCGGCGGGGATGGTCGAGGAAGAGTTGGGACAATTTGAATTGGCGGGGCTTGCACTTGGGGTCGATGTCCTCGACGAACTGCAGGTAGGCCTTTTCGGCTTCCTCGCTGTCGGTGTGGCAGGTCATGGCGATGTAGCGCTTGCTCGACTCCTCATCCAACGCGGCGCTCAGTTCACCCCAGTCGTGAATCCAACCCTCCAAGTCCTCGACGGAGGCGATTTCGCCGGCGGCGGCTTCCAAGCGATCGAACAAGGGCTCCAGGGCGGACCAATCGCCGAGGTTGCAATCGGCGGGGACAAAAGCGCGCGGCGTGTGGACGGGCAGGTTTTCAAACGGCAACAAATTCATGGGCGGCAGACCTTAGGGGATCGGCTTGGCGGGGGAAAGCGGAATGCGGGGTTCTTGGTTCTTGGTTCGGGGTTCGGGGTGCGGGGTGCGGGGTGCGGGGAAGGAGTTCCGAACCGTCTTGGTCGTGGGACCGGACACCGTGTGCGATCTCCCCGGCAACCTGGCCTGGCTATGGGAATCCGGGGTTGAGATGGTGGACCTGTCCTTGGATCTCTGGACGAATTGGGAGGCCGAAGATCTCGAGAACCTGCAGGGTTCGGATTTGTCTTCGAGACGATGCTATTTCAGCGTCCCCAGGAACGCCAACAGGTCCGCCGCTTCCTGGGCGGTGAGGGATTGGAGAATGCCCTGCGGCATGGTGGAGAGGGCGGATGGTCGGATGGCAACGTACTCGCCGCGTTTCATGGTCACGATCTCGGCGTTGAGGGTCCTCAGGGTGACCGCCTTCTCCGTTCGTCCGACGATGAAACCGGAGATGGATTCGTCATCAGTCGTTTCGATTTCATAGGCGACGAACCTGGGATCGATGAACTTGGAGGGCTCGGTGAGATGTTCGAGCAGTTGGGCGCGTGGGTATTTCGCGCCGATCTTGCTGAGATCCGGGCCGAGATCCCGGCCGCGGTTTTCAAGTCGGTGGCAGTTGATGCACTGGACGCTCTCGCGGAAGAAGACGTTGCGTCCGCGGGCGGCGTCGCCCTGTTTGGAGAGCACAACGGAGGGAGCGAAGGAGGGGCCGAGGCGTTTGGCGCGTTGGCTTTCGGGGAGGAAACGCTCGAACAGGTCGCGGGTTTCGGGTTTGGGATGCGCGGCTGCGCGCGCGATGATTTCCTTCTTGAGTGCGGCGTTGAACGCCGGTTCCTGAACGGCTCTTGCGAGGCGGAGCGCATTCGAGGTGGCGGACAGATGTTGGTCGATGGCGGCGTTGCGCGCCGCCTTGGGGCCGTCGGGCAGGGTTTGCAGCATGCGTTCGATTTGCTCCCAATTCCATGGCTGCGCCTTGATGTTTATCGGCGCGGGCATGCCGGAAATCCAGTCGATCATCAGGCGGACGCCTTCTTCATCCACGAGGTTGGAGCCAAAGTGCGGCATGCGGCCGCTGCCGAGCTTGGCCATGCGGTAAGGCAAGGTGGAATGGAAGGGGCGGCCGGGCGCGACGATGCGGGCGTCTTCGATGCCGAAGGCGCCCTGGCTGGGCGGCGTGTCGATGAGCAGGGTTTTGTCGGTGGTGAGGGGATGCCGGACGTCGAACACAGCCGTGCCGCCGCCGCCGCGCATGTGGCAGTGTGAGCAGTTGACGTGGAGATAGGCGCGGGCGCGGGATTCGAGATCGGCGGTCGAATCGGTCGGCGCGGGCATGCGCTTGAGCTTCTGGCGATTGACAGGTTGCTTGAAGAGACCGAGCGCCGTGAGGCGATCCAGGTCATTGCCGGAGCCATGGATGCCGTCGAGTTGCTCGGGGGTGAAGCCATAGATGACACCGCCGCGCGGGGTGTGGCAGAGCATGCATTCGGCCCGGCTGGCGAAATGCCAGGTCTGCTTGCGTTTGCCGCCGGGCGCGGACTTGTCGGCGATTTCAAAGACGCGGTCGGAAGCTTCCGGACCGGCGAGGTCGGCGTCGGTTTGCTCGTCGTTCCAGATGTAGTTGTAGGCGTTCCAGTTGAAGCCGTCGAAGTGCAGGACCTGGGTTTCAAGTTTTCGACTTGAAGCCGGATTGCCGCGTTCCATTTCGAGCGAGAGGGTCTTGGCCACGACGGAGTTGGCTGGGAAGGCCCATTTGCCGCGAATGATTCCGATGCCGGGGTTGTTCTGCTTGTGGACGTCGAGTTGGCCGAGGCTGGGGATGGCGACGAAGCGGTTGCCGGTCGCGTGATCGGACCAGGGTTCGACATTGATGGAGTAGGGGATGACGCCCTTCGCCGGTGTTTGATGTCGGGTTGAGGCGAACAGTCCGGAGTTGCTGAGCTTGCGGGGAAAGGCGGCGCTGGCGTCGTTGGCCTGGTTTTCAACGAAGCGATAAATGCCGCCGTTGTAGTCGACCGCGTAGACCTCGCCGTCGTGCCCCTCGCCGAAGCAGATGACCCGGAGGTTGGTCGTCGCAATTTCTTCGAGACTTTGGCGAACCCCTTGACGGGCGCGCAGGGCCCACATTTTGCCGGTGACGTAATCCCCGTAGAGATAGGCGCCCTTCAGCCCGGCGAGCCGGTCGCCGTGGTAGACGAATCCCCCGGTGATCGACATGGCCTCGGTGTGCGGGTGTTCGGCGATGGGGGGTGAGATTGGGGCGGGGCCGCGCGGATTGTCTGGCTTTACGGTTTGTTGGCTGCCTTCCATGATGCTCCAGCCGTAGTTGCCGCCGCGTTCGACGCGATAGACCATTTCCCACAGTTCCCAACCGACATCGCCGATCCACAATTCGCCGGTCTTTCGATCGAAACTCATCCGCCAGGGATTGCGGAAACCGAACGCCCAGATCTCGGGGCGGGCGGAGTCGACGTCGATGAAGGGGTTGTCCTGCGGGATGGCGTAGTTCAGGCCGCCGTCGGCGCGATCGACATCGATGCGCAGGATGGAGGCGAGCAGGTCGCTGAGGTCCTGGCCGGTGTTCAAGGGGTCGGGCGGGCTGGGGACTTCGGCGTCGCCGGCGGTGATGTAGAGGAAACCGTCGGGGCCGAACTTCAGGCTGCCGCCATTGTGGCCGCCGGACAGCCAGCGGAGGAGGATGCGTTCGCTGTTCGGATCGACGACCGGCGCGGGTCCCTGGTCGACGCGGAACTCGGAGACGCGTGTGCCGTTCTCCAGCTTGGGGCCGATGATGTAGCACAGGTAGATCTGGCGGTTGGTTTCGTAATCCGGGTGAAAGGCGAGACCGTAGGCGCGGGTCTTGGGGCCGTGGGCCTTATTGAGATCAATGGCGAGTTCGCGGGTCGTGACGCCGTTGTCGTTCTTGAATGTCCAGACCTTGCCGTCGAGTTCCACCATCCACCAACGATCGGAGCCGGGTTCGGCGACCAGTTCGACCGGATTCTTGAACTCGAGGTTGGGGAAGCGGCGTTCGACCGTGTAGGGGGGCGGCGGTTCGGGGGAACCGAGGATGTGGGAGGTCGTCCAGGCTTCACGCTGCGCGGGGGCGGCCGAAAGCGCGATGGCGGCAAGTGTCAGAAAGGCGATCAGCGCGAATGGGACGCTGGCGAGCGGTCCGGGAGAGGGGTTGCTGTGCTTGTGAAAGCTGTGGGAATCGATTCGATGCATGGCCAATTCTGAAATCAGTAATGACCGGCAGAATCCGGGGAAACGGCGGGTTCTGCAATGCTCAATCAGCCGGTTGCTGTCAGTCATTCAAACTGGAGCCGCGCGATGCTGGTCAAGTGGGCGGCGTCGATTTCGGTTGGCTTGCGGGCTGAGGGCCCGACCGCGCAAAGCACAGGCGTTCACGCCTGTGATGATGCCGAGCGCAACAAAGGCGGCCTGTAAGGGCGCGCGCGATTTCGGATCGGGCGGTTGCGAGCGACCCTGAAGGCCGCGCTGTCGCGGCAGGGGCGTTCATCAAGGCCTGAAGACCTTGGCTTTGCGCGGTTGAGCCTTTAGCCCAAAATGACGGCGGGATCCAGAGGGAAGCGGATTCTGGACTACGGAATACGCAGAATACACGGAACGGAGGGTCAGGATCACGCAAGGCCTTCTTCAGTGTATTCCGAGTATTCCGTAGTTCATCTCCGCCAGCAAAGGGGCAGCCAGTTCCAAAGCCACGGCGTCGCGAAGATTTCGCGCGCTTTCGGAGCGGTCTCCGGCGGCGATGACCTTGTTGATGGAACTGCGCGCCGCAAGGTCGTCCAGGGCCAGCGCGCTGAAGGCGGCGTGGAGGAAGCGGGCGTCCTCGTAGTCGTCGCCGTATTGTCGGGCGACGACGGCGGCGCGTTTGGCGAGGCGCTTGACTCGCTCCTGCAGTTCGAAGGTGAGCGTCATGGCGGCGGCGCCTTCGGGGTCATTCTCAAAGGCTTGTCTCAGCGCGAAGCTGGCCACATGGAGTTTCTTCTGCTCCGCGGCGGCGATGGCGTAGCCGATCATGGCGGCGCTGCTGTTGGCGGCTTCGGGAGCCAGGGTCTTGAAACCGGCGTAGGCGGCGGCGCTTTGACCGACGCGGAGGTGTTTCCAGGCTGGCAGGTCGAGAATCTCGGCGTTGCGTTCGAGGCTGGCGGGAGGGAGATCGAAGGAGGAGGGGACATCGTTGTCGATGATGCCAATGATCTGAACGATGTGCGGCTTGGGCATGTTGTCGAACCGGGATTCGCGCCAAACGGGGTTGTTCCAGTTCTGACGGGACGGCCTCTTCCAAGGGTTGTAAGCATCGCGGCCGGTGATCGGTCGTCGGCCGTAGTAGTGGTTGTTGTTCACAATGATCTGCGGCGAGTGATGGGTTGGGCGAATCTCGGGAAGGTAGAGGTAGTCCCGGCGCGTGTTGAGGATCGGGCGGGAGACCCGGTCAAGCGTCCTGTAGCCGCTTGTCGGAAAGCGGTTTTCCAGGTGGTCGATTCGTTGAAAACCCATGCTCCAAGGCGATCGGTAGCTCATTCGCGAGATGGAGCCGAGTGATGCTCTCCAGTCGGCGGCGCGGAGTCCGCGGGTCCGAAAGGTCGAACGGCGGGGGAAGCGAATGCCGTATGGACCCGGCTGACCGGCCGTTGGCGGTAGGCAATGCCGCAATTTCCCGGCTGCGAGACGAGAATATGGAGCGCTGCCGGCGGGGCGCCGCTGGTGGCTGTTGGGGAGCTGAATCCGTAGGCGCGTTGGGGACCCAGCCAGGGCGTCTGAGCGGAGGCGCCGCAGGTCAGACTGAAGACGGTTGCTGTCAATAACGCGTTTTGCAGGCTGTTTTTGGCCATGGCTTTTCCTCCAGGAGTGGTTCAGTGGGGCATTGCTTCGGGTGATTGCACGGTGAAACCCCGGAAGCGCGGTTTGGTTGCGGACGGAATGGATTCGACGGGGAGGCTGGCCTTGGGATTCAGAAGTTTTTTGGTCAGATTGACGCTTCGGGATTGGCAAGGGTGTTCCCCGTTCCTAGTCTCCCGCGCTTCGATCCCATGGCGAGCAAGAGCAAAAAAGCGACGTACGACGAGAGCAAGGTCAAGACCCTGTCTTCGATTCAGCACATCCGGTTGCGCACCGGCATGTATATCGGGCGTTTGGGGGACGGCTCCCATTATGACGACGGGTGCTACATCCTGTTGAAGGAGGTCGTCGACAATGCGATAGATGAATTCATCATGGGCTACGGCAAGGAGGTCCACATCACGCTCAAGGCCAACAAGGTGACGGTGCGTGATTTTGGGCGGGGCATCCCGTTGGGCAAGGTGGTCGACTGCGTTTCGAAGATCAACACCGGGGCGAAGTACAACGACGATGTCTTCCAGTTCAGCGTTGGTTTGAACGGGGTGGGCACCAAGGCGGTGAACGCGCTTTCGGACAACTTCCTGGTCCGCAGTCACCGCGGCGGGAAGTTTGCGGAGGGTCGCTTTCAGCAGGGGCGCTTGAAGCAGAAGAAAGACGGTTCGCTCAAGGAGGCCAACGGCACCCTGATCGAGTTCAGTCCCGATCCGAAGATCTTCAAGTCGGTCGAGTGGAAAGAGGAGTTGATCGAGCGCCGCTTGCGGCACTACTCGTATTTGAATCCCGGACTGCGGTTGATCTACAACGGCAAGACCTTCGTCTCGAAGAACGGCCTGCAGGACCTGATTGCCGAGGAGGTGAAAGACAACGCGCTTTACGCTCCCATGCGGCATGTCGACAAGACCTTGGATATTGCCTTTACCCACGGAGAGCGACACACCGGCGAGACCTTCTTCTCCTTTGTGAACGGACAGTACACAGCCGACGGAGGCACGCACTTGAGCGCCTTTCGCGAGGGCCTGCTCAAGGCCGTCAATGAATTCTCCAAGAAGAAATTCGAGGGCGATGATGTGCGCGAAGGCGTGGTCGGGGCGATCGCGATCCGGTTGAAGGATCCGATGTTCGAGTCGCAGACCAAGAACAAGCTCGGCAACACCGAGATTCGCGGCGAGTTGATGGCCAAGGTGAAGGATGCGGTCGGGCATTGGTTGCATCGGAATCGGGAGGCGGCCAATGCGATGCTGCAGCGGATCGAGGATGCCCGGGCGCTGCGGAAGGAGTTGCAGCAGGTCAAGAAGGCCGCGCGTGAGCGGGCCAAGGCGGTGTCGATCCGGGTGCCGCAATTGAAGGACTGCAAGCATCACTTCAATCGGGAGAAAGGCACGGGCGAGGACTCGATGGTCTTCATCACCGAGGGGCAATCCGCGGCCGGGTCCATTGTAAGCTGCCGCGATGTCAACTCGCAGGCGATTTTCACGCTGAAGGGCAAGCCGCTCAACGTCTGGGATCTCAAGCGGGACACGGTCTACAAGAACGATGAGATGTACAATCTCATGTGCGCGCTGAACATCGAGGAGTCAATCGAGACGCTGCGCTACTACAAGGTGATCCTGGCGACGGATGCCGACGTGGACGGCCTGCACATCCGCAACCTGATGATCACCTATTTCTACCGTTTTTTCGACTCGGTCGTGCGCGAGGGGCATTTGTATGTCCTGGAGACGCCCTTGTTCCGGGTGCGGAACAAGCAGGAGACCATCTACTGTTATTCGGAGGCGGAACGGGATGCGGCGGCAAAGAAGCTGGGCCGCAATCCTGAGATTACCCGATTCAAGGGTCTGGGTGAGATTTCGCCGAATGAGTTCAAGGCCTTCATCGGCGAGGAAATGAGGCTGAGCCAGGTCGAATACGCGCCCAGATCCGAGGCGGCGGATATTCTGTCGTTCTACATGGGGCGGAACACGCCGGAACGGCGGGAATACATCATGGAGAACCTGGTGGTGCCGGTGGAGGAGTAGTCGGAAAGCTCCAAGCTCCAAATTTTAAATCTCAGATTGGGAACCGACGAACTGATTCATGGCGGCGAGAAGGAAAAAGACGAAGGACGACGGCGATCAGATGGAACTGAGCGCCTCGGCGGCGACGCAGGCTTCGGCCAAGGCGCGCGCCAACGCGAAACCGAAGGAAGAAGAGCCGGAGGAACCGCAGGAGGGCGCGTTGATTCCCGTCAAGGGCAGCAAGCGACGCAAACGGCTGTCCGAGGATGCGGAGCCGCTCTTCCGCCGCGTCGACACGGGCTTTCTGGAATATGCGTCGTACGTCATTCGCGATCGAGCCATCCCGAATGTTGAGGACGGTCTGAAGCCGGTTCAGCGGCGGATCCTTTGGGCGTTGCACGACAAAGATGACGGCCGGTTTATCAAGGTCGCCAACGTGGTGGGGCATTGCATGCAGTTTCATCCCCACGGCGACGCCTCGATCGGCGACGCCCTGGTCGTGTTGACCAACAAGCGCTACCTGATCGAGGGGCAGGGGAATTTCGGCAACATCTTCACCGGCGACCGGGCGGCTGCGCCCCGTTATATCGAGTGCCGGCTGACCAAGCTGGCGCGGGAGGAGATTTTCAACGACGAGTTGACCGAGTTTGTGCCCAGCTACGACGGGCGCAACAAGGAGCCGGTCACCTATCCGGCGAAGCTGCCGTTGCTGCTGATGCTCGGCACCGAGGGCATTGCCGTCGGCATGTCGGCGCGGATCCTGCCGCACAACTTCATCGAGTTGCTGGAGGCGCAGATTGCGATCCTGCGCAAGAGCCCCTTCAAGATTCTTCCCGACTTTGCGACCGGCTGTCTGATGGACGCGACGGAATACGACGACGGCCGCGGCAGCATCCGGTTGCGGGCCAAGATCGAGCGCAAGAACAAGACCTCGACGACGCTGATCATTCGCGAGATTCCGCCGACCTCGACGACCGAGTCGCTGATGGCGTCGATCGAGGACGCGGCCAAGAAGGGCAAGCTGAAGATCCGCTCGATGAATGACTTCACGGCGGAGAAGATCGAGATCGAGATCAAGCTGCCGGCCGGGGTGGATCCGGATCAAACCGTGCAGGCCTTGTATGCGTTCACCGATTGCGAAACGTCTTTGACGAGCCGCATCGTGATCATCAAGGATCAACGACCGGTCGAGATGACGGTGACCCAGGTCCTGAGGCACAACACCAAGAGCCTCGTCGCCAACCTGAAGGCCGAGTTGGATTTGGCGGAGAGGAAGCTCATGCAGGAACTGCACTTCAAGACGCTGGTGCAGATATTCATCGAGAACCGGATCTACAAGAGCATCGAGTCCTGCAAGACCCGGGAGGCGGTCTACAAGGCGGTCTACGCGGGCTTCGAACCCTTCAAGAAACAGTTGATCCGCAAGATCGTGGACAAGGATGTGGAGATGTTGCTGGGCGTTCCGATCCGGCGGATCTCCTTGTTCGACATCAACAAGCACCGCGACGACATGGAGCGGGTGATGAAGGAGTTGGCCGAGGTGCGCAAGGACCTCAAGCAGCTCACGCGCTACGCCGTCAAGCACTTGCAGCGGTTGGTCCGCGAGTACAAGGAAGAATACGCACGCCGCACGGTGATCACGCGCTTCCAGGCGGTGGTGGCGAGGCAGGTGGCGATCCGGGCCTTCAAGATGGCCTACGACCGCGAGAAGGGCTACATCGGCACCAAGATATCCGGCAACGAGTATCAGTTCGAATGCTCCAGGTTTGACAAGATTATGTTGGTCTTCGATGACGGCGCCTGGAAGGTGACCAAGCCGGACGAGAAGATCTTTGTCGGCAAGGGCTTGGTTCATTGCGAGATCGTGGAGAAGAACGATCAAAAGAAGGACGGGCGCATCTTCACCATGGCCTATGAGCGCAAGGGCGCGACCTATATCAAGCGCTTCTCCTTTCCCGGCTTCATCATGGAGAAGAAATATCAATGTGCGCCGGAAGGCTCCAAGATCATGCTTTTCGTCGAGGGCACGCCGGATGAGATCTACGTGAAGTACAAACCGGCGCCGCACCAGAAGGTCAATCAGCAGAAGATCAAGCCGTCGGACCTGGAGGTGAAGACCCACAAGTCCCGCGGAAACCAGGTGTCGATCAAGAAGATCAGCAAGCTCAGCGTGGAGCGTCCGCGCGGTTGGGACGACAAGGAGACGACGACGCGGGTGCGATTTGCATAGGGGGCGATCGATCAAGCCGAAGGCGCGTCTCGCGTCCGCTTCCATGTCGCGATGGCTTTCTGCGAGTGATCGGAGAATCCGACGGTCAGCGTCGCGATGACCTGCACCCAGACGCGATCGGAGTCATAGGGATGCTGCATCCATCCGACCCGGTCCGGCGCGACGGCGGCCACGTCGTCCGGAGTATGAAACCACCCGTGGAAGAAGTGGGCGAGGTTGACGCCGATCAGGGTCAGGAGAACGATTTTTCCGGGCGTCCCGCGAATGCCCATCAAGGGCAGGCTGGTTTCCGCCGCAAAATTCCAGAACGCAAAGGAAAGCAGGAGGCAGACGACGGCGAAGAAGAGCTCGATGACGATGTCAAGAATGGCGTCTTTCATGGTTCCAGGATCCGATTGGAACCGCCTCGACGGCATTCGGCCATTACAGTTCGGCTGCGGGTTTGTTCTGGATGGCTGTGATGAAGGCTTTCAGGGCGTTGAGGTCCTTGTCGTCTTCAGCCAGCCAGGCGAGCGCTTCGTTGAGATCGTGGAAAATGTGGACGGCGTCGCGTTTTGCCAGGGCGAACGATTGGTAGGCGCGGGCCATGCCGAAGATGAGAGGGGAGTCTGCCGGAGTGAGAATGGCGAAGCGGCTGCCGGGTTTGACGGTTTCGGTCGCCGCGATGGCGGTTGTGCCATTCACAGTGGTCCGGCGAAGGTCGGTGATTTCCCGGCAATCGCCCAGTTCGCGCAGTCCGACGACGCCCGCGCACTCTTCGTTCAAAGCCGAGACCTGCTCGCGCAGGTCTTCATCGCAGAGTGAACCTGTGATTCGGGTCCAGACGAACCGCCGCTCTCGATAATGATGTCGTTCGAAACCCATTCTCCACGGTCCTTCGTTGGTCTGAGAAATGATCGAACACAGAGGCGTGCGCTGTCAATGCGCGGGGCGATTTTCAGCCGAGATAGGGTATCGTCAAGGGGCCCTGGGGCAGCACGGCGACCTTGGCGTCGGGGCCGAGTTCTTCGAGCCTCGAGGTTACGGTCCGGGTGATGTCGTGGCAGGGGGTGAGGTGGGCGCCGGCAATGATGTCGTCGGACAGGCTGCTGTAAACCTGGACCTCGGCTTTGCGTTGGATGAGCGCCTGGATTTGGGCCTGCCATTGTTCGGGTCTGGAGAAACCGGGGGTGGAGAGCATGGCGAGGATCTCCTCGGGGCTGCCGGCGCTCTTGAGCAACAGATCCATGGGGCTGTTGGCGGGCACGCCTTCCCGGCATTCACAGGCGAGGATCATCAGTCCGCCCTCCTTCACGACGCGGGCCCCGGCGCTCATTCCCTTGACGCCCTGGTAGAGATTCATGTCCAGCGGATAGCCGCTGTTGGTGGTGACCACGATGTCGAAAGTTTCGTTGACTTTTCGCATGGCGGACTTGCGCGCGAAGTCGCAGCCGGTTTGGTGGGCAAGGATCAGGTCGCCGGCGAAGACGCCGGTGATGGCGCGTTCCTCGTTGAGGGTGACGTTGAGCAGGAAGCTGGGGCCGGCACGCAGGGCGATGTCGCGGAGTTCCTCCCAGAGGGGGTTGCCGACCGTGACGCCGAAGGTGGCCTCCGGACTCATGAGATTCTGGCAGCCGTGGTTGGCCATGACGGTTTCGAGTCCGGCGCAGCCGGGCATGATGCCCTTGGGGCCGCCGCTGAAGCCGGCGAAGAAGTGCGGCTCAATGAAGCCGGTGACGATCCGGACATCGGCCTCGACCATGCGGGTGTTGATCAGGGCGGGGGCGCCGGTTCTGGTTTCGCCGAGTTGGGTGAGGGCGTCGGGGTTCTCCGGTTCGTGGTTGACGACGTTGTAGTTCGCCACGACCTCGGGAGTGAGCATTTGTTCGAGTTCCTCCCGGGTGTTGGGACGGTGCGTTCCGAGCTGGTTGATCAGGGTGATATTTTCGCGCGGCACGACGCCATCGAGATGCTCCAGCAGCCAGGGGATGATGCGTTCGTTGGGGGTGGCCCGGGTGATGTCGGTGAAGGCGATGGCGACCTTGTCCGTGGGGTTGACGCTTGCGCGGAGGGGCGCGGCGTCGATGGGGTTGGCAAGGGCGTCGAGGACGGCCTGTTTCTCGTCGGGGAGGCCCGGGGTGTGGGCGGGTTCGATGATGGCGACCCGGTCTTGGGGAAGGTCAATGGCGAGGTTGCCCTGGCCGTAGGCGAGATCGATCTTCATAGGCGGTCGCGAATGGCGTTGTGTCGCTGCGAGGGGCGACGCTACGGTGAAGGTCTACCCGGCGCAACGGCAATCGAATTGGCGTTCCTTTGTTGCACCGCCGATCTTGTGCGCCGAAGAGGCGTATGCTTGAATTGGTTCATGAGAATGCTTCAGTTCCGCCGATTTGCCGCGCTGACCGCGCTGGTTGCCGCGCTTCCGATTCTGACTGGTTGCTACACCGTCCCGGAGACGGGGCGTCGTGATATGGCGCTTCTTTCCTCCTCCGAAGAAATGAAGATGGGTTTTTCCGAGTTCGAGAAGATGAAGAAGGCGGAGAAGATCAACAAGGACCCCCAGATCAATGCCATGGTGCAGCGGGTGGGGAAGCGCATTGCGGCGGTGGCGGAGTTGCCGGATGCGCAATGGGAATTTGTGGTGTTTGAGAATGATGTTCCCAACGCCTTCTGTCTTCCGGGCGGCAAGATCGGAATCTACACCGGCATCCTGCCGATCACTCAGAGCGAGGAGGGTTTGGCCACGGTCATGGGCCATGAAGTGGCGCACGCGGTCGCCCGACATGGCGCCGCCCGCATCAGCCGAGCCATGGGAGTGCAGATGATTGGCCAGATCCTGGGACAGGCGGTGGCGCACAAGTCCCAGCGGGCTCAGGTCCTGACCATGCAGGCTTACGGCCTCGGCGCGCAGTTGGGATCCACCCTGCCGCACAGTCGTTTACAGGAGTCCGAGGCGGACCACATCGGGCTGCTCTACATGGCGCGGGCAGGCTACGACCCGCAGGAGGCCGTCGCATTCTGGCAGAGGTTCGCGGATTACAACAGGAAGGCGGGCGGCAATACGCCGTGGTTTCTGCGAACGCATCCTTTGGATGTGAAACGCGTCGAACGTCTGCAGGCGCTGATGCCGGAGGCGAAACGGGAATATCGGCCGAGGTGAGATTGGAGCCGCGGCGTCG
>CAZFLK010000131.1:14162-16428 GCA_964519245.1 uncultured Verrucomicrobiota bacterium
TTGGCGACGGTTGGGAACGACCCGTCCCGGTGGAGGGGACGGCAAGAGCTGCCGTCGAGGGGCTCATCCTCGTTTGCATGAGCCGATTTCATCCAAACGTGACATGGTCCCGCTTGCGCTTGTTCCCGCGCCCCCCTAACGTCCCGCCTCGCAGACAGTTTCTGGAGTTTTGATATGGATCTGAAAAAGAGCATTGGATTGGGAGTGGAGCGCACGGCGTCGAGTCGCCGGGAGTTGCTCCAATACATCAACCTGAAGTTGGCGGCCTTGGGGCAACCCGTGGTGAAATCGGACGAAGATGATTCGGCGATGTCCCCCATGTTGGAAGGGTTGTTGTCGCATCATCGCGAGTCGGCGCGTCTGCTTTCGAACTACCTGCCGCCGGCGGACTGGCGGATCCAGCAGTTCCTGGAGGACTATCTTGGCGCGGCGGGCGTCGGGGTGAAGTTGCCATCCCAGACGTTGGCATTGGATTGCCACGGCATTGCGAAGGAACTGTCGCTGCCGGCGAAGAGCGACTACTTTCGGTCGGACATTGTCGAGTCGTTCCGACTCAAACAGGGCGTGCTGCACAATCCCAAGAGCGACCGGCGCACGACCAAGGGCAGCTTCCATATTGCCGACGGCGGGTTGCCTGTGCCGGATGACAAGATTGAAGTCCCGAAGGCGGCCTTTGCCGAGTTGCTAAAGGTTGCCCTGGATCCGCCCAGGGAGTTGATGCAGTTGCCGATCACGGCCGATCAGGAGGAGCAGGCGGAGTTGTATGTGTCGTTGTTGTTGCGCCCGATTGTCTGCCCGGAGGTTCCCGGATTCACCGAGGAAAAATCCATGGAAGTGCGTTTCTTCGTGCCGGGCAATCTGGTTGGCAACCTGGATTTTGTGGAGAGCATCTTCGGCAACGCCGGGGATCCGCATTTGCCGGAGAACGACGCGGGGTTGGACGTCGTGCATTGGTCCGGGCACACCGGTTGCGTGATCCTGGCGCCGCACCTGGTCACGGTGAAGAAGAAGGATTTGGGATTGCCGCGTTGGGAGGACGCGACCGAACGACAGCGACGCGATGGCGTTTGCTGGAAGTCCGAGGATGAAATCTACAACGACGGGGTGGCGTTCAAGATCACCTGTCGGGATGAGCGCGGCGTGATGGTCACCGTGATTGCGGACAACTACTTCGGCTACTGCAAGAAGGAGGTCAAGACGCAGATCGGATACGCGGCGAACCTCTCGGGACTGGGCGAAGAGGAGCATGCCGGCGGAGCGTTGGTTTATCCGAGTTACGATCTGGGGGAATTGTTCTACGGCGATCGGCACGTGCAGAATCGCGGGCACAACTTCGAGGAGGTTAAGGAGAAATACGGGCAGTTCATGGATCTCCAACCGGAGGGTTATGGCATCGACAAGACGTTTCCGGATATCCTGTACGTTTCCGAGAAGGTGCATTTCGATCTGAATGCGCTGCGGGTGAGTTGGCCGACGGCGGAGGGTGAGCAGAGCATCAAGTTGTTGCCGGGGAAGACGTATGTCCGGCCCTCGGGCTACAAGGTGCGGATGGAGAAGCCGCCGGGGAAACGGGCCTGGCGATTGGTGGGCGCCGGGGCGGAACCGACGTTGTGCCACAAGCCCTGCACGGTGTCGGGCGGCGGCAAGTCCGAGATTTCCAAGCCGATCACGGACGCGATCATTCAGGGGCCGGTGTTTGTCGCGGATTTCCAGAAGGATTTTGACGCGGTGGAGAAGTTGATTGAGCGGGACTACTCCGATCGCTTTCGGGACAGCGAGCGGCAGGGGCGGGACTCGCGCAAGATTCTCAGCGTGGAGCGGTCGTTGGGCTCGGTGGTGAAGTTGCTGACGCCGGCGCCGCTGGACTACACCGACAGCTACAACCAGTGGCTGGAGACCATCCCCCAACACATCAAGGAGCTCGTCTTTGTCGTGAAGCGCTTCTACATCCCGGAGTGGGACGGCGAATGGCGCTCCCACTTCAGCGTGGATGTCGTGGACGGCACCCAGGGCAACATGCTCAAGCTGGACGATCGCGTGCTGGTTTCGAATTTTCTGCGGGTCGGTTTCGCCCAGGACGGGTCTTGGCGGGTCTTTGGGCTGCGCAAGGATTTTCATCCGGCCGAGAAGCAATCGCAGGAGGACGATATCACGGCCTCGATCGTGGTTCCGGCTGACGCGCTGGAGCACTTGAATCCGGACTATCCGGATCCCTCGGTGAAGTTTGTGAAGAACTGCGAGTATCGATTCTTCCAGCGGCCGGACG
>CAZFLK010000132.1:0-16416 GCA_964519245.1 uncultured Verrucomicrobiota bacterium
CTCCAACAGATCGGTCCATGCGGCCTGAAAGGTCGCGCGCGAGCGCCGGCACGGAAACTGCGCGCGACCATACAGGCCGCCATCGCTTCTCGGCGCATACCCGGGGCTCGAAGCCCCGGGCTTTGCGCGGTCGGGCCTTCAGCCCGGATAATTGCTCATCCCAGTGTCACTCACGCCCGCCAAACGTTGCCGAGGATCACACTGGTGACAGGCTCAAGATCGAGGACGCAAGAACAACATCAAGACGCTGGAGATCGGAGGCGTTGCGGGACGTCGACGGAGGCGGGATCCCCGAAGTTCAAGCATGGAGAGTGAAACGAGGTCGAATCTTTCCAGAACCGGGTGCCGACGTCACCAATTGGGGCGATTTGTCGACCTTGCCAGGCCGGGATGAAACAATTCGTCCGGCCGCGTGCGAAATAGACGCCTCAATCCTCCGCCTCTTCCAGGTTCACCTCATCGCCGGTCTCCGCCGGCTTGTCCTCATCGATGACTGGCGCGATGGCCTGCAGCTTGTCGCCGGCCGAGAGTTCGATGAGTTTGACGCCCTGGGTGTTGCGGCCGCATTCGCGGACATCGTGGACCCGGGTGCGGACCATCTGGCCCTTGAAAGTGATGAGCATCATCTCGTCCGTATCACGCACGCTCAAGGCCCCCACCACGCCGCCGGTCTTGTCGGTGGTCTTCATGGTAATGATGCCCTTGCCGCCGCGACTCTGGACGCGGTAGTCGTCGAATGGAGTCCGCTTGCCGATGCCATTCTCGCCGGCCACAAGCAAAGTGTGATCCTCTTCCACGATGGCCATCGCAACGACAACGTCATCCTTGGTCAGGTTGATCCCCCGAACACCGGTGGTGGCCCGGCCCATGGACCTTACATTCTCCTCATTGAATCGAATGCTGAGCCCCTTGCGGGTGATCAACACGACCTCATTGTGCCCCGAAGTCAATCTCACATCGATCAGATCGTCGCCCTCGACAATCTTGATCGCAATGATGCCGCCCTTGCGGACATTCGAAAAATCGCTCAGCTCCGTCTTCTTCACCGTGCCATTCTGCGTGGAGAAGAAGATGTGCCCCGGTTGCTTGAAGGTGACGTCGTTCTTCTCATCGTCGTACTTCCCGAGCACCCGCTTCATCGCGGCGATCTTCTCGCCCGACTGCATCTCCAAGACATTGGCAATGCTGCGGCCTTTGGAAGCCCGTCCGAGGTCCGGTATTTCATGCACGCGCTCAACGTAGACCCGCCCCGTATTCGTGAAGAACATGAGGTAATCATGCGTGCTGGCGGTAAAGAGATGCTCGATAAAGTCGCTGTCCGCTCCTTCCACCGCGCTCTTCTGACGCGTCTCCATGCCGATGACGCCCTTGCCTCCGCGGCGTTGCGCCCGATAGGAACTGATGTTCGTCCGCTTGATCAGCCCGTTGTGCGTCAAGGTGATGATCACCGGCTCGTTGGCAATCAGGTCCTCGATCGCCATTTCGCCCTCATCCGGCACAATGTCCGACTTGCGCGGGGTCGCATGCTTGTCGCGAATGACGCCAAGCTCATCCTTGATGATCTGCAGCACGCGCTCCTCGCGGGCGAGGATATCCATCAGGTCCTTGATGGTCTCCAGCAGTTCCTTGTACTCCGCTTCAACCTTGTCGATTTCCAGGCCCGTCAGTTGATAAAGGCGCAACTCGAGAATCGCATTGACCTGCCGTTCGCTGAGCGCGTACTGGCCCGTTTCGTCGATATTGGCGTTGTCCCGCAGGAAAATCCCCCAATTCTGCACCTGCTCCTTGCTCCACTCGAAGGCCAGCAACTTCACCTTCGCCTCGTCGCGATTGCGGGAACTGCGAATAATGTGGATGAACTCATCGAGATTCGCCAGGGCGATCAGGTAGCCCTCCAACACCTCGGCCCGATCCTCCGCCTTCTTGAGCAAATACCGCGTGCGACGGAGGACCACCTCACGTCGATGCTCAATGTAGCAGTTGATCAACTCCTTCAGATTCAGCGTCTTCGGTCGCCCGTGATCAATCGCCAGGGCATTGACCGAGAAGGTCGAACCCAACGCGGTCGATTTGTAGAGGTTGTTGATCACAACCTTGGGGATGCCGTCCCGCTTCAACTCGACAACCACGCGGGTGTTCTCGTCGGACTCGTCGCGAACCGCGGAGATCTCGGTGAACCCGGGCGTCTTGTCGTTGACGAGTTCGGCGATGCGGGACACCAGATTGGCGCGGTTCACATTGAACGGGATCTCCGTAATGACGATCTGCTCCTTGTTTCCCTTGAGCTGCTCGACGCCAACACGGCCGCGAACTTTCACGCTGCCCCGCCCCGTGTGGAAATAGCTCTTGATGCCCGCCGTGCCGCAAATCACACACCCCGTCGGAAAATCAGGCCCCTTGATGTGGTCGGCCATGATCTCGTCGATCGTGATCTCCGGCCGGTCGATCACGGCGCAGATGCCGTCGATCACCTCGCCAAGATTGTGCGGGGCCATGTTGGTGGCCATGCCGACCGCGATGCCGGTGCCGCCATTGGCAAGGAGTTGAGGAAAGGCGGAAGGAAGCACGACGGGCTCGGTGTTCGCGTCGTCGTAGGTCGGCATGAAGTCGACCGTGTCCTTGTCCATGTCTTCCATCATCACCGAGCCGAGGTGCGTCAACCTGGCCTCGGTGTAACGCATGGCGGCCGGGGGATCGTTCTCGACGGAGCCGAAGTTGCCCTGTCCGTCGACCAACGTATCGCGCATGGCCCATGGCTGGGCCATGTGCACCAGCGTGGGATAGATCGCCTGGTCGCCGTGCGGGTGGTAATTGCCCATCGTCTCACCGACGATCTTCGCGCATTTCAAATGCTTCTTGTTGGGCTGGACGCCCAACTGACTCATGGCGTAAAGCAAGCGCCGTTGGGAAGGTTTCAGGCCGTCCCGCACGTCCGGCAACGCGCGGGACACGATGACGGACATCGAATAATCGAGGAACGAGTTCTTGATCTCGTCCGCGACATTGATCTTGTCGACGTTCTCGTTCGCCGCAAACAGTGGCGTCTTCGTCACCGGCAGTTGCTCAGGCTTGGGGTTCTGGCCCTCGTTGCCGTTCTGGGCTTCGTCTTGCCCGCCCTGATTCTCTTCGTTCTCGTCAGCCATAGGTCGCCGATCAATCCTTTAGTATTCCAAAAAATTCCGGGGGGGCTCAGACATCCAGGTTCCGCACGTTCAGAGCATTGTCCTCAATGAACTGCCTCCGCGGCTCAACCTCGCTGCCCATCAGCTTGGTGAACATTTCCTCGGCCTCCACCGCGTCCGCCAAATCCACCCGCAACAACTTCCGCGTCGCCGGATCCATCGTCGTGCCAAACAGTTGTTTCGGATTCATCTCGCCCAACCCCTTGAAGCGCTGAACAGAAATGCCGCTCTTGCCGACTTCCATGACGCCTTCGAGGATCTCCGGAATGGAGAAGATCGGCTTGACCTTCTCCTTGTCGCCTTCGCCTTCCAACAACTCAAACAGCGGCTTGTCCTGCGCAGAATAATGCTCAACCGCCAGGCCCTTGCGTGACAACTGCCCCAACAAGGTCTGAATCGCCTTGCTTTCGTGAAGTTCGACGTGCCGCGCGCGCCGGGCGGGGCCTTCCTTCTTAGCCGCAGGCGTTTGCTTCTCGGCCTCGCCATTTTCGTCGCCATTGTCCTCATCGACGTCGCCGAACAGGTTCAGATCCGGATTCTCATCGCCAAATTTGTGGAACTCCGAATCCGTGCGGAAGTAGTGAACGGTCTCTTCATTCCCCTCACGCACGACAACCAGGTGCTTGGGCAGTTCGTTGGTGTTGGGGTTCCGGTTTTCCAGATACGGTTCAAAGTCCCCGCCGTGGCGACGGATGCCTGCCGCAAACTTACTCAAAGACTCCAGCAATTCCAGGATCTCCGCGAGCTTCTTGGAGGGAATCTCGGTATTCGACGCAACATCCCGCAGGCGGACATCCTCCGTGCCCAACCGAATCAGGATCTTGTTCAGTTGCGCATCGTCCTCCACGTAATCCGTCTTCTTCCTCCGGGTCACACCATAGAGCGGAGGACACGCGATGTAGACATAGCCATCCTTGATGAGGTCCGGCATCTGCCGGTAGAAAAATGTCAGCAGCAACGTGCGGATGTGGGAACCGTCCACGTCCGCATCCGTCATGATGATGACCTTGTGATAGCGAAGTTTCTCAATATTGAAGGCTCCGTCGCCCTCCCCGGAACCAATGCCGGTTCCCACCGCGGTGATCATGGTGCGGATTTCATTGTTTTGCAGCACCTTGTCCAAACGGGCTTTCTCGACGTTGATCAACTTGCCTCGAATCGGCAGGATGGCCTGAAACTTGCGATCACGCCCCTGTTTGGCGGAGCCTCCGGCGGAATCGCCCTCAACAATGTAAAGCTCGGTATTTGCCGGGTCACGGTCCGAACAATCCGCCAACTTGCCGGGCAGACCGCCGCCGGCCAAAGCCGACTTGCGCACCGTCTCCCGAGCCTTCCGGGCCGCCTCGCGCGCGCGTGCGGCGTTCACTGATTTCTCAATGACCTTCTTGGCGATCGCCGGATTCGAGTCGAAGTAGCTCATGAAGCCCTCGTAGGCCGTCTGGCCGACAAGTTTCTCCACCTCGGGGGAAATCAGCTTCACCTTGGTTTGGGATTCAAACTTCGGGTCGCTGTGTTTGATGGAAATGACCGCTGTCAACCCTTCGCGCACATCGTCGCCGCTGATCGCCGGATCCTTGTCCTTCAGCAGATTGTTCGACTTGGCGTACTGGTTGATCGCCCGGGTCAATGCAGCGCGGAAACCGGACAGGTGCGCGCCGCCGTCCGGATTGTGAATCGTGTTGGTGTAACAGAGAACCTGGTCGTTGTAGCTGTCGTTGTACTGCAGCACGATGTCCGCGTGGATCTCCACCTTCTTGTCGTCATTGACGATCGATTCCTCGCGGTGGATGTTGATCGTCTTCGGAAACAGCGGGTTCTTGTTCTGGTTCAACTGTTTCACAAACTCCGAGATCCCATCCTTGTACAGGAAAACCTCGTTCTTGGCGCCGTCCTCGCGCTCGTCCGCAAATTGGATCTCCAAGCCACTGTTCAAGAAGGCCAAAACGCGCAGGCGCTGCGCAATCGTCTCCCCCTTGAAGATCGTCGTCTCCTTGAAGATTTGCGGGTCGGGCATGAAGGTGATGAGTGTTCCCGTCCCCTTGGCGCTGCCGATGACTTCAAGCTTCTTCGAAGTCTGGCCTCGCTCGAACTCCATGTGATGCACCTTGCCGTCGCGGGTCACCTCCACCTTGAACCACTCGCTCACGGCATTGACGCACTTGGCTCCCACTCCATGGGTGCCGCCTGAAAACGTGTAGTTGCCCTGCCCGTATTTCCCTCCGCTGTGGAGGGTCGTCAGCACCAACTCAACCCCCGGCACCCCTTTCTCTGGGTGAATATCAACCGGGATGCCGCGACCATTGTCTTTGACGGAAAGAGAGCCATCAACGTGGATGGTCACGTCGATCCGCTTACAGTAACCCGCCAAATGCTCGTCCACCGAGTTGTCGAGCACCTCGGAAACACAGTGATGCAGCGCCCGCTCGTCCGTGCCGCCGATATACATCCCCGGTTTCTCACGGACAGCTTCCAAGCCCTCCAGCGTGCCCAGATCAGAGGCGTTGTACTCTTTGTCGTCGTGTTGTGTTTCGTCGGCCATAGCAGTCAATCCAAGCGGGTTTCAGGTCTCGTCTCGGAAGCGGGGGGCAGTTTATGGATTCTTCCCTGCAAACACAACGTCGAATTGGGTCTTTTTTGACAGAAACCACAACAACTTGTGGTTCCAAATTCAACGATTCAAATCTGTTGTGGGTCCGGGAACCGGCTCCGAAATCGATGTCGACCAACTCGATATCCCCGTCGCAAAAACATGAAAGTGGGTCACTCTGTCTCCAAAACAAGACAGACTTCCCCCTCGAAGAAACGCGAACCGGGTTACTGGAAACGGATGAAAACGCTGCGGCGCGCCTACTTTCCGGAATTCTCCGGAATGCGCTTCAGCAGGACAAACCAAGCGGTGCCGTTCTTCAGGTCGCCGCCCAAAACAATGGTGTGCCCTTCGCAAACTGGTTTGGTGTGCCGGGTAACCAGCTTGCCTTCACCGAGCAGGCTGACCGCGATCGTCTGGGGATCCCGCTTGTTCTCTTGATCCTCGGCGGCGCCTCGATGTTTGGCGACAATCGTGCACTTGTCGCTCATCTTCACCTGCTTCTGCTGGCCGGGCTTGAGCGTAAAATTCTTCCGGTTCGTCACCAGATAGTTCTTCCACTTGAAGTTCTTCAGGATTTTCTGGTTGCCGGAGTCCAACTCCTTGAACTGGGGATGTTTCTTGGGATCGTCATTCGTCCCCCAAACCAACTGTCCCTGAAATTTGACCTCCGAACCCGCAGGAGCGCTGCCCGCCTCGGCTCCGAGGAACGGCAGACCAACCAGCGCGATCGCCGCCAGAAGACGAACCAAGGTTCTGATTGTGCTGAAACTTGCCATTGAATGTCGACCTTAGACGCTGCCTCCAGTCCCGTAAACCGCTAATTGACGTCCGTTTCAGAGTTCAACCAGATCACGGTCGCGTCCTGCTGATACATGTCAAAAATCAACGATTGCGGCAGTTTCAACTCTGTGTCTGCGACAGATTCCACACTCGGATCGACGCCAATTGGCCGGACCACTTGCGGACCTTTGGTTTGGAATACCGTAAACGCAAGCACAAGACCGACGGCCGCGCCAATCGGAACCAACAGCCTCTTCCACCAAGCAACGCCAGCCCCGGAGCGGGCCGTTTCGCGGACTTCCCGACGGTCGCTCAACTCGATCCCTTCCGCGATCTTCGACCAAAAGAAATCACGACTCTCCGGCAACGCGCGCTCCAACTCCCCCTCGCAAAGAGCCGCAACCGTGTTCGAGAGTTCGGTGTGCAGGGCCTTGGCCTCCGCGTCGGTCGCGACCAACTGCTCGATCTCGCGTTTCTTCGCTTCCGAGAGTTCGCCATCGACCAGCGCCTGTATGCTGAGTTGTGTTTCGAGTTCCATCAGAATTCGTCTTTCTTTTTCAATCCCGCCAGCAGCGAGGCCAACCGCCGCCTCGCGTAGAACAATCGCGACATCACCGTCCCGATTGAACAATTCATACGTTTCGCGATCTCTTTATATTCAAGCTGTTGAAACTCGTGCATGACAATCGCGGTACGATGCGCCTCTGACAACTGGTCCAACGCTTTGTCGATCTTGACCCGGAGCTCCTGGCGTTCCAGTCCCTCGGTCGGATTCGTCTCAACCACGTCCATCTGCCGTTCCACGCCCCCGAGGTCGTCATCCAATTGTTCGATCGACTCCGCCCGCTGACGCTTCTTCTTCCGAATCAAATCCAGACAAAGATTGATGGTGATACGGGTCATCCACGTGGCAAAACTCGCCTGCCCATGAAACTGATTCAATCTCTGCCAGCCCTTCACCCACGCCTCCTGCGTCATGTCGAGGGCTTCCTCTTCATTCCGCATCATGCTGAAAGCGCGGGCGTAGATCTTGTCACGATGCCTCGCCACAAGCTCTTCATAAGCCTGCATGTCCTGCTCCTTGGACCAAGCTACCAGCTCTGTATCCTCGGCTTGGCTGTAGTCAATCGGATCGGACATGGCTGAGACGGAGGGCATTTGACCCTTATTCAGTCAATTTGACTCAAAGTTTCCCTTTGGTGCTGGGAATCTGCCCCTCGATTCTGGGGTCCCTTTGACAGGCCACGTCAGTGGCCCGGGCGAACGCCTTGAACAGAGCCTCCACCACGTGGTGCGGCTCCTCGCCATAGAGCAATTCCAAATGCAGGTTGCATCGGGCGGCATTGGTGAACCCCTGGAAGAACTCCCGGGCGAGCCCGAAACGAAACGCCGAGGACATGTCCTGGTTCTTCTCCTCCTCGCTGATCTTCTTATGGCTGAGCTTGTCCAGCTTCCGCCAGACCAGATACGGCCGACCGCTGAAATCAATGACGCATCGAGCCAGCGTCTCATCCATGGGCAAATAGGCCTCGCCAGTGAAGGGATTTCTGGGATCGAAGCCCGTTCCGTAACGGCGCAGCCCCTTCTTGTCGCCCAGCGCCTCGAAAAAGGCGTCTCCCAAGGCGATGCCGCAATCCTCCACCGTGTGGTGTGCATCCACCTCCAGATCGCCTTTGCAGGTCAGGTTCAAATCCACAACCGCATGCTTCGAAAACAGGGTCAACATGTGATCGAAGAACGCAATGCCCGTCCTGATCCGGGATTTACCGGAGCCATCGACATTCAACCGCAAAGAGATCCGGGTCTCCTTCGTGTCGCGTTTGATCTGTGCCTTTCGGGCCATGAGCGGGGGATTTAACACACTTTGTCCCGCAAGTGAAAGGAATCCTTGTCCCGGCGTCATACGAATTTCGCAGAACTGCTGAATCGATAACCTCCACTAATACCGGGGCGCTCGCGGATCAACCTCCAGGCTCCAGCGGTCGATGCCGCCCGTGAGATTGTGAAGCTTGTCGAAACCAAGCTGCCTCAGGTAGCCGATCGCGTGCGCGCTGCGGACGCCGTGATGACAGTAAACCACCATCTCACGGGCGCGCAGCGCCTCCAATTCTCCGACTCTCGCCGGAATCTCACCCAAAGGAATGTGAATCGAATTCGGCAAGGCCACAAACTCGTGTTCATGAGGCTCGCGCACATCGAGCAGCGCCAGGTCATCGCCTGCGGCTAGGCGTTCGGATAGTTCGGTCGGAGTCATGGGAGACTGGGGTATGGGCGTGTGGGGGTATGAGGGGATGGGAGGTAATGGCCCTATCTCAATCAACGGATCCCCCCCAACAACCCGTCTGTCAGCTTACCACTCCAGAAACGAATCATGGTCCAAATAGTGGTTGATCGCTCTTAATAGTTCGTCTTCCGAATACTTCGGCTTCTGCATCTCAAGATTGGAAAGAATGTCCTCGAGTTAATCCAGATTCAAAAACTCGAAGTAGCCCCTTTCGTGAATGCTTGCGTCGTATTTCTCGAATTCTTCGTCGCTCAGTTCTCCGGTATTGCCGGTAACCGGATACAGCAGTGACTCCATCCGGATTGACTCATTGTCTTCAACGTCCTGCGCGATCAGCCAATAATGTTTACCAGGTGAAGACCGACAGACTTCGATCCCCGACGACAATAGTTCCGCTTTTCCAAGGAAGTCCTTTATATCCACTTTCGGCATGGCGACCAGCTTGTCACAGCGTCATCAATTCCATCCCCTCATACCCCCACACGCCCATTCCCACCTCATCTCACCTTTCCAGATCCGCCAAATACCGCTCGGCGTCGATGCCCGCCTGGCAACCCATGCCCGCCGCGGTGATCGCCTGGCGATAGACGTGATCCGAGCAGTCGCCGGCCACAAAAACTCCGGGGATATTGGTTCGGGAACCCTCCGTCCGATTGATGTAGCCCTCGTCGTTCATGTCGAGCTGCCCCTTGAAGATCTGCGTGTGGGGCACGTGACCGATGGCGATGAACACCCCCGTGCAATCCAGTGAACTTTCCTCGCCCGTCTTCACATTTTTCAGCTTCACACCGGTCACGTCATTCTTCTCCACGTCCGTGATCTCGGTCACAACCGAATTCCAGACCGGCTTGATCTTGGGGTTTGAAAGCGCGCGCTCGGCCATGATCTTCGACGCCCGCAACTCGTCGCGGCGATGAATCAAGTAGACCACCGAGCCAAAACGGGTCAGGTAATTGGCTTCCTCGCACGCGGAGTCGCCGCCGCCCACGACCACGAGCGGCTTGTCGCGATAACGGGGAAACGCGCCGTCGCAGGTCGCGCAGTAGGTGACGCCATGATTCTCTAACTTGTCCTCACTCTCCAGCCCGAGCCGGCGATGCCCGGCGCCGGTGGCGACAATCAATGTCTCGGTCTCAACCGTCTCCCCGCCGACCTTCAATTTGATCGGCCGGCCGGAAAGATCGGCTTCGTCGACCGTCACGCCCAACTGCACCCGCGTTCCAAACCGTTCCGCCTGCTTCTGCATGCTCGTCATCAACTCAAATCCGTCGATGCCCTCGGGGAATCCGGGATAGTTCTCCACAGTGGTGGTGGTGGTGAGCAGGCCGCCCGGCATCTGTCCGGTCAGCAACAGCGGGTTCAGGTTGGCGCGGGCAGTGTAGATGGCGGCCGTGTAGCCGGCGCAACCGCTTCCGATGATGACTACTTTTTCCATAAGGCGCGGAACGCTAATGGCGACTGGGGCGAATGGCAAGTTTGGGGTGAATTCGCCGCCTCACACGCCAGTCAACTCCGTCGACCAGAGTTCCCGATACCGCGCGCCTGAATCCGCCAACTCGCTCTGGAACAGCACACACCTCAATCTCGCCAAAGAATCTCAGGGTCACATGAAGATTCTCCGGCCGAACCCAGCGGCAATCAGGAAACCGCCGGGAAAGACCGCCCAGCAAAACGGACACTTCGTTTCGCAACGCCTCCTCGATCGCAATGGCCGCGAAGACTCTCATGATTGCGCGTACGGGGCGCGGAATTCATTCCGCTTCAACCTCCGGCGCCCGCGGCTTGAGAAACGGGCGAAGCGACTCCCTCCCCGCGTTGAAGCGGAATAAATTCCGCGCTCCAATCACGTGCTGCGCCCCCTTTACCAAGGCCTATTTCTTCGGCGCCGCCTCCGCCTTGGGAGCCTCCTCGACCGCTTTCTTGACTTCGGTCTCAACCTTCTTTACCTCGGCCTTGACCGCGTCCAGCGACTTCTGCACCGCCTCTTCAGCCGCTTTCTTCAGATCCTTCGGCGTCGGCGGCGTCTTGACGGCGGTTGCTTCAGCCGCCTTCGGCGCCGACGGCGCGGGTGGAATCGACGGAACAGAAGCCCCGGTTGGAAGCTTCATTCCGGGCGGCAGCGCCGGCCCCGGAGCGGCGGCGGCGCCCTCCTTCTCCGGATCCTTCATCAAGTCCTTGCGCGACTTCAACAAGGCGTCGACCGTGTATTTGGAAACCACGAAGACCGTGCCGGCAAGTTTCTTCTCCTGGGCCAACTTCTCCTCGGCCTTCTCGAGCTTCTCCTTGTGCTCCTTCTCGAGCTTCTCCTTGTCCTCGGGCTTTTCACCTTCGCCCGCCTTGCGTTCCTTCTCGATCTTCGCGGAGACATCGAATTTCAGGAAATACTGCTCTTTGTCGTCCTGTTTGCCGATGCTCAGCTTGTAGGTAAATCCCTCAAAGGTCTCAATGGTCGCCTTGGTCGGCTTGTCGAGGCCGGTCTCGTCGTCCGGCTTGCCGTTCGCCACGTCCACGAAACTGGGCGACGACATGAGATACTTCAGGCTGCTGGTCTTCGAAGAATCCAACTCCTCGCCTTCCTTCTTGTCCAACAACGTATAATCACCGGCGTCGGATTCGCGGGTGACGCTCCAACCATCCTCCGCAACCGACGGCGAGTAACGGATCGACTTGATCTTCTCAATCTTGATGAAGTCCTTCTTCAGCCAGTCCGCCGCTGACGAGGTAACGCTGCTGAAAGTCGGCTCAACAAGGCTGATCGACTCGAGATCGTCGCCCACCATCACGTAGCGGCCATCGGGAAAGCTGCCGCCGCCCATCGGCCCCTGCGCTTGCTGCTTGCGCATGTGCTCCTTGCCGATGCGCAAGGTGTGAGAGCCGCCTCCCGCGCGGAATTCGACCCGCGTCGCAGACTTCTCGGTGTCGTCCGATTGCGCCGGATCCAGCAACTTCAGGCGTCCGAGATGCGTCTCGCCCACCTTGGGCTTTTGAACGGGCTCCATTTCCCAGACCGTTCGCAGCAGTTCATGAATATTGTCGAAGTTTGCAGCGTAGCCGCCGCGCTCCTTGACCGACCAACCTCCCTCGCCCTTGGTCAGATTGACCTCGCCATCCGCGTCCTTGATGGAAATCTCCGAGACGTCGTTCAGCGGGAAGTCGGCGATCACCTTCACGTCCGAGGACGTTGCGTCGGGCGACCAATCCGATTTCTTGTTCTTGAATGCGATGAGTCCAACGCCGCCGATGACGACGACCAATGCGACCAGTATTCCGAGTTGTTTCTGATTCATCGTGCCGAAGAGCTTTTACGTTTGAAGACCGCCACGCCGATGCCCAGCAAGACAAACACACAGGGCATGCCGAGGATGTTGGCCCATTTCAATTTGTTCTCCAATGCGTCGATATCCTTCCGCAGGTCCTTGCGGATCTCCTTCAACTCCTTGCGCTGCTCCGCCTCCTGCTTCTGGAAACTCTCAATCTCCTTCTGTTGCTCAGGGGAAAGCACCATCTGCTGGTCGGCGCTCTTGTTCCGCTGCAACTCATTGAGCTTCTTCTGAAGGTCGGCGATCTTGTCCTCCCGCTCCTTGATCTTGCCGCGATATTCATCCTGAGCCTTGGCCTGCAACTCCTTCACCACGGTAAAAGGACGCCGCTTGATCGCGCGACTGCGCGTTCCAATGAGATTGCTGTCGCCGGCCATCTGCTCCACCAGACTCTGGACCAGACTGATATTGCCGCTGACATACTGGATCAGACGCTGCCCAAAGAAATTCTGCACCCGCACGGAATAACGATCCGCAATGAAATCCGCGTCGCCGATCAGGATGACCGCATTCTCGCCTTTCGACTCCTTGAGGTGCCCCCCGGCCGCCTTCGCTTCACCATCCTTGTCGGCGGAATCGGCGTCCGCCTTCGGCTTGCCCTCCGGAAATGCGCTGGGAAACGTTCCCGACAAGCGGATCGCAAGATCATACTGTTTCCCGTCCGCCCTGAAATCCTTCTTCACGGAGTCCGCCGAAATCTGCGCCATGATGCGCTCGACCAACTGCGACTTCTCGGAAGACTTCATCAACGACGTCTTGGTCAATCCCGCCTTCGGCTCGCCGGTAAAATGCCCGACGAGCGGCATGATGAGGTTGTCCACCTGGCCAAAGACAACGTCATCCTTGTCCATCGACTCATCGGTCAGCGACAACCAGGTCGGCGAAACCTGCACGCCGCCGCGGCCGTCGCCCAACTGGGTCGTGTAGGTCATATCGGCGATGACCTTCTGACCGTCAAACGTGATGCCCCAGGCATCAAGCAGCTTACCCAGAGAAGAGGCCTCCGACATGTTCATGCCCATCATGTTCTGTTGAACCCCGCTGGGATCCTCCAACGGCATCGGGTCCATCAGCGCGATCAGCTTCCCGCCTCGCAGGATGAACTGGTCGATGGCATAGAGCGTCTTGTCGGACAGCCCCTTCGGGTGGGCCAGCAACAGGACATCAACCTTGTCCTCGATGACCTCGACATCCGTCCCGACTTCTTCAACTTCAAAATCTTTCTTCAGCATCGAAACAACCATCCAAGGCTCGGTCCCCTGCATCTGCCCCATGCGCATCGCCATTGGATTCGGCGGACCGCCCATGGCCGGCAATCCGGTCATGACGCCCACAACGGGCTTCTTCTCCACCAGGACGTTGGCGATCGCTCGCGAGATGTCATATTCCAGCAGATTCTCGCGCTGCATGGTCAGCACTGGAATGGTTTCCGTGGCATCGAGGAAACTCACGGCGATGCCCAGGTAGAACTGGTCGCCCGTCTGGACCCGCTGAGCCTGAATGCCGTCCAGTCTGGCCGAGTCTTCCGCATCTGAAAGCGGTTGAGGATTCAAGCGCTTCACCACCAACTTGCCGCCGGAGTGCTGCCGATACTCATCCAACAGGTCCTCCACCCGGGTCGCAAAGGTCTTCAAGATCACCGGGGTGTTCTCATCGCGAGTGCAATAGAAGCGAAGCTCCACCTCGCCGTCGATATCGCTGAGAATGGCCTTGGTGCCGTCAGTCAGCGTGTGCAGCTTCTCCTCCGTCAGATCAACCCGCACCTTGCCGAGTCCGGAGATGAAGTTGAAGGCGACAAGCAGCAGGAACATCAGGACGACGCCGCCCAATGAATACAGAATGGTTTCAGCTTTTTTTCCCGTCATGGCTAAATCCTCAGTCAGTTTCGAATCAACCGGCGCGATGACCGCGCAGGATCACCCCCGTGGTGAAGAGGGAGAAGAAAATCAACGATAGGAAGTAAATCAGGTCGCGAGAGTCCACGATGCCGCGCTGAAAGCCGTCGAAGTGGGTCATCACGCTGAACGACGCCACGAAATCGACCATCCCGCGTGACATCCAGGTCTCGAGGAAGTCGGTCACCAACGGCCATCCGGCCAGGATCAGGAAGAAACAGATCACCACCGAGATGATGAAACTGATCACCTGGTTGCGGGTCATGGCGGAGGTCATGCTGGTCACCGCCAGGTAGGCGCCGGCCATCATGAAACTGCCGAAGTAGCTGCCAACGATGACGCCGTTGTCCGGGTCTCCCAGGTAGTTCACCGTCCACCAGATGGGAAAGGTCATCGCCAACGCGAGCCCCAGGAAAAGCCAGGACGCCAGGAACTTCCCGACAATGGCCTGCCAGGGAGTGATGGGCATGGTGAGCAGCAGTTCCATCGTGCCCATTCGCTGCTCCTCCGACCAAAGCCGCATGCCGACCGCGGGCACCAGGAACAGATACAGCCAGGGATGCCAATGGAAGAAAGCGCCCAGGTTCGCCTGCCCGGCTTCAAAGAACCTCCCCGCCATGAAGGTGAAGAATCCTGTCAGCAGCAGGAAGATGACGATGAAGACGTAGGCGACAGGCGAAGCAAAGAAACTGCCCAATTCTCGCTTGCCGATGGTCAAAATGTTTTTGCAGGCGGATCCCATTACTTGGCCTCCTTTCGCGCTGCGGCCGTATCCGGCCGGGTGATGCTCCGAAAAACGTCATCGAGACGTCCCGGCTCCGTGTGCAATTCCTCCATTTTCCAACCTTCCTTGAAAACCGTGTCCGCAATGCCGCGCGCCAGGCTTCCGTTCTCGCTGTCGCCGCCCGGGAAGACCCGAACCACGACGCGGTCGCCATCGGACTCCTGAACTTTGACGGAAGCCGCGCCAACCACGGCTCCCAACTTCTGTGAAACGGCCTCCTTGGAGGCCCCATCCACCCGGACCAACACCGAGCCAGCCAACTCGGCCTGACTCTTCAACTCGTCCGGCGCGCCGTTGGCCACAATCTTGCCTTGATCCACAATGATGGCTCGGGAACAAACCGCCTCGACCTCCTCGAGAATGTGCGTCGAAAAGATGATGACTTTCTTCTCGCCCATCCGCCGGATCAGATTGCGCACCTCGTGCTTTTGATTCGGATCCAACCCGTCGGTCGGCTCGTCCAGAATCAGAACGTCCGGGTCATGAACGATTGACTGCGCCAGGCAGGTGCGGTGCAGGTAGCCCTTGGAGAGAGTGTCCACACTCTGATGGAGCACGTTCTCCAGGAAGCACATCTCAACCACCCGATCAACCGCCTTGGCCTTGTCGACTCCGCTCAAACCGCGAACTTCCGCAGCGAATCCGATGAAGCCTTTCACTGTCATGTCGGTGTAGGCCGGGGCGTTCTCGGGCAGGTAGCCGATGAGCTTTTTGGCGGGCACGGAATCGACCCACATGTTGTGACCGCCCACCATGACGGTCCCGGAAGTCGGCGGTATGTAACCGGTGACCATGCGCATGGTCGTCGATTTCCCCGCGCCGTTCGGTCCCAGGAAGCCCAACACCTCGCCGCGTTCCACGCTGAACGAAATGCCGTCCACGGCCGTCTTCGAACCAAAATGTTTCGAAAGATTTTCTACGCTGATCATGAAAATTTGAGCGCTGCTGGTTAAATGAGAGCCGGTCGGAATAAATGCCCTGAGAAATATTGCAACAAAAAATCGCGCTCAGGGCCGGATTTTACTTCACGGCCGGACGTTCAAATTGCCGTCAACGCGACTATCGACACCCGCGACAAGGATGCGTTCAATTTTTTTTATCGCTCATGGCGCAGGCAGGCACGCATTGCGCGCAGCCCGTCCCGCCGGATCCGACACAACGGGGGAAAACCATAGCTCGCTGGAGCTCTTCGTTCCGGCGTCTTCCGAGTCCAGCCGGGCCCATCCGGAACAACCCCGGGCTGCTCCAGCCCTTAGTCACGGAGGAAATCCAAACGCCAGTTTCACAGCCGCGTATTCCGGATGCACATCGCCGCCCTTGGTCCGAGTGATCAACGGCGGCTCTTGCCAGCTTCGGTGGCGCATCGCCTCCGGCAGATCCCCGGATCGCATCATCGCAAACAGTCCGACCAACGGCGGCTCCGACTCCCGGAAGATCACCTCCCGCGACCGAATGATCGTCAAACCCGCGTCCCGCGCCCCGCTCGCCACCCGCTCGAACTGCTCTCTCGGCGTCACTGGGAACACGCATGCAAACACACCCCCTCCCGCCAGATGCTTCGCCGCAGTCGCACAATAGTCC
>CAZFLK010000133.1:0-16135 GCA_964519245.1 uncultured Verrucomicrobiota bacterium
TTCGTTGTCCTGGGCATGGCGCCTCCGGCGGATCACGCCTCCCAGTTTGTGCTGGAATGTCTCTTGATGGGGGGCTGCGCCTATCTGCCCCTCAAACTGCCCGCGCTGATCGTTCTGTCGTGCCACCTGGTCAATAGCTACGTCTACCTGGGTCGGCATGAATGGCTGGATTTCATCGACGCCACCGCGCGGAATGCGCTGCGGCCCCTGCGGTGGTTGAAAGCGGGGAAACTGGATTTGGCGCCGCTGGCGGCCATTGCGTTGATCCTGGTTGTCGACCGGCAGGCGCGAATCGCGGTCGGCAGCGCGTTTGGGGGCGATTCCGGCGGGCCGTATTCGGCGGCGGCGGAACCGCCGTTTGGTGAAGGGGCGGCAGTCAGTCCAGGGGAATCTCGTTCTGGAGAATCTGATCCAGTGTTTGCCGCTTCCGAATGAGTTGGATCTCTCCGGATTCCCGGATCATCACCTCGGGCGCCTCGGGGAAGGAATTGTAATTCTTTGCGGGCATGGCGGAGCAATAGGCGCCGGCTCCGTCGATGACGACGAGGTCCCCGATGCTGACCTGGGGCAGGGTGCGAGGCAGGAGGGTTTCGGCGTCGTCCGGGGAGGGCGTCAGCAGGTCGCCGGATTCGCAGCAATGCCCGACAATGACGTAGTCGCGTTCCTCCGTGGAGTCTGACGGGTTGACGGGGATCACGTGGAATGGATGCTGCGCGGCATACATGGAGGGGCGGAGGATTTCGGTCATTCCGGCGTCGAGCTTCAGGAAGGCGAAGCCCCCGGAACCGGTGTCGGTCATATCCTGGACGGAGGTGAGCAGGGCTCCCGCATTGGCGAGCAACCAGGTGCCCGGTTCGACCTCGAGGTGGATCTCCCGACCGGTCTCCCGGGCGAGGGCCTCGAAGGCTTCCTTGACGGGGGAGGCGACGACCTGGAGGTCGGTGGTTGTTTCACCCGGCATGCGGCCCACCTTGTAGCCGCCTCCGAGATTGAGGCGGGTGGCCGAGGGAAACTCGCGAACCATGTTGATGCTGAGGGCCGAAGCCCTTTGCCAGACATCCGGGTCGCTGCCGGAGCCGATGTGGGTGTGAATGCGAAAGACGTTGAGCTTGTATTCCGCCACCAACGCCTTGACCTCGGCCATCTTCTCGTGCCAGATGCCGAAGCTGGATGAGGGGCCTCCGACATTCGTCTTGCCGGTGCCGCCGGAGCCGACTCCGGGATTGAAGCGCAGGCCGATCTCGCGTCCGGGGAAGGCCTTGCCGAAGAGTTCGAGTTGCCGGATGGAACAGGCGTTGATGGAGACGCCCCGTTCGTAGAAGCGGGCGAAGTCTTCGGGGAATTGCTGGGTGCTGAGACTGATTTTCTCCGGAGCGACGCCGGCGCGGAGGGCGCGCTCGATTTCGTGGCCGGAACTGGCGTCGATGTGGAGTCCGGCCCGGTCGAGGGTTTGCAGGATGGCGACATTGGGGGCCGCCTTCATCGCGTAGCGCGCCGTGAGGCCGTAGGCGTTGGGAAAGGCGAGCACATCGGCGGCGTTCCGTTTCAGACTCCGCTCGTCGTAAACATAGGCGGGGGAGCCGAATCGCTCCTGGATCTCCTTCGCCTGTTCGCGGTTGATAAATCGGGGCAAGGTCATGACAAGGCGGAGTTGCATACCGGCGAGCGGGACGTGATGCGAGCAAAATCCGCGCTGGCGTTGAGAGGGTGTTACGGATAGAAACCGGGCGTGGCGAAGAACAAGACGAAGGAAGAAGGAGAGAAGGGCCTCTCGCCCGGGTTGCGACGTTATCTTTATGCGACCTCCGCGGTGACCGGCGGCGTTATCATGATCGTGGAGATCCTGGGCGCGCGCATGCTGCATCCCTACATCGGCGCGTCGCACTTCGTGTGGACGGCGCAGATTGCGGTGACGCTGCTCTCGCTTGCGGCGGGGTATTACTTCGGCGGTTTCCTGGTCGATCGGTCGGCGGACTTGAAACGCATCTATTACTGCATTCTCGGCGCGGCGGTCTACCTGACCTTGACCATCGGGCTTTGTGAACCGGTGGCCTACGGTTGCCTGAAGTTCAAATTGGCGACGGGATCCATCCTGGCTTCGGCATTCCTGTTCTTCGTGCCGTTGACCTTGCTGGCGGCGGTGGGGCCTTTCTTTGTTCGCGTCCTGACCTCCTCGGTGAACCAGGTGGGAGGGCAGGTGGGCAGGTTGTCAGCCATCAGCACCTTGGGCAGCGCGTTGGGGACGGCCCTGATTGGCTACGTGTTCGTGCCTCACCTGGCGAATTCCACCACCATGTTTGGGACGGCGGCGGCGTTGGCGGGCACGGTGGTCGCCTATTTTGCCGTCTGGGGCCGGCGCCAGGTCTCGAAGGCGGGCATGGCCGCGGCGATCGTCGTGGCGGGAGCCATTGGCTACAGCGGCGTCCGCGCGGATCAGAACGCGGAGTTTGAAGGCTTCACGGAGATCGTCCGGCTGAATTCCGTGTTCGGTGAGATTCAGGTGATGGAAAGTCACGAGACCGGGCATCGGCTCTACTTCAACGACAAGTTGACCCAGAATGGCATCGACCCGGAGACGGGACAGAGCATCTACCAGTTTTCCTACATGCTCTCGGGATTGACCCGCGCGTACAACGCGAAGTTGGACAATGCCCTGTGCATCGGGTTGGGCGTTGGTCTGGCGCCAATGGAATTGGCGGGCGACGGCGTCAAGGTCGATGCCGTCGAGATCAATCCGGCCATTGTGGCTGTGGCGAAGGAACACTTCGGTTTTGAACCGAACAAGGTGCAGGTTCACATTGACGACGGGCGCCACTTCTTGAATGCGTGCGACACGCGTTATGATGCGGCGATGTTGGACGCGTTTCTGGGCGATTCGTCGCCGTCGCACCTGATGACCGCCGAGGCGTTTCGATCCATCAAGCAGGTTCTGAAGCCCGGAGGGACGCTGGTGATCAACAGTTTTGGCGATTTTTTGCCGGGGCGTGATTTTTTTGTGGCGTCGCTGCACAAGACGTTGTTGGAGGTCTTTCAGAGCGTGAAGATTCATAATGATGGCGGCGGCAATGTGTATTTCGTTGCGGCGGACCGGGAGGCGTTGGCATTCGAGAGGAATCCGGATCTGAGCGACGTGCACGAGGATCTGGCGGGGCGGGTTGAGGCGGCGTTTCACGGGACGCGATTGCCGGATCCGGCCTCGGGCATCACGCTGACGGACGACTACAATCCGGTCGAGTACTTCGACGCTGCGAATCGCGAGGAAACCCGGCGTTATCTGGCCCGGGGGTTGAAGGCCAGGTGACGGGGGGAGCCTCCCGGAAATGGAGGGATGGACGCGAACGCCACAAGGGAACCATCGGGGCCGCGGGCGGGAGCGTGGGAGTGGGCGTTCGTCTTTGCATCCGGGTTCATCACCCTGATCGTGGAGATCATCGGCGCCAAGTTGCAGGGGCCCTTTTTCGGCAATTCCCATTTTGTCTGGACGAATCAGATCCTGGTGACGCTGTTGGCGCTGGCGGCCGGGGCTTGGTTGGGAGGAAGGTTGGCGGACAGGGGGCGGGGCCGCGCCTGGATTCCCGCGCTGTTCCTGATCGCTGCGGTTTGGTTGTGCCTGCTGTTTCCCGTTCTGGAGAAGGCCAACTACTTCTTCCTGCGGTTTCATGTCGGCCCGGGCGCGATCATGGCCTCGGTCTTCTTCTATCTCGCGCCCCTGGCTGCCTTGGGGCGGCGCCGCCGATTGTGGCGTCGCTGCTGGCGGAGAGCCATCGTGAAGCGGGGCGGGTTGCGGGGCGGGTATTCGGGATCGCGACCTTGGGAGGCGTGGCGGGTTGCGGCGTCGCGGGCGGCATCCTGATACCGACGTTGGTCAACGAGGCGTCGCTCCTGGTCGCGGCGCTGCTGACCCTGGTGTTCGGCGCCTTGGCTGCCTGGAGAGCCTCGACCAGTCCCCGCGCAATAGCCGGAACGCTGGCGTTGTCGACGCTGGCTGCGTTGGTCGGAATCGTTGGCTGTCAACGCCAGTTGCGGCCGCGCAGCGGCCTGGGCGTCGAGATCGCCCGCCACGCCAGCGGCCACAGCCTGTTGCTGGTGATGGAGGATCGCGCGACTGGCCAACGCTACCTGGTCGACGATTTTGTCCTGCAGAACTGTTATGAAACGCGGTCGACGACGAGTTGCGCGAGTTTCACGCATGCGTTGCGCGCGTTGAGCGAGGCCTATGCTGGCATTCCGGAGCGCGCGCTCTGCGTGGGGTTGGGCATTGGCGTGGCGCCGATGGAATTGGCCGCCAGCGGATCGAAGGTGGATGCGGTGGAGATTCATCCCGGCATTCCCCGGTTGGCGGCATCCCATTTTGGATTTGCTCCCGGGGCGGTGAAGGTGGAGTTGGCGGATGGGCGCGGGGTCCTGCACGACCGGTCCGCAGAGTATGACCTCGTGATTCTGGATGCCTTTTCCGGCGATTCGTCGCCTTCGCATCTGCTCTCCCGGGAGGCGTTCATCGATGTTCAGAAGGCGCTGAGACCAGGCGGGGTGTTGCTGTTGAACTGCATTGCGTCCATGAAACCGGAGCAGGACGCCTTCGTGCGGGCCGTGAAGTCCACGCTGGAGACCGTGTTTCAAGCGAGTTGCCTGCATGTGAGTCCCGGCGGGAACCTTTTCTTTGTCGCGAGCGACAGCGACTTGCAGCCCGATTTCGATCGGGCCCTGCAAGGCGTGGATGAGACGTTTCGCGAGCGCGTGGGAAAGACCTTTGAGGACCGGCGGCGCGTTTTGCCGCGCGCGGGATTGGTGATGACCGACGATTTCAACCCGATTGAGTTCCATGACGCGACGTTTCGGGCCGCGGAACGGGAGCGACTGGCGTGGTTGATGTATCGGAAGTGATTGTCGGAGGATCGGGAAACTGGACCCGGGGCTTCCCTCCGCGTCCGGACCAGCCAGGGAAGAGCCCCGGAGGAGCGATTCCCTCCGGGGCTTGCGGGCGTTTCCCTGGCGTCTGGCGTAGATTCTTGTCGGAGGATTCCCGGCGGCGGGGCCTTCCGGCTCATCCGACGCGAGCAGAATGCCCCGGTGGGCCAGCGACTTCATTTATAAACCCAGGAGGGGATTGTATCCTCGCCCGCGCCGGCGAAGCCTCGTTAAAACAGCCAAAAACCAGTTGACCCCCGAGGGGCGGGATTGCTAGCTTCCGCGGCCATGTTTCGAGCGGACATTGTCCTTGGTCTGTTGGTAAGCGTCGTCGAGGTCGACTGACGCGCTCCGAGGCACTGTCCATTCGCGCGCAGATCGCCCGCCGTTCCCCACGGGACGCGGGTTTTTGATTTTCGCGCGGGGAGCCTTGGAACAGCCGCGGGCGGGGTCTGCCGAATTGCAAGACAACCCTCTGACCCAAACACGAATGCGACACACGATATCAGTTCTGGTTGAAAACAAGTTCGGCGCGCTGACGCGGATCGCCGGGCTGTTCAGCGGCCGCGGCTTCAACATTGACACGCTCAATGTCGCGCCGACGGAAAATCGCGACTTGTCCCACATGACCATCGTCACGCGGGGCGACGACAAGACGGTCGATCAGATCGTCAAGCAACTCAACAAGCTGGTGGATGTCCTCGAGGTGCGCGACTTCCGCGACGGGGAGTACATCGATCGTGAATTGATCCTCGTCAAAGTGAAGATCACCTCCAAGACCCGGGCGGATGTCGTATCCATCACGGACATCTTCCGGGCCAAAATCGTGGATGTGCAGTCGAAAAGCCTGACGATTGAGGCCACGGGCGGCGAGAGCAAGATTCGTCGTTTCATCGAATTGATGGAGCCCTTTGGCGTGCTGGATCTCACCCGCACGGGCAAGGTCGCCCTGCCGCGGAGCTGAGGGTTTCGTCGGCTCCTGGCCAATCATTTCCCAACTCAAGAACATACAGAACAAACAAATGGCTGCAAAAGTCTACACTGACAAGGACGCCGATCTCGGCGTGTTGAAAGGAAAAACCCTCGCTGTCCTGGGCTTCGGCTCACAGGGGCACGCGCATGCGCTCAACCTCAAGGACAGCGGCTGCAAGGTCATCATCGGCCTTTACAAGGGCAGCAAGTCCGCCGAGGTCGCCAAGCAGAAGGGATTCAAGGTTTACGAAACAGGCGAGGCTGTGAAGAAGGCGGATGTGATCATGGTCGCGCTGCCGGACACCAAGCAGGCGTCCGTCTACAAGGAGTCGATTGAGCCGAACCTGGAGAAGGGCAAGACGCTGCTTTTCTCCCACGGGTTTGCGATCCACTTCAAGACGGTCGTTCCGCCGGAGGACGTGGATGTGATCATGGTGGCGCCGAAAGGCCCGGGACACATCGTCCGGCGTCAGTATGTGGAAGGCAAGGGCGTGCCCTCGCTGATCGCGGTCTACCAGAACAAGAGCCGCAAGGCGCGCAAGGTTGCCCTGGCCTGGGCCAAGGGCATTGGCGGCACCCGCGCCGGCGTCCTGCAGACGGACTTCAAGGAAGAGACCGAGACGGATCTCTTCGGCGAGCAGACCGTGCTTTGCGGCGGCGTGAGCGCGCTGATCACCGCCGGTTATGAAACCCTTTGCGAGTCTGGTTATCAGCCCGAGATGGCCTATTTCGAGTGCCTGCATGAGCTGAAGTTGATTGTGGACCTGATCAATGAGTCCGGCATCAGCGGCATGCGATTCTCGATCTCCGAGACGGCGAAATGGGGCGATGTCAGCGTCGGCCCGAAGATCATCGACGCCAGCGTGAAGAAGCGCATGGGGAAGGCGCTCAAGGACATCCAGACCGGCAAGTTCGCCAAAGACTGGGTCAAGGAGTATGAGAGCGGCTACCCCGAGTACAAGCGTCTTCTCAAGGAAGGCGCCAAGCACAATATCGAAAAGGTCGGTTCGCGACTGCGCGGCATGATGCCGTGGATGCAGCAGCGCTCGGTCAAGGGCGTGCAGGCGGCCTACTAGGTCATTCCGTTCAGGAAGCATGGCGGAGTTGCGGTTGAGATTCGGACCGCAACTCCGCTTTTGCGTTGGTGTTTCAGCCTGGAAGCGCTAAATCCTACCAAACCCGCGTGAATCGAACTGGAAAGCTTGTCATTGCCGCCCTGATGGGGATGTCCCTGATGGTCGCGGTTGGAGGGGCTGGCGCCCCCAAGGCGCCGCCTGCCCCGAAGATGCCGGCTTTTCCTGCCTTTCCGTCGGCCCCCAAGGCCGCGCCTGTGAAGGAAGCCCCGGCGATCAAGACGGATGAGAAGGCGGCCGAGCCTGCGCCGGGGACAAAGCCGACCTCCAGGGAGGGCGAGGCTGAGGGCGACGATGCGACGGCTGCCAAGTCCGGGGCGGAGACGCCTGAAGCGACGCCCGGGAAGGAATTGGCCCGCGATCGTTACCGGGTGATTCTCGTGCGCAATCCATTCGGCCTGAATCCGCCGCCCCCTCCGGTGGTTGAAACCGCGCCGGAGCCGGAGCCGGAGCCGGATCTGACGATCTATCTGACCGGCATCACCACCTTGCTCGGAACCAAGAAGGCTTTTCTGAAGACGGACGACCCGAAGGAGACCGACAAGCTGAAGAAGTTTCGTTATTACACGTTGAAGGAAGGGGAGGCGCGCGATGGACTGGAGGTGGTTTCGATCGACGTGGAGACCGGTTCGGTGAAAATCAATCACAAGAGCGCCTCGCGGACCTTGAACCTGGAGGACGACGGTATCGAGGCGGTTGCCGCGCCGGTGTCGGCGCCGGGCAAGCCCGGGGGAGCCAAGCTGCCGCCGGGGATGTCGCGTGCGGCGGCGACGGCGCGTCCGGTTTCCCGGCCGACGACGACGAGAACAACCACGCCCCGTCCGGTGAGTTCGTCCACTCGAACTGCTACCGGCAGTGCGAGCGCGAGCGCCCGTCCGACGAGCATCAACATACCGGGGCGAAACCCGCGTTCCACCGCGACCAGCGCGCAAAGTCTCAACGGGGGGAGAACGGTCAATCTTCCGATTCGACCGACCCGCAACAGCGACGCGCCCTTGTTGCCGCCGCCGCCCAAGGTGGACCCTCAGGAGCAGAAAATCCTGATGGAGTTGAATCGGGAGGTGAATCGCCTCGGGCGGGAACAGGAAGACCTGATCATGCCGCCGCTTCCGCCCATCGACCAGTGACCCTCTTACGGGCTGGCTGGCGGCAGGGCGCCCTTGCCGACGGAGCCGGCCGTTCCCATTCCTGACCAGCAGATGACGCGGGTGTCGCCCAAAACAGTCGAACGGCATTACGACGTATTATGCCGCCAGATTGGGAATCGCTATGCCGGCAGCCAAGGCGAGCGGCGGGCGGCGGAGTACATTGCCGGGGAGTTGAAGCGGTTCGGGGCTTCGGTCCAAACGCCCGGGTTCGAGTTTGTGAACTGGTTTCCGCGGAGCGTGAGGGCGACCCTGCTCAAGGGCGGAAGCGAGCAGAGGATTCCACAGGTCGGCCCCTTTACCTATTCGTTGCCGACGCCTGAGGGCGGCGTGGAGGGCGAGTTGGTCTACATCGAGAGTTGTGATCCGCGTTGTTTGTCGCGTCGCCGACTCAAGGGGAAGATTGGTCTCGCCATCGGGTCGCTGGATGTGAGCAACCCCGAGATTGCCGGCCGGTTCATGGATTCCGGGTTGGCGGGATTGCTCTTTGTCGATAACCGGATTCCCTTCGGATGGCGGGCCCCGATCGGCATGGCTCCTCAATGGCGGGAAGACTTTCAGATGTGCGTCGCGGCCTTGCCGTTCCTGCGGGCGATTGACTTGGAGAAACAGACGCCGGCGCGCGTGCGGTTGGAGATCGATTGTGAGACCCGGCTCTCTGCCAGCCAGAATGTGATCGGCGAGGTGAGGGGAAGCGAGTTTCCGGATGAGGTCCTCATCGTCAGCGGCCACATCGATTCGGTCTGGGGCAATGTCGGCGCGGATGACAATGCCTCCGGCTGTATCTTCACCATGGAGTTGGCGCGCGCCCTGGCGAGGTCGCAGCCGAGGCGGACCCTTCGTTTCAATTGCTATGGCGTCGAGGAGCGTTTGTCGGTTGGCTCCTACCTCTACATGCGGGACTTGGGCGCCGCGGAGGCGCGCAAGGTGGTGTTCTGCATGAATGCGGATACGATCGCTTCAAGGGTGGGCAAGAATGTCGCCTTGGCGACGGGGACGCCGGTCTTGGGGAACTACCTGTCCCGCAAGTTTGAGGAGCTTGGGCATGTCTCCGAGATTCGAAATGAGGTCAGTCCCTACAGCGACCACTTTCCCTTCAACATTCATGGGGCTCCGTCGGTCTGGGCGACGCGGTTGAACACCTTCGACGCGTCGCACTGGATGTTGCACAGCGTGCATGATTCCCTGGAGAACGTGAGTTCACGACTGCTGGCCGAGACGGCTTCGGTCTATGCGGCAATCCTGTCGGAACTGGCCTCAGTCGATGAAGTGCCGTTTCCGCGCGCGATCCCGGCGGGGCAAAAGCGCGTCGTGCAGCAGGTTGCCAAGACCAGTTTCCGGCATCCCTGGACGCCGGATTTGCGGGTTTGAACCGGGAGGGGCCGGGGAGCGTCGCCTTGAGAGGCTCTGGCGGGGCTTATCGTAGCGAGGCGGTCTTCTTGCCGCGGCCGATTTTCCAGAGGGCCTTGTAGGTGCGGAGGTAGACCTCGCCATCGACGACGACGATGGAGGAATTTGATTCTTCCCGACCGATGGAGTTGGCCGCGACCTGCCGCCATTCCGGGCTGGCCTTGAAGACAATGACATCGCCGGACTTGTTGATGGCGTAAACGTTGTCGCCGACGAGGGTGAAATTGGACCAGATGGAGCGGTTGCGGCCGGGGCCGGAGAGGCGTTGTTCCCAGACGATGTTGCCGGTCTCGAGGTTGAGGCAACGGGCCGTGCCGCCGCCGTCGGGAAAGTAGATGTGCCCCTCGTGGACGACGCCGGAACCGATGCCGCCGTTGGCGCGAACTTTCTGCCAGAGGCGATGCGACTGGGTGACGTCGCCGGAGCCGCCGAGTTTGACGGCGACCGAATTGCCCTTGTAGCCGCCCATGGCGACCACGACGCCCTCGCCGGCGATGGGCGAGGTGTAGACCAGCGGGTTGAGGCCCTGGCAGCTCCAGAGTTCCTCGCCGGTCTCGGGGTTGAAGGCCTTGATCTGGGTGGGGAAGCTCATGATGAGCTCATCCCGTCCCTGGTGGTTCACGATGATGGGCGTGCTGAAGGAGCCGACAATGCCGCCCTCGTCGTTGCCCTCGAAGCCGTCCGTGCGGCCACGGATCGTCCATTTGGGTTCCTTGAATTCCCATTGGGTCTTGCCGGTCTTTTTGTCCATGGCGAGCAGGCGGGCATTGGGATCGGGGCCGTGATAAAGAATGCACAGGTCGCCGAAAATCACGGGGGAGGACGCATTCCCCCAGGTGTGGCGCTGCGGGCCCAGGTCGCGGCTCCAGAGTTCCTTGCCGTCGAAGTCGTAACAGAAGACGCCGGCTGAGCCGAAGGTGACGATGACGCGCTCGCCGTCGGTGGTCGGCGAGGCGGAGCAGTAGGGGTTGGTCTTGTGGGTCTTCTCCGGTTTGTCATAGATCACCCCTTGGCGCCAGAGGAGCTTGCCGGTGTTGCGGTCGAGGCACATGAGCGTGCGGTTGTTCTCGGCCTCGATCACTTGGGTGAGGAAGACCTTGTCGCCCCAGACGACCGGGGTCGAATTGCCGCGGTTGGGCAGGTCGATTTTCCAGAGGACGTTCTCGGTCGCGCTCCAGGAAGTCGGAGCCGGGCCCTCCTGCGCAATGCCGGAGCCGGCGAGGTCGGCGCGCCAATGGGGCCAGTTTGCGGCGGCGGCGTTGGAGGCGAAGGACAGGCCGACCAAGGCGGCGACTACGGTGCGGAGAGACGGTTTCATGAATGGCGAGAGCTGGGTTGTTCGGTTCTTGGACGTTGTTTGGTAGCGGGGGCTTCACGGGAAAACAAGTATAACCCGACGCCGATCAAGGGAGGCAAGGCGCCCAGGAACAGCAGTTTGCCCGCGTAGGTGATCGAAGACCAGAGGCACCAGGCCGAGGAGGCGCAGAAGAGCAGGGCGGGCAGGGGATACAATGGCATGGCAAAGCTCCGCTCCGCGTCCGGTTCCTTCCGCCGCAGGACGAACAAGGCCACGCCGGTCAGGAAAAAGAAGATCCAGAAAAATGGCGCGCACCAGCGGAACAGATTGCTGAAGGGGTTTTCCTGCCAGGAGATCGCCTCGAACCTCAGCGCCAGCAGTAACTGGTCGATCAGGCCCCGGCCGGCCTCGGTTCCGAGGAGGAGAATCAGGCTGATCGTAATGGCGGACTCAGCGAGTAAAGACCAGACGGGCGTGCCGAACCGGGGATGCCAGCGGGAGAGCCAGGCGAAGAAGCGATGATCCTCTCCCATCGTCGCGTAGATCCTGGCTCCGGTGAAGATTATGCCGTTGACCGATCCCAGGGCGGAGACCATCACGATGAGGGACATGATCTTGGCTCCCGGCGGACCGAAGGCCAGCTTCAAGGCCTCCGCCGCAATGCCGGAAGACTCGCTGGCGGCCTCGTAGCCCAATGCGCGCAAATAGGCGGCGTTTACCAGGAGGTAGACCAGGGTGATGACGCCCACGCCAATCACCAGGGAACGGACAATGTTCCTGCGACTGTCACGGATCTCGGCGGTGACCAATGCCGCGTCATTCCAGCCGCCATAGGTGAACAGCACGAACAGCAGGGCCAGGCCCAGCGAAGCGCTGTTTTCCGCCGCAGCCGGCGTCGGCGTTGCATTGCCGCCTTCGCCCCAGATCAGGCCGGCGAGAACGATGGAGCCGAAGCCGAGCAACTTCAGGAGGGTGAGGGCGTTCTGGGTCCGGGTCCCGACCGCAACGCCGAGGATGTTGAGTCCGGAGAAGACCAGCGGCGCGGCGATCGCCAGGGCGATGGTTTGTACGCTGCTGAGTCCCCAGAGCCTGGCCGCATACTCCGCGAAGATGAAGGCCATCATCCCCACGTTGCCCGTGCGCACGACGGTCAGTTGACACCAACCGAAGAGGAATCCGGAGAACCGGCCGAAGGCGCGGGTCAGGTAGCCGTACTCGCCCCCGGACCGGGGCCAGGCGCTGGCGAGCTCGGCGTAGCACAACGCGCCAGACAGGGAGATCACCGCCCCCAGGACCCAGAACAGCATCGCGGCGGAGGCGCTGCCGGCGTTGCGGAACACCAGCGGCGCCGTCTCGTGAATGCCGACGCCAATCACAATGCCCACGATCAGGCTGACCGAATCCCACATCCCGATCTGCCGGCGATCGAGGCGGTCATCTTTCTCGGGTTGCGACATGCGGAAAGCATGCCGAAGGGCGCGCCGGGTGTCGAAGCGGAATGCGGGGTGCGGGGTGCGGGATGCGGGATGTGGGATGCGGGATGCGGGATGCGGGATGCGGGATGCGCTCCTGTTGCGCGGTTGTTCCGGATGGCTGGGGGAATAAAAACGGCCGCCCCGCGAACAGGGCGGCCGTTGGAGAAATCAGGCGCTGTGAATCACTTCCCGGGAGCATTGGGTTTGAACTGCAACGCGCGGTTCTGGCCTTCCTCGATCTGCTCGGGCGTCAGTTGACGGCGGACCACCTCGCGGTTGTTCATCGCGTTGGTGTTGCCCTGGGCGGCGGCAAGATTGAACCACTTGTAGGCCTCGACGAGGTCTTTGTTGACCCCCTGACCTTCGAAGTAGGCGATGCCGAGGCCTTGCTGGGCAAAGTGAAAACCGTATTCCGCAGCCTTGGCGAACCACTTGGCGCCCGCGGCCTTGTCCTGGCTCATGCCGAGCCCGTTGTAATAGATGCGTCCGAGTTCGGCCTGCGCGGCGATGTTGCCCTGTTCGGCCGCCTTGTGGAACCACTGGGAGGCGAGGACCATGTCCTTGTCAGTTCCCCGACCATTGGCATACATGACCGCGACGTTGTAGAGCGCGACCGGGAAGTTGTTCTGCGCGGCCTTGAGATACCACTTGAACGCCTCGGTGTCGTTCTTCTCCACCCCCAGCCCGCGGTCATAGAAATAGCCGACCTTGTTCTGGGCGGAGGGAACGCCCTGTTGGGCGGTCTGCAGGTAGTATTTGAACGCCTCTTTCGGATCCTTGGCTCCGTCGGGGCCGGCCTCGAACAGGTTGGCCAGCGCGGCCTTGGAGCGGAGGTTGCCCGCGTCGGCCGCCTTGCGATACCACTCAATCGCGGTTTCGACATTTTTTGCGACGCCCCGGCCGTTGGCATACATGATGGCGACGTTGTGTTGGGCGAGGGGGAGTCCGGCCTGGGCCGCCTTGGAATACCATTCGAAGGCCTTGGCGTCGTCCTTGGCGACGCCTTTGCCCTGGTCGTGCATCCAGCCCAGCTCGTTCTGGGCGACGGGGATGCCGGCTTCGGCGGCGACCCGGTAGTAGTTCACGGCTTCGACCTCGTCCTTGGCGACGCCGCGGCCGTTGGCGTAGATCAGGCCGAGGTAGTAGTGGGCCTCGGCGTTCTTGGCCTTGGCGGCTTCGCGAAGCCAGCGCAGGGCGATGGCGTCGTTGGCCTCGTCGGAAGGCTGACGAAAGTGCAGGATGCCAAGATTCTTCTGGGCCTGGACGGAGCCTTTTTCGGCGGCCTTGCGGAACCAGTCCATGGCCTGTTGCAGGTCTTGTTTGACGCCGAGACCATTGGCGTAGAGCACGCCGAGTTCGGTTTGGGAGATGACATCGCCCTGTTCGGCGGCCTTCTGGAACCATTCGGCGGCCAACTTGAAGTCCTGCGCGCCGCCGGCGCCCTGGGCGTAGAGCACGCCGAGGTTTTTCTGGGAGGTGACGTCGCCCTTGTTGGCGGCCTGGGTGAACCACTTGATGGCCTCGGCCGGGCTCTTGTCGACGCCCGTGCCGCGCACGTGCATCACACCGAGGTTCTGCATGGAGAGAATGTCGCCCTGGACCGCGGCGCGGGTGAACCAGTTCGCGGCCTGCCGGGCGTCAGTGTCCACGCCTTCGCCGTTCATATACATGAGAGCCAGGTTCTTTTGCGCGGCGGCCTCGCCGTTTTCAGCGGCCTTGCGAAACCACTTGGCGGCTTCTCCGTAGTGCTGGAGAACGCCTTGGCCGATGTAGTATCGCATGCCGAGGGCCAGTTGGGATTTGGCGTTGCCCCCATCGGCCTGGGTCCGAAGATCGGCGATGGAAGCCGCGTCCTGGGCGGAGGAAATGGAGACAGCAGGGAGACTCAACAGGGCCGCCGCAAGGGCGGCCCGGAACAACTTGGATTGGCGCTTACCGGATATCATGGGCGGCGAGACTAGGGAGCCGGCGCCCGCGTGGCAATCCCAAGCTTCGTGACGAAGCGGAAACAGGCGTTCGCCGCGCTCAGAGGCCCCGCGTCACGGTCCAGACGATCACGTCCCGGGCTCCGGCCTGGCGCAGGGCCAGGGCGCAGGAACTGGTCGTGGCGCCGGTTGTGAGCACGTCGTCGATCAAGGCGATGCGACGTCCAGCCACCACGGTCGTCCCGGAGGCGGCAAAGGCGCGTTTCATGTTTCTGGCGCGGTCGTCCCGTGACAGCCGGGTCTGGGTGTCGGTCGCCCGTACTCGCTTGAGGCAATTCTGGGCGCAAGGGATGCCGGTCGCCCGGGAGAGCCGCTCGGCCAGCCGCGCCGCCTGGTTGAACTCGCGTTCCTTCTCCTTCAACGGGTGCAGGGGGACCGGAATCAACAGGTCGACCGGAGCCTCGCTCAATTCGGGAGCGGCGGTCTGGATGAGGAGGTCTGCCAGGAAGGGTTCAAACCACAGCGCGCGTTGGTACTTGTAGCGGTGGACGACCTCGAGCAGGAGTTCGGTCGCCGTGACGGCCGCGCGGGCCTGGGTGAAGTGGAGCTTCATCTCCCGGCAGTTCGAACAGTCGAAGGCGTGGGTGATGTCGCCGGGAAAGGGCAGTCCGCAGCGTTCGCAGTAGGGCGGCTTGATGAGGCGGACGCCTTGCGGGCCTTCGCGGCAATCCGAGCAGACGTAGCCGTCGGCCTTGCCGGCGCTGTGAACCCCGCAAATTTGGCAGAGATCAGGATAGAAGAAGCTGAGCGCGGCCTCGGTCCAGGCGCGCAGCGCGTCAACTCGGGCGGGATGCGTCATCGGCGGGTTTGTCGGTTGTCGATGGCTCGTTGCGGCTCCAGCGCACGAAGGCATAGGTGAGTGGGGCGAGCAGGCAGAAGGCGAGCCATCCGTCGGTCAACTTGCCGGTTCCCCAGAACCAAGGATTCGCGCCGCTGACCGGCGAGGTCAGAAAGCTGTAGGACTTGCCCCAAAAAATCCAACCCGCGTGCAGTCCCATCGAGAAATACAACGCCCGGGTCTTGTGGTAGGCCAGGGCCAACATCATGCCGGCCAAGGTCAGGGTCAGGAATCCGGGGATCAACTGTTCCACCTCGCCAAAGCCCCGCAGCATTCGTGGCAAGAGCACGAGGCCCGAAGACCAGGTGACGGGGCCCTCCCAGATCGAACGCTCAAAGAAATGCACGATGGCGTAGAGCATGCTCGAGACCAGCCCCGCCGCGAGAATGCTGTGGCGCTGCCGCAACCCGCCGAAGATCGCTCCCCGAAAGAAGATCTCCTCGATGATCGACACCGCGATCGCCGCCAGCGTGGCGTTGGTCAGGTGCTTGATCCAGCGCGCGGGTTCGTGGTCCAGGTTCAGTTGCCGTCCCCCGAAGACCAGCGCCAGGATCGCCACCAGGGCCAGCGACCCGAACCCGATGGCGAACCCCCGGCCGAGTTCCTGTTTGAACCCCGGTCCCGGTCGCAATCCCGCGCCCTTGATGGAATTGGCCTTCAGCGTCTTGAGAAAAGGCCACAGGCCAAACGCGCCAATGATCATCCAAGAGCGTGTCACATAGCGACGAAACGGCTCCTCGGCCAAGCCCTCGAGGAAGGGCAGGGGACCCGACACCCATTGCATGAAATGCCAGACCCAGGGGCCGATCAATGAACCGCCCAGGAAGATGGCGGCAAAGTAAATGGCGATGACAATGGCGGGATTCACGGCGGCGCCAGTGAAGGCGCCAAAACCCATGTTGCCAAGCCGTTATTCACCCGAGATCCGAGATCCGAGACGACGCACCGGGGCACAGCCGCCGAGATTCGAAA
>CAZFLK010000134.1:0-16055 GCA_964519245.1 uncultured Verrucomicrobiota bacterium
CCGCATCCCGCATCCCGCATCCCGCATTCCGCATTCTGTCATGACGCTGTTCGAAAAAATCATCGCCGGCGAGATCCCCAGCGACAAGGTCTACGAGGACGAACTGGTCTACGCCTTCCGGGATATCGACCCCAAGGCCCCCACGCACGTGTTGGTCGTTCCCAAGCAGGCCATTCCGCGCATCGCCGAGGCGTCCGCCGAGGACCAGTCGACCCTGGGGCATCTGCTGCTCAAGGCGGCGGCAGTCGCCAAGGAATTGGGATTGGCGGAAACGGGCTACCGACTGGTGATCAACAACGGGCGCGACGGCGGCGAATCCGTCCCGCACCTGCACTGCCACATCCTCGGCGGCAGACCGCTGACCTGGCCGCCCGGCTGAAGCCATCGCCCCGGGATTCAGTTGGCAGTCTACTTCCTTTCCGGTCGGGCGCTTTTCTTCAGTTCGGAGGCCAGGCGTTTCCGTTCCTTCCGAATCAGCCGGATCTGTTCCGCCTTGACCTCCTCCGGCAACGAGGCGTCCCCGGTGATCCTGGCGATTTCCTCGTCGGCAATCAGTTTCAGGGCAACCGCCGCCTCGTCAGATTCACGGCGTTGGGACGCCTCCTGCCGTTTGCGCTCCTCCTTCCCGCCCGGGCTCAGGGCGCTCGACAGAAACTGCTGGTTTCGTTCCACTCCGAGAATTTCCTGAATTCTTGGTTGCAGAAAAGGATCATTCAAAGGGCTGTCCGCGCCGCGCAAGGTGATGAATCGGGAAAGTCCGTCCGGCGTCGCAACGAGCAGGTCGAAAAGTTGGCGAAACTCACGCTCCGAGGGTTCGAGCGCATCCGTATGGCGCCGCAACTGATCGGCGAGTTCAGAATGGCGCAGTTGATAGGCCATCGCCTCGCTCGGCGTCAGCAACGCGCCCAACTCCCGCAACTGCTCCTGCTCCAACTCCCGCATACGCTCCTCCCGGACCTCCCTGGATTCCCCTGCGGCTTTCAACGCCTCCGTCAGACGCCGCTGCTCGATCTTCGAACGCCCCTCCCAATCCTGCACCAGCAGGCGTTTGTTCTCCGGAAGAAACCCGAAGGCTTCCTCGTGCCGGCTCGCCATCGACCAGGCATACTTGGCCATCTCGGCATCAAAATTCACCCCCAGCAGTTCGCGGATCAACACCGCTCGCTCGACCTCCAGATCGTGACGCAACGCGGCATTGGCCACGCTCTTGTTCTCAGACTTCGGCCGCCGCCGCCAGTAGCGCCATGGCTCCACCGGCGGTTGCATCTCCCGCCAACGCGCGGCAAACAGCTTGTTGATGTCCGCAATCACGATGTCGCGGATGGTCTCCTCCGGACAGCCAACACTCCGCAAATTCGCAATGTATTGCACGTAATCGGCCGACTCGAGCTCGGCCCAATCCAACTCCATCGTGTTGGTGACGGAATGAACCTGCGTCGGACCGGCGATGGTTCGGGTGACGGTCTTGGTCTCCACGCGCGAGGAGTCGACCACAGCCCCATCCGGGCCCTCGTCGGAGCGCGTCAATAACGCCGCCAACAAGACGACATTCAAGAGCAGCAAGACGGCAATGATTTTAGCTGGTTGCGACATCGGAGACGCGGATCGACCGCCCGGCCAGTGTAGAGCAGCTGAGGCTCCCTACGCAACGCCGATCGACGCAACGCACGATCGAACGACCGGTCAATCCGCGCCCGCCGTCCGGCCCAGTAAGCCCTGGATCTCCGGCTTGGTCGCAAGCAGGATCTCAGCGATGGCGCGCCGCTCCCGCGAGGGCAGATGCCGATAGTCCTCGGGCGGCTCCTCGGATTCCAGGATCTCAAACAACCTCGCATACACCGCGCGCTTCAGAATGACAGGGAGGTGATCAAACGCCTCGGAATAGATCATGTAGCTGCAGCGGTACTTGAACAGCCGCGTGTTGAGATCAAAATCCTTCAGACTGCGCCCCTCGGGATCCACCACCCGGTTCTTCCGAAACGCCTTCTCGAAATCGCCCGTTCCGGAGATGCCGCCATCCGGCAAGGCAACCTCGTCCTTGAAAAGCAGGTATTCCACCAGATCGTCGCGGGCGCCATTGAGCACGGTGAGCAGCGTCCCTGCGGGCTCATCCGGCGCCTCCTCGCCCAGAGCCTTGTAGATGTTCTTCTGGTAATCCGCCCACTTGCGGACGCGCAGCATGGAGCGGGAAAGTCGATTGTGCATCTCGCATTGATGCTCCAGCGTCATCAGGGCGACGATGTCGCTGTCGGGCCGGAGATGCATCTTGGTGTCGAACTTGTCGCTCAGGTCGCTCAGGTTTGCGCCTGCATCGGTGTCGATGCTCGCGTCATTGCCCTCCAGCTTGGCGATCTCGTTGCCCATGTGGCGCGAGTCGCCGTGCTTGCCGGTGACGTACCAACCGCCCCAGCGCTTCTCCATCGGGCTGTCGTGACCGATCACGAATCCGCCGGCTTGCGTCATCGGATGCCCATCCGGATGCGGAAACACGGACCGGACCAATACCCCCGGCCAATACCCCGTGCGCGAACCGCCATGACAGGAGAGGCAGTCCTTGCTGCGTTTGATCCTCACCTTGAAGGGATCCACTTCATAGAACACGAGCCCCAACTTCGGATCGTTCACCGTCAACTCATAGATTCCGCCATAGGACCAGCCCAGGTAGGCATCCTCGTTGAAGTAGATCGCGCGAGGCGTGCTCGGACCGATCTTGGATAGCTGCAGGCTCGTCTTGGAGAACACCAGGGTCTGCGAGGCTTCAGGGATGCCGAACGCCTTCAAGAAACCGCTCAACATCGGTTTTCCATACTGCTCCATCCCCTCCAACTTCCCTGCCTGCCACTGGCGCTCAATCTTGGTGGCGAGATTGTCCGCGGGTGTGTCGCTGTATCGGATCGGCGGCTCCTCGTATTCCGGCACAAGCTGCGCCCTTACCGACGGGACCGTCGCCGCACAAACCAGAGCGGCGACAAAAGAGACCACGGCGCAAGGTGGATGAATCAAAGTGTTTTTCATGGGGACGTCGGTAGTATCTACGCACAAGCCCCCCGCCAAACCGAACATAAATTGCCCGATTGCGCGCCTGCATTGGTGTGGTCGCCAGAGGCCGCTCACCAGGCGGGCGCATTGGCGGGCTTGAACACCTTGTTTGGCCTTCCCGCGCCCAAGCCTATCCCCCCAACGTGATCGGACTCGGCGCGGAGTAGACGGCCCGCTCCGGTGAAACCACCAGTCTTGCCATTACCGTCGCTCGCCCCTGGGACGGTTTGGCCTCATCCCAGATCAGCGTCAACTGGTAGCCCACTCCAATCGTCGAGGTGAATTCGTAGGGCTTCAGTTCATCAACCGAAAACCGCCAGACTTTCAACGGCTTCATCTCTCCTCCCGGAGCCGACTTCAACAGGCCGTCGAACAGGAGAATCTCCAGGTCGCCGCCCCGAACCGGCAGGGGTTTCGCTCGCGAACTGTTGGCCGCAAAAACCTTCAAGGCAATGCCGTCCTGCCCCGGAATGGCGTCCATGTTGATTCCGGTCGGAAAGGTGATCAGGTGAAGCTGCGTGATCTGATCCGAGCCCTTGCCCGCCGTCGCGCGCGGCCGGGAGTGGTCCGAGGCGCAACCGCAAAGCAGCAACGCCCCCATGGCTAGGCATAACAACCGGATGCGATTCACCCGGGATCGACGCATTGGCTCTCGGTTCCTATTCATACGACATCGGGAGAATGGGCGCTTCCAGGCAGGATGCAACGTTGGTTTCGGCATTCCTCCGGTTCCAAGTCCGGTTGAACCGGGATGGGAAGCCGAGACGACGGAACCTTGAAGCCTCCGTCGGAGCGCGGAACTCATTCCGCGCCCCTTATCCGGTTCAAATCGCAACTCGAACTCCCCCATCAGTTTCAGCGATTCGAGCATCGCCATTATCGATTGGGCGCGCGGCAAGCGCGCAGGATACAAAAGCTTCAATTCATGAATCCAAAACAACTTCCCGCTTCAGCCTCCATCCCCCGCAAAGGCCCGTGGTCACATCGCTTCCTCGTGCTGGTGTTCAGCGGCATTCTGACGATGTTGGTCTACTGGTTGCTGGGCTTTGCCCTCCGCGACATCGGCTCCTTTCCCGGCCCGGACTGGCAGGCAATCGAAACCAAACACCTCGATCCCGCCGCCGTCGCCAAACAGGAGGAACTCGCCAAACGTCTCAAATCAACCCAACGGGAAATCAAGAATGAAGGCGCCCGGCAGGCCATCCTTCGCAGCGCCATCTCCAACGCCCAGACCACCATCGGGCAACTGGAGGGACTTCAACGCCTCGCCATCGAGAAGGGATCCGCGCTGCCCGAGTCGGAACAGACAGCGCTCACCGACGCCCGCGCGCTGTTCCTCGAGAGCCAGCGCAAGAGTCAGGCCCTCAACGACGCCGTCGCCGCCCTGAAGGAAACCGAGATTCAACTCGAGGATGAAAAAAGGACCGTCGACGAATCACTGGCCGCGCAGCGCGGCGCCGCGCAGGCCGAACACCAGGAATTGCGCCGGAAACACAACCTGTTGGTCGCGACTTTCAAGCTGCTCTTCCTGGTTCCCGTGACCATCGCCATCACCTGGGTGTTTCGCAAACGGCGACACACGGTCTACAGACCGATGATCTATGCGACGGGCATCGCCGTCTACTGGAAGCTCGGCCAGGTCATGCACGAATACTTTCCCAGCAAACTGTTCAAGTATGTGTTGATCTTCGTGGCCTTGGCGATCGTCCTCAAGGCCTTGGTTTATCTCCTCCGCCAGATCGTCGCGCCGAAACGCGACTGGCTCCTGAAACAATACCGCGAGGCTTACGAGAAATTCCTTTGCCCCATCTGCGGCTATCCCATCCGCCGCGGCCCTTTGAAATACCTCTTCTGGACCTCCCGCAGCATCAAGAAAATGCTCGTCCCCCAGAACGCCGAACCCACCGCGGACGAACCCTACGTCTGCCCCTGCTGCGCCACGCCGCTCTTCGAGCAATGCAACGAATGCGACGCCGTCCGCCCGTCATTGCTCCCGGCCTGCGACCACTGCGGAGCGAGTTCGGTCGAGGAGGCAGTGGAAGCGTGATCGAAGCCGCAGGGCGGCGGCAACGCCGCGAGGGAGACAAGGCGAGCGCGTTGTCTTGATGCTACTCCCGCCGAGGTTTGACCTCGTCCTCCGGCTTCTTTGGCTTCACCTCCCCGTCCTGCGGCTCGACATCGGTCGGGAAGACCCTTTCGAACATGGCCCGCTTCTTCTCGTCGTCCTTGAAGGCATTCTTCATGGAGGACTCGCGGATCATCTCGTCGGAGAACTCATTGATATCGCGGGCCCAGGGATCGCCGGCCTCCGCATTAAGGATCTGCGGCGTAAGCAGGACCAGCAGTTCCTTGCGGTCGGAAACATTGCGGGAGTTCTTGAACAGGTTTCCGAGCAACGGGATGTTGCCCAGCAACGGCATCTTCTTCTCCCGGGAATCCTCGCTGGCGCTGATCAGGCCGCCGATCACGACCGTCTGCCCGCTCTGCACGGAGACCATGGTTGAGGCGCGCCGTTCGTTGATGATCGGCACGGTGGCGTCGGCATTGATCTGAACCGAGGAACTGCTGATGGAGCTGTTGGTGGTCTGCACATCGATCTGCACGAACCCGTCGCCCACGATCCGCGGCGTCACCGCCAGGCTGACACCGACGTCGCGATAGTCGAACTGGTTGTTCACGCCGCCCTGCGGGGTGATCTGGCTGCCGGTGATCAACGGCACCCGCTGACCGATGTTGATCGAGGCGGGCTGATTGTCGGCAGTCAGGATCTGCGGGCGACTGAGCACTTCGAGGTGCCCGTCATTCTCCAGCGCGCGCAGCAGGAAGTTGAAGTTGTTGCCGGTGACCAGCGCGGAATAACCGCCCAAGGTGGCCAACTCCGCCGGCACCCCGAAGTCGGTCCCGGAACCGAAATTCCAGCCATTGCCCAAGGTCTTGGAGTAATTCCACTCCACTCCGAGGTCGCGCATGGCATCCACCGTGATCTCCGCCAGCAACACCTGCACCAGCACCTGGGGCTGGGCGCGATCAAGCTCCTCAATCATCGTATTCAAGGTCTCGAAATAGTGCGCGTGCGCCGACAGCAACAGGGTGTTGCTCACTGGCTCGGCCACAATGGCAACTTCCTTCTCCAACAAGGCCTCGGCCGTCCGGACCGCGTCCTGGCCCAGCACCTGCGTGATCCGTTGACGATCCTGGTCGAGAAAATCGCGAATGGCCGTGGAGACATCTGCGGCCTGGGCATTCTTGAGCCGATAGACCTGGCTCTTCCGCGCCACGCCGCCGCCGGCGTCCAGGGACTCGATCACCTCGGCCACCAATCCAATGTAATGCTCCGAACCGCCCACCAGGATGCTGTTGCTGCGCGGGTCGATCGAGATGCGCAGGGCGCTCTGCTCCTCGGCCCCGACCACCGCCGAAGCCACCGCCTCCTCCCCATTCAACGTCGGTCGGTAAAGCGTGTACTCGACGGAACGATCATTGCCCGCCGCAGGCGCGCCGCTGGGCGTGAGGCGAAACAGCCCCAACAACAACTGCCCGACCAATCGCGCCTCCGTGTTCTTGAGGCTGAAGACCTTGATCTGCGCCTCCCGCGGCGAGGCGTCGTCCAACCGCTTCACAATCCGCTCCAGCAGCCCCATGTAGTCGACCGGACCGGAGACGATCAGCGAGTTCATGCGGGTGTCCGGCGTGATCAACACGGCCTCATGCAGGGCCGAGGTGATGAACTTCTCCCCATCCGCGCTGGAGGTGACGAACTGCAACAAGGACTGGCTGTCGGCGTTGCCGCCCTCCAGTGAATCCGGTTTGTCGTTCAACGCGGAGCTGAGGATTGTGGCCAGGCTGTCGGCGCGGGCGTACTCGAGCGGGATGACCCGGATCTCGTTCACGCGCGAAACCTCGTCGGTGTCGAGCTTGCGCACAACTTCCTTGATGCGCTTCAGATCCGTCTCGCCGCCGCTCACGACCAGCGCGTTCAACCGTTCATCCGCATTGACGAAAACCGGCAACCCCGAGGCGCGCGTGGAGCTTTCCCGGTAGAGTTCCTGAACGGTCTCCGCAATGCGCTCGACATTGGCCTTCAAGACCGGAATCACCTCAACCCGCAACCCCAGTTCGACCTGCTCGCTGTCGAGTTTCTCGATCATGGACTCCACCATGGTCATGTCATGGACCCGGGCCCCGACAATGAGCGCGTTCACCCAGGCGTCCGCGACCAGCGTGATGGGATCCGGCCGCTGTCCCTTGACCGGCGGCGGACGATTGGCGAAGAGCTGCTCCAGGGTGTCGCGCAAGGCGGTGGCGGTGGCGTTCTGCAAGGGGATGACCTTGAAGTTCTGGCGGGCAATCTGATCTTCACCATCCAACTCCGGCAGGATGCGGTCCAGGGTGTCGAAGGCCTCCTTGCTGCCGGTGACAAGCAGGGCGTTGATGCGATCGTCGGGAATGATGGAAACCGGGATGCCTCGCTCAGGCGCGTTGATGGCGACCGAATCCGCGGCGCGCTTGGATTCGAAAAAGCTGCCCAACGTCACCGCGATGTCGCTGGCTTGGGCATGCTCCAGTTTGTAGAACTTGATGTCGCCGCCCTGGGCAAAGTCCCTGGTGTCGACCTGCCGGATGACCTCCTTGACCACGCCCAGGTTCTCCGGACTGGCGGAGACGATCAGCGTGTTGCTGCGCGGATCGACGGCCACCGCCAAGGCCTCGCCCGCAACTCTCGCTGACCTCGAGCGCGAACGACCGCTGACCGCGCGTCCGGGGCGATACAACCCCTGCTGGATCAACGATTGGATCAAGGTCGCCACCCGCTGCGCATCGGCGTGCTCCAGCACGAAGGTCTCAAACACGCCTTCCGCCATCATCGGCTGCACGTCGATCTGCTTGAGCAGATCGTTGATCGTTTCGAGGTTCTCCTTGTTGGAGGAGACGATCAGCGTGTTGTTCAGGCTGTCCACCTCGATGGAGACCTCCTCCGAAGGCGAGGGCGTCTGCCCCGGCACGGCCCGGGACTTGAGCCGCGCATCGAAGATGTCCTCCAGCATGTTGGACACCTGCGCGGCGTCATTGTGCTTCAACGGCACAACGGTCAACAGCAGCGATGGATTATCCAGCTTCCGGTCGAGCTTGGGCAGCAACTCGTCAATGATCTCGTTGTCGTCCATGGCCGCTGTGATCAGCAACGCGTTGATGCGGGCGTCCGCGACGATCACCGGCTTGTTCCGATTCCGCTCCGTGCCGCGTGTTGCGGCGTAGCGCGCGGTGAACAACGAATCGAACGACGACGCCACCGTGCGGGCGTCGGCAAAGTTCAACGGCAACAGGCGTATCGTCCCGCTCAAGGCGGGCGCCGCCGCGTCCAACCGCTTGGCCAACGACTCCACCAGTTCGAAGCTGTCCTTGCCGCCCGCGATCAGCAGGCTGTTGCTCCGCGCCTCGGGCACGATCAACACGCGCTGCGCCTCCGCGGCGCCGCGCTTGCCGCCGCCGATGCGGGATATTCGCGAGTCCATCAGGTTCTGAATCGTGGCGGCCAACTCATTCGCATCGGCGTGTTCCAGCTTCAGGATATGAATGTCGCGCAACTCCAGGGGCAACTCCGTGTCCAACATGGCGAGCAGACTGTCGATCATGGCGAAGGAGGCGTCCGTGCCGGCGACAACCAGGGCGTTGCTGCGGGCGTCCACCATGACATTGGGCTTGTCCGCCGTGCGATTCGAGCCCGTCAGGGAACCCGCGTAAACGTCCGTGATGATCGAGCGCACGGATGTGGCGTCGGCATGCTCCAGCGGATAGATGCGGACCGACGCAATCCCCGAGGCCTCGGGAATATCCAGCTGCTTCACCACCGCCTCGATCAAGGGCAACGCATCGCTCCGGGCGGCGACAATGAGGACATTCAGGGATTCATCCGCCTGCATCACAATCGCCGCACGAGCCTTGGGCAGCTCCGAGGTGAGATCGCCCCCATCCGGATCCACGGTCTTCAAGCGGGTCACAAAGGCGCTGACGCCCTCCGTCCCCGGCACGGCGCCGCCCTCGGCGAAGACGGACTGCAGGAGCGGCAGGATTTTCACGGCCGATGCATAGCGCAACTGGATCAGTTTGACCTCGGTCAGGAAGCCCTCCTGCTTGCGGTCCATGTCGGCGACGATCTCCTGCGCCAGGACAACCGCCTCCTTCGCGCCGCTGATGAACACGCTGTTCAGACGCGCGTCGGCGGCCACGTTCAACGGCTTCGCCAGGGCCTTGCCGGAACCCTGCTCCGGATCGCCCTTGGCCCGCGGCGTCAACCGGGATCCTCGCGAAAAGATATCATTCAAGGTCGCGGCGACCGTCGCGGCGTCGGCGTGCTCCAGGACGACCTTGACGACCTCGACCTCTTCATCCGTCGCGGGAATGTCGAGATCCCGGATCATGGTTTCAATCTCATCGATCACCACCGCGCGCCCGATGACCAGCAGACTGCGATTGCGGTCATAGGGTTCGATCACCAGCGCGTCGCCCGGCTGCGCCGCCTTCAGCTGCTCGGCCATGATGACGATCATGGGGGCCAGCTTCGCGGCCGGCGCGTTCTTCAGGGGAATCAGGCGATACGCAATCTTGGATTGTTCCCCGGCCTGGTCCAGTTGCTCGATCAGCGATTCCACAGTCAGGTAATCCGTCGGCGTGGCGCGCACAATGATGCTTCGCGTGCGCGGCTCCGGCACCACAATCATCTTGGGGGGGCGCGCGCTGCGCTGCTGCGTCCGCTGGCTGTTGTTCGAGCTGTTGTTGTTGTTGTTGGAGCCGGTTTTCGGCTTCGCCTGTTGCGCGGCCAACGCCTGGGCTTCAAAGCGGAAAAGGTCATTCAAGGTCTTCGCCACCACGGCGGGGTCCGCCTTCTTCAACGGATAGACATGCAGGTCCGTTTCTCCGGGCAGCGCAAACCACTCCAACTCAAAGATGATCTCGTCCACCTTGTCCAACTCGGCGCTCGGCCCGGACAACAACAGCATGTTGGTCTTCTTGTCGACAGAGATGACCACCTCGGGCCGGTCGTCCCCGCTCTTCCCTTCCCGCTTGTCCCCGCCCTCGGGCTTCGCATCGGAGTCATCGGCCTTCGTTGCCTCCTCCGGCGCGTCACCGGCCTCCAAACGCTCTACGAAGGTCAGCTTCCCGGAATACATCTGGGGATAAAGCGTCTTGAGCATCTCGGCCATCTGCTCCACCGGCACCCGGCTCAGGCTGATCATGCGAATCTGCTGATCCACCTGGACGATGCCCTCATCGAACTGCTCGATGAGATCCATGATCTGCGGCATGTCGGAGCGCTTGGCGATAACGGTCAACTGCTCCCCCAGCAGGTCCGTCTCAAGGTAGGGCTGATCGCGCGCTGAACGATCCGCGTAGAACGCGTCGATCGCATCAATGATCTCGTAGCCGTCGGCCGTCTTCAGCCAGACGAATTGAACATCCTTGTCCGAACTCTCCGGCGCCTTGTCCAGTTCCGGCAGCAGCTTCTCAATCAACTCAAACTGGTCCGCCTTGGCCGTGATCAGAAGGCGGTTGGTTTCTTCATGAATGGTGATGGAAGGCTGCTTGCCGCCGCCATCCTGGCCGCCGGACATCCTCGAGTAGGGGTAATAGCCGTAGAAGGGATAGTAGCGATTGCGGGAACTGCGCGAACCGCCCGTATCCGCCCCCCCTCCCTTGGACATCAGGTTCTTGATCAATTGCGCCAATAGGGGCTCGATATCGCGCGCCGTGGTGTTCTTCAGCTGGTAGATTCGCACCTCGGCTTCGCCGCCAATGCTGCCGGTGTCGAGTTTCTTCACGATCTCCATCACCTTGTCCACGGACTCGCGGGGACCGTTCAACAGCAGGGTCTTGGTTCCCGTGACCGGCGTCACATGCACGGACTTCAACTCCGGATTGGCCCCCTCGGCGTTGATCGTGTCCATCAGCGCGCGCGCGATGGCCTCGGATTCCCCCTCTTCCAGATGAACCGTCTGAATGACGGCATCGCCATCGCCCTGCGGCGCGTCGATCGTCGCAATGAACTCGGCCACCCGCTTCAAGGTCGCCCCATCCGCGTCCACCAACAACGTCTTGTCATCGGGGCCGGGCGTCGTCGTCAACCGACCCGCAGTCCGGCTGCGACTGTAGCGACGGTCAAACAGCTGGTTGACCATGTCGGCAACCGGGGTGGCGGGGACATGCTTCAGCGTGAACATCTGCACTCGACGTTCCGCGTCGCCCCAGCCTTCCAGCAACTGCCCCAGGGCGTCGTCGATGAACTTCATGTCCGACGCCCGGGCCGTGATGATCACACGATTGGCGTCGTCATTGCCCATGAACACCGCGTCCGCCTGGTTCCGCTTGCCGCGCTGCCTCATGTCCGCCTGGTAAAGCTGCCCCAACTGCCGGGCAATCTCGTCAGGATCCGCGTCATGGGTCTTCACGAATCGCGTCACCCGCTCCTCTCGCGGAATGTCGGTCCCGTCATAATCAGCGATCAACTTCTCGGCGCGGCCCAGGTCCTTCTCATCGCCGGTCAGGATCAACGTGCCGGTCGACCGATCGACCGTCGCGCTCACCAACGGAACCGGATACCCCCGTGAGTTGTAGCGCACAATCGCCGTCGACAAAATGGACCGCAAGTTGTCGGGATCCGCATTCTTCAGCTGGATGAACCTCACCGCGTCATTGCGCGGACGCGCCTTGTCGAGTTGGGCGATGATGGCGTCGATCTCCGCCATCTCCTCCGGAATCGCCGACACCAGCAACCGGTTGGTCGAGCGGTCGTCCAAAATCAACGCCTGCGACTCCGGACGCGTCTTCCGCTTCTTCAATTGCGCGCGGTAGAGATCCTTGACGATATCGCCAATATCGTCGGCATCGCCATTGAGAATGTCGTAGACCCGCGTTTCCTTGCGTGTCGCCTTGACCTCTTCAGGAGCAAGCGTCTTGACAATCTCATCCACGACTTTCAACTGCTCCTCGTTGCCCGCAATCACGATCTGATCCCCCTCGACCCCCTCCATGACCAGGATGTCGTTGCGCCGCAACTCCGGGCGCGACTGGGTTTGATCGTCGAACAGCGAACGAACCTGCTCGACGAGTTCATCCGCCTTGCCATAGCCGACGTTCACAACCTTCATCCGGCGCGGGGCGGCATCGGGGGCCTTGGAGTCACGATCATAATCCTCAATCAATTTGGCAGCCAAACCGAGGTCGTCCGGAGAACCCGTGATGATCAGCGTGTCGGTCGCGCGATCGGTTGTCGCCGTCACCTGCGGCAACGGAACGCCGCGCGAGTTGTAACGCACGATCACCCGCTGAAGAATGGAAACGACATCATCCGGATTCGCGTTCTTGAGCTTGAAAAAGCGGACGGTGTCCTCGCGTGGACTGGCCTTGTCCAACTGGGTGATCATGGAATCAATGGCCTTCAACTCTTCCGGGATGGCGGACACGATCAGGCGGTTCGTGGAACGATCGTCGAGAATCAACGCCTCCGTTCCCGGACGCGTTGTTCGGGAGCGGAGCTGCTTTTCATACAAATCACGAACCACGTCGCCGATGTCATCCGCATCGCCCACCTTGATGTCGTAGACCCGGGTCTCGCGCGCCACGGTCGGCGCCTCCTCCGGCGAAATGGTCTTCACAATCTCGTCCACGACCAGCAACTGCTCCTCATTGCCCGAGACGATGATGCGATCGCCGTTCGAACCCTCCATCACCAGGATGTCGTTCTCACGAAGCTCCGGCCGCGACTTGGCCTGATCCCCAAACAATTCGCGAACTTGCTCCGCGACGTCATCGGCCTCCCCCGGCCCGACTTCAACCACCCGCATCTTGCGGGGCGCGGCGTCCGCAGGCTGATCCAGCTGTTCAATGATGGAGGCGGCGGCCAAAACATCCTTGGGCTTGCCCGACACAATCACCGTTCGGGTCCCAGCGTCAGCGGAGGCGTTGAATTCTTTGGGCGCGTTGGAGGGGCGATACCGGCTGAAGCGATAGTAGCGCATGTAGGAATTGCTGGGGTCCTGACCGGACACGGCCATGGAGACAATCCGCGCCACAGCCTGCGGGTCGGCATGCTTCAGGACAAAAATCCTCGCCGAGCCTCCCTCGGTGGCGTCCAACTGCAAGGTGTCAACAATCTCCGAAACCGCCTTCACCTCGGCCTCGTCGCCGGAGACAACCAGCCGGTTGTTGTCATCATCCGCCAAGATCAACGTGCCGGGATCCGCATCTCCGAAACGCTCCTTGGCCCCATCTTCGTAGAGTCGCTCCACCAGTTTCTGGATATCGTCCGCGTCGCCGCCGTTCAGCTGGAAGACCTTCGTCTGCCGCTTGCCGGATTCCGGCTTGGCGTCGCTGACGCCGAGTTGCTCGATGATGGCCCCGATCTCCTTCACGTGCTCCGGTTTTCCGGTGACGATCAAACGCCCCATCCGCGAGTCGGCCAGAATTTGGGCGTCGGCCGGATCATCTCTCGCCTTGTCCTTCCATTGATCCGAGTAAAGCTGCTCGACCAAGGGCTGCAGGCGCTGAACATCGGCGGCGCCGCCAACCTCGAAGACCTTGGTCTCGCGCTTGGGCGAGGGAGCCAGGGAAAGCGTAGACACGATCTGGCGAACCTGCGCCACCTGCGCCTCGCTGCCATAGACCATCAGGCCGCTTCCCGACGGATCGGCATAGATGCTCGCGGCCGGCCCCGGTTGCTTGGCGGACTGCTCGGCATAAATCTTCTGCACGGTGTCAACCACCTCGCCCCCGCCCTGCCCCGTCGTCTCAATCCGCTGCAGGGAGCGGCTCGTCCTGGCGGGTTTGACATTGAGAAGGTTGACCACGGTTTCGACCTGCTCCAACAACCCCGCCGGCGCCATGACAATCAACTTCCTGCCATCCGGACCGGCTGTAAAACTCACCTGGTCGACGCCGGGCCGATGGGCATTCTGTGACTCAAAAACATTCTGCGCCAGGACGGCAAGACTCGCAGCCTTGCCGTCCCCAACCTCAAACACCTTGAGCCCCCGCTTGGCGGCCGCGCCGGAACCGCCCTTCCCTTGGATCGCGCCGGATGCCGCGTCGCCGCCATCGAGTTTCGTGATGATGGTCTCCGCATCCGCCAGGTCCTCGCGCCCGCCGGTGAGGACGATGCTGTTGGAGTTGCGGTCGGTCGAGATCGAGATGCGCTGGATCGGATTGTTCCGCGAATCATAGGTCACCATGGTCTTGGCCAGAATCTCGGCCACCTGCTCAGCATCGCTGTTCTGCAACTGAAAGACCCGGGCGCCGCCCTTGGAATCCCCCGCCTTGTCAAGCCGCTCCACCACGCTCTCATATATCAAAAGCTCGTCGCGGGGCCCCGAAATGATCAACCGACCGCCCACCGTGTCCGGAACCACGCGGGTCTGGGGCGTGTAATCCGGCCCTTGCCGATCCGCCAACATCTCGGCCCCGACCGTGCCGACCATCTCAGCCAACCCGGCGGCGTCGGCGCTGTTCAACTCGATGACCCGCATCTCCCGGGGCTCCATCCTCGGCCGTTTGTCCAGTTGCTGGATCAACCCGTCAGCCGCCGCAATCGCGTCGCCGTCGCCTGTCACGATCAGGCTGTTGCTGCGGGTGTCGGTAAGAATGCGGGCTCCGGGCGATTGCGCGGCGACCGCCTGTTCCACCACGGTTGAAAGATCCGTCGCCAGGGCCGACTTGAGCGCAAAGACCCGGGTTTCCTCGGTCTTGGGCTCACTGCCCTCCGGATCAAGCTGCCGGATGATCCCTTCGACCCGTTCGATCTCGGCCTTGGTTCCCGTGACCAGGATCCGGTTGTCGCGCGCCTCGGCCAACAAGGTCGCCGCGCCGCCTTCCGGCTCCCGGACTCCGCTGGCCTGCTCCCGATACAGCTGTTGAACCAAGGGGGCAAGGTCCTCCGCCTTGCGGCCAAACAACTGTATGCCCCGGATTTCTTTCGCAAGGGCGCTGACGCGGGAGGCGTCCAACTCCCGAATCAGGGTGGCAATCTTCTCTCCATCTTCCGAGGTCGCCAGCACGATGATCTGCCGGCTTGCCGCGTCCGGGAAAAGTTTGGGAGCCAATTGAGCGTCAGACTGATTCTCGCCCAACTGGGCCGTCAACTGCGACACCAGGGCAATCATCTCCTCGGGTGTCTTGGAGCGCACCGGGAGCATCGCCAGCGCACGCTTCGGCCGCGCCGGAGCCACATCCAGGGTCGCGATCACTTCGCCAACGGCCTCGAGTTGCGACTCCGTCGCCGTGACCAGCAGCCGGTTGTTCTGCTCATCCGCGATCACCGAGGGCGCCAACTCGCGGGCAAATCGGGGGTCGTTCATGCGCTCGGCGATCAAGGCGTTCGCGTTCTCGATGATCGAGCCGGCCCGGGCATGCTCCAATGAGAAGATCTTCAGGTTGCGCGGACTGCTCATGCGCCGCTGCCCGTCGAGTTGTTCGATGATATCCTCGGCCTTCCCAACATCCTCCGGGGAACCCGTGACGACCACGGCTTTCGAATTCGGCTCAACCGCAATCTGGGCGGCGACGCCGTAACCGCCGTGCGGCAACTCCTTGGTCAACACCTGCTTCAGGAGGTCGCCAACCTGGGAGATCTCCATTCGGCGAATCTCGAACACCCGTGTGAGATGCACAACCTCACGCTCGGCCCCGCGATCCTCACCGCCCTTCTTCCCGTGCACCGGCCGATCAAGGCTGTTGATGACCGCCTCGATCTGATCCGCCTGCTGGGCCAACGGCGCCGCGACAATCAAGCGGTTCTCGGTCTCGTCGATGATCAACCGGGCCTTGGTCGCAGCCGTGGCGGCGGATTCGCCTGAGGCCGCGATTCCCGGAACAGCCTGCCGCAACATCTCCGCCAACTCGGTCGGCTTCTTGACAACCGGCCGGTAAATGCGCACCTCGCCGCTGCCGCCCTCCTTGTTCTCAAACTCCTTGATCAATTCCTCGGCCAGTGCCATGCGGTCCTGCGGCCCGAACAGGATCATCGTTCG